>JAHXHR010000005.1:0-9013 GCA_025656505.1 Candidatus Thiodiazotropha sp. (ex Epidulcina cf. delphinae) | reverse complement strand
TTGGCGGTCAGCGGATAGAAGTGGTGTTTGATCTGATCCCAGGCGCCCTGGTTTTGCGGCTCCTCCTGGCACCAGATGACCATCTTCAGGATTTTATAACGTCTGATGACCTTATCGAACGCCTTCTGTGGAAAGGGGTAGAGCTGCTCGATGCGAATGATCGCTACATCGTCCAGACCCCGGGAGCGGCGTGTCTCCAACAGCTCGTAATAGACCTTACCGGCGCACATCACCAGGCGTTTCACCTTTTTTGGATCGATATCGTCGATCTCATCGATGATGTTTTGAAAAGCGCCGTCGAGCAGTTCCTGTTTGGGGGATGTCGCCAGACGATGCCGAAGCAGGCTCTTGGGTGTCGTTACGATCAGCGGATGCCGGAAGGGGCGTAGCATCTGCCGGCGCAGCAGATGATAGATCTGTGCCGGGGTGCTGGGTGAGCAGACCTGAATGTTGTGGTTGGCACAGAGCCGCAGAAATCGTTCCAGGCGGGCCGAGGAGTGTTCCGCGCCCTGGCCCTCGTAACCGTGGGGCAGGAACATCACCAAGCCGCACAGCAAACCCCATTTCTCGCCGCCGGAGCTGATAAACTGGTCGATCACCACCTGGGCGCCGTTGGCGAAATCGCCGAACTGGGCCTCCCAAATGGTCAGGGAGTTGGGTTCTGCGGTGGCGTAGCCATACTCATAGCCGAGCACTGCCTCCTCCGACAGCAGCGAATCGATGACCAGAAAGTCGGCCTGATCGGGGCTCAAGTGCTGCAAGGGTATCAGGGTGTCGCCGTTCCGCTGGTTGTGCAGCACTGCGTGGCGGTGGAAAAAGGTGCCGCGTCCCGAGTCTTGACCGGAAAGACGGACGGGTACCCCCTCGGCCAGCAGGGAAGCGTAGGCCATATTCTCTGCGAAACCCCAGTCGATCATCTGATCGCCGCCGGCCATGCGCCGCCGTTCGGTCCAGATCTTCTCGACCCTGGGGTGGAGTTCGAAGCCGCCGGGAACATGGAGCAGTTGTTCCGCGAGCTGATCGAAGCGTTTCGCCGCGAGGCCGGTATCGCAGGGATGGTCCCACTCGATGCCCTTGAAACTGTTCCACCTGACCGCGTAGGGGTGGTGCAGGGCGCAGGTCACCGGTCGAGCCGCGACCACGCCGCCCTCCAACGATTCCCGATACTTATCCACCAGGTCGTGCGCCGTCTGGGGGGTGATGACCGACTCCTGCACCAGTTTTTCCGAATAGCGGGTGCGTACGGTGGGATGGTTGCGGATCTTGCGGTACATCTCAGGCTGGGTGACCGCCGGCTCGTCCGCCTCATTGTGTCCGAGACGGCGATAGCAGACCACGTCGATCACCACGTCCTTGTGAAAACGCATGCGGAAATCCAGGGCCAGGCGGGTGACATGGATAACCGACTCGGGATCGTCGCCGTTGACGTGAAAAATCGGCGCCTGCACCATTTTCGCCACGTCGGTGCAGTAGAGGGTGGAACGGGTATCCAGCGGATTGCTGGTGGTGAAGCCGATCTGGTTGTTGGTGATGACATGCACCGTACCCCCGGTGGTGTAACCGCGGGTCTGGGAGAGATTGAGGGTCTCCATGACCACCCCCTGACCGGCAAAGGCCGAGTCGCCGTGGATCAGTACGGGCAGCACCCGGGAACCGTCGTGATCGCCCCGGCGGCGCTGTCTCGCCCGCACCGAGCCTTCGATGACCGGATTGATGATCTCCAGGTGGGAAGGATTGAAACCCAACGCAAGATGTACGATGCCGCCGGGGGTATCGATGTCCGTCGAGAATCCCATATGATATTTGACGTCGCCGGCAAGGCGATGAGGGGCTACCGATACCCGGCCCTCGAACTCATCGAAAATCTCTTGAGGCGGTTTACCCAGGATATTGGTCAGTACATTGATGCGACCGCGGTGGGCCATGCCGATGACCACTTCGTTGATGTCGTTGCTGCCGGCATGCTGGATCAGATCGTCCAGCAAAGGGATTAGCGATTCGCCGCCCTCGAGGGAGAACCGCTTCTGCCCCACGTAGCGGGTATGCAGATATTTTTCGATACCCTCGGCTGCCGTCAGCAGTGTCAGCAGCCAGATTTTTTCCCGGGTGCTGAATTTCTGAAACAGGTGGCGCTGTTCGATGCGCTCCTGAATCCAGCGCTTCTGTTTGGTATCGGTGATGTGGCCGTATTCGGTGCCGACACTGCCGCAGTAGCTCTTGTTCATCAGTTCGATGATGTCGCGCATCGGCATCCGCTCCGGGGCAAACAGCGAGCCGGTATTGAAGATGGTATTCGGATCGATCTTATCCAGCTTGTGGTAAGCCGGATCGAGATCGTCCACATGCACGGGTTCACGCAGCTTGAGAGGGTCGAGGTCGGCATTCTGGTGACCGCGCATGCGATAGCCGTTAATGTAGCGCAGCACAGAGGCCTGCTGTTCCGCAGCGCCTGGGGAGAGGCTCTCCTGATGGGTCGCGGTGGCGGAGCGTTTCTCCTTTACCAGGTGCAGGAAACGCTGTTTGATCGGCTCATGAGCCGTATCGATCCGTCCCTGGCCGGGTAACAGATCGAACTGTTTGCGCCAGTCAGCCGGGACACTCTCAGGGTCTTTGAGGTAAGATTCGTAGAGGTCTTCGACAAAGGTGGCGTTGCCGCCGGAAAAGGCGGAGGTGGATCTGAGTAAATCCAGGATATTGCTCATTGTTATGTATCGCCCGTCAGGGATGCAGTGGAATTACTTATTCTTGGGCTGCTATCAGCAAATGTTAGCACAGGCAGAGCGTTTGACAGCGAGTGTCGAAATAATTTCAGACTAACCGGCATCTCGATTCACAGGGTAGCTCTGCTACACTGGTGTACCTCGTCATAGATCCTGTAACATTCAGCGTGCCGAGAAGGGGTTAGGCACAAGGCATGCCGCGCCTTGCACCTCAAGGGCGCTTCCTGCGGGGCGTTCCGGCGCATTTGGGCGGCTCTGAATGTCACAGTATCTATGACGAGGTACACTTGTGCATGGGGTTTGAAATATTGTCCGGCAAACAGCGCAACAAATTAAGGGTTAATCTGAATCCGATCTCTCTGGAAGCGGACCTGGCCTATTTTGGCGCGCGCCTTGAATTGGTCGGCGAACCCCGGACTCGTTATCAAGCTGCTCAATTGAAGGTCTACAAGGCGCTCGAAGCCGCCCTGTGCGAGAATTTGAAACGTCTCCGTAAGAAGGACTCTTGAACCTAAAAACCGCAGTTGACCGCTCCATCCTGATACTAAGCTACTGATAGGCAAACGATTGACTTCGATTTGCCTATTCACCGGCCGGGTGAACCAAGCTACGGGATGAATTGCACGCTTGCGGTGGCGCATGGCTGCGTTGCAACGTCTTGGAATAGCATGACTATTCCGCGTCGTTGCGCCTTGCCCCGCACCACCGCAAGCGCACACTTCACCCCGTCCAACTACGGTTTTTAGGTTCAACCTAAAAACCGTAGTTGACTACGTCATCCTGATACTGACCTACGGTTTTCAGGTTGAAGGGCCGTTTTCCCGACTTTCCCATGGGACGGTCTTGCAGGGCTATCTTGATGTTTGCCAGAACCCCATGCCTTTCGAACGCGCCAGGGTCTCCGACGCCAGATAGCGCTCCAACAGCGCGGGCTCCAGCCTCCGCTTGTCCGCCACCTCGGCCAGTCCCGCCTGAATCATGCGTAAGGCAATGTCTGAGCCGCCGTGCAGGACTCTCCCGAGTATCACCCCGCTGGGTAGAAGCGCTCGATAATCGATGCTGACATATCGTCCGGCCAGCAGGGTTTGCAGATGACGTCTGGCAATGCCTGCCATACGCCTGTTGTCGGTGGAGACACGGATGCCCAATAGCCTGATCTGCCGCCGCCGACCATCCGCAAGCCTGAGTGTAATTCGCTCGCCGTCATGAACGGCCGCAACCTGTCCATCGATGACGGCGGCCGGCGTGTCGGCGCCCAGGCAGGCGTAGCCGACAAACAGGATCAGGAGAAGATTGCCGAGAATTGGGTATGGCGTATTCACAAACAGGCGTACCGGGCCAAGGGATGATCCTTCGGTCTGACTGGCGCCCTCGACAGGAGTCGAACCTGTGACCCATCGCTTAGGAGAAGAAAGCACCATCTAATTATCCCTTTATAATCAAGGGATTGTTGGTTAATAATTCTTCTGGTGAAGAATTGGTGTAAAAATGGCGTCCCAGAGAGGATTCGAACCCCCGACTTTCTCCTTAGGAGGGAGACGCTCTATCCTACTGAGCTACTGGGACATTAAGCGGATATTCTACCAAGTCAGACGCTGACGAGCCACCAACCATCTGGTACAATTTCAGTGCTTAAAGCATGGCAATCCATATAAGAATCATTATCAATAACTATGAAGCGAAAGAAGGTATCAGCACCCGATAAATTCACCTTGGATGATTCCGTAATCTTTGAGGGTGACGCTATCCATGCACTTCAACAACTGCCTTCTAATTCTGTTCAATGCGTGGTCACTTCACCACCGTATTGGGGACTTCGTGACTATGGTATCGAAGGTCAGATAGGTTTAGAAACCACCTTACCTCAATTCATCAACCACCTTGTTGCAATCTTCAATGAAGTGAAGCGGGTTCTTCGTGACGATGGAACCCTTTGGTTGAATATTGGTGATGGATACACCAGTGGCAACCGTGGCTATCGTGCAAATGATAAGAAGAATCCTGCAAGAGCAATGACCGTTAGACCTGATACCCCGGAAGGATTGAAACCAAAAGACCTTCAAGGGATTCCGTGGCGATTAGCATTCGCCTTGCAAGATGACGGATGGTATTTGAGAAGTGATATTGTATGGCATAAACCTAATGCTATGCCTGAAAGCGTGAAGGATAGACCAACAAGGGCGCACGAATACTTGTTCATGCTTACCAAGTCTGAACGGTATTATTACGATTATGAAGCGGTTAAAGAAATTGGTTTAAATAAGAAATTACGCAACCGCAGAAGCGTATGGAACATCAATACACAAGGGTTCCCCGGTGCGCATTTCGCCACATTCCCCACGCAATTAATTGAACCCTGCATACTGGCATCCACAAAACCCGGTGATTATGTGCTTGACCCGTTTTTCGGTTCTGGAACTGTTGGGGTAACATGCCTTGAACAGCATAGAAGGTATGTAGGCGTAGAACTTAATCCTGAATACGTTGCATTGGCAGCGGAAAGGTTGAGTGCCACGGAAGATAGAATTATTAGGATTGCTGTTTAATGCCGGATGTAAATATTCCCTCACCAGCATTGCAGATTGATTTCTCATACGCACTTGGTCAAATCAGAAGCGTGTATCTTCAGGATGCATTGAGCAAAACTGTTGATGATATAGACCTTCCAACCCTTGATAATCAACTTGCAGAATATGTGCCGCAAGATAGTTTAAAAGCACTTGCTAAACGTGGTCTGCGTGGCGAACTGGTATTTTCCATGCCATGCATGTTGGAAATAAATCCTTTCCTATTAGGTTACTACCGCTTGCTGCTTGGTTTCAGTCAGAAGGAATTCTATACAACCAAGTTCGGTGTATCTGGTTTCAAGTCAATGGAAGTGAAAGGAATCTTGACCGATAGAAATAAAGATAGACTGCCTGACCTTTGTGTTGGCATGGTTGGCAGTGCATGTGCCTTACTTGATGGAATTGGAGTTGATAGAGTCAGCAAAGAATTGCTTGATGATTTGACCCTTTTAACTGTTGGTCCGCAGTTGCGGGGTGGTGCTAACGTAAAGAAGGGTGTTGCTGGTATTGTTGATGTATTTGAGGCAATACATGAAATTGTTGAACATGCTGCAACCGAATCAACATCAGGTCAAATACAAATTACCAATGCAGCAGATAGAAAAGTATTCATAGAATTTGCGCCTGACCCGGATATTGTTATCCGTGAAGAAATGAATGCATCCAGCATTAGGAATGTGATAGCCATTGAAGTAAAAGGCGGCACTGATTTTTCAAACATTCATAACCGTGTAGGTGAAGCGGAAAAGAGTCACCAGAAAGCAAAGGCTGAAGGTTATGTTGAATGCTGGACTGTTGTCAATGTTGATAGAATTGATATGGAAATGGCACAAAGAGAGTCGCCTTCAACCAATAGATTCTACACGTATATCTTCTTTGAAATCCGGTGAAGGTGTTGAATACGAAGATTTTAAAAATCGTGTTATAGCCTTAACTGGCATCAAGACCAATCAGGATGCTTGAATAACCTTCTTGGTATCATCAAATTGCAGGTCATATTCACTTGAGCAATGACCTGCCGCATAATCTATAACCCTCTGGGTATAGTCAGAAAGAATTATCTGTAAGGGTATATCCGGGTTTTCCCAAGGTTTTATGGATAACTTAACCAATTGATTTTAAGTAAAAATACGGGCTTCATACTCACTGTTGATTAGCCTGGACCGGCGACCTAATATGTTGCATTCAAGCGATGTGTGCAACATATTATTGAATGGCTCGAAACATCCATTGGTCGCAGTCGGACGTATCTATCGGAGGGGACCACTTTGCACAGGGTGAGCGCACCACTGTCGGTTTCCCCTGCGTCGATATTTTTTTCAATGCACTACGGGGGGTTAGGCAATTCTTTACCTGAAAATGTTGCACAAAAAGACCATCGTCATCGCTCAACCTGAGAATAGACATGCTTGATACCGTTCATCTACTCCAACCCAGCAGTTTTCCTTCCGTCAGTCGGGGGAGACTCGAGACCCTGCAGGTCAACCTGGGGTTTCGTTGCAATCTTTCCTGCATCCATTGTCATGTCAATGCCGGACCCAAGCGTAAGGAAGAGATGAGTCGTAACACGGCAGAGGATGTGTTGGCATTCCTGCACAGGCATCAGCTCAAACGCCTTGATCTGACGGGAGGCGCGCCCGAACTGAATCCCAATTTCCGTTTTCTGGTCGAGCAGGCGAGGCGATCGGGGGTGCATGTCGTCGATCGCAGCAATCTGGTTATTCTTCAGGAGGCGGGACAGGAGGAACTGGCCGGGTTTCTTGCTGAACAGCGGGTGGAAGTGGTGGCTTCTCTGCCCTGCTATCTGCAGGAGAATGTCGATCGTCAGCGCGGCAAGGGGAGCTATTCCGGCAGTATCGATGCCTTGATCAAATTGAATCGTCTCGGCTATGGGACGGCCGGCAGTGGATTGGAGCTCAATCTGGTCTACAATCCGCTGGGACCCAGTCTTCCACCTCCCCAGGGTCCTTTGGAGACGGAGTACAGGAAACAGTTGCTTGAGCGCTACGGCATTCGCTTCAACCAACTGTTCACCATAACCAATATGCCGATACAACGGTTCGGCAGCTATCTGCAGTCGAAAGGCGAGTTCGACGATTACCTGCAACTGCTGCGGGACGCCTACCACCCCGCCAATATGGAAAACGTGATGTGCCGTCACCTGTTGAGCGTCGATTGGCGGGGTTATCTTTACGATTGCGATTTCAACCAGATGTTGAAGATTCACCTCAAGACGGGTGACAGGTTTCAACCCCGGTTACGGGATCTGTTCGATGTCGATCTGCAGGGTATCTCCATTCAGGTTGCCGAACATTGCTATGGTTGTACGGCCGGTCAGGGTAGTAGCTGCGGCGGTGCACTCAATGACTGAAGGGCGCCTTAGGGCTTAGGGTTTTTTGTCGATGCCGGCCAGACTCAGTATCGTCATTCCTTGTCTCAATGAGGGCGAGTTGCTGGAACAGTGTCTGGGTGGACTGCAGTTCTTTCGATCACGGGGTCATGAGTTGATCCTGGTGGATGGCGGGAGTGACGAGTCACTGGTCTCGCAATTGAGCCCCTATGTCGATCAACTCCTGGTAACCTCGCCGGGAAGGGCGCGTCAGATGAATCTGGGTGCGTTTAAAGCGTCCGGCGATCTGTTGTGGTTCCTGCATGCCGATACCTGGGTTGATAGGGGGCTGGAGGGGGTGATCGCTCCGCTGTCACAGGATGCGCCGGTTTGGGGACGCTTCGACGTCAGGTTCAGTGGTTCCCATCCCATGTTGCGCGTCGTGGAACGGATGATGAATTGGCGTTCCCGGTTCAGCGGTATTGCGACGGGGGATCAAGGCATCTTCATGCACCGTCGACTGTTCGATCAGGTGGGGGGGTTTCCGGAACAACCCCTGATGGAGGATATAGAGATCAGTCGCCGCCTGAAGCGGATTGCCTTTCCGGTCTGCCTTCGTCAACACCTCGTCACCTCCAGTCGTCGCTGGGAGTCGCGGGGTATTCTACAAACCATTCTGTTGATGTGGGCGTTGCGACTCGGCTATTGGCTCGGTGTCAGCCCAGGGCGTCTCGCAAAGCGCTACAATCATTAATCGCGGCGGTTGATCCAGCCCGGATGTTTCATCCGGGAGCGTGATGATCGTACCGAACTCGTCGTTCAGCGTTGCCCGGTAACACTTCGCACTTTGCTAATAGTCTAAATATTATATGTTAAATCAAAAGGTTAATTCAAAATGCCGGCGGCCGGGTGATATGTCCGGGCTAGTGACCCAAGACAGCGCTATCCTGATATTTGCCAAGGCCCCCTACCCCGGTCAGGTGAAGACCCGGTTGATTCCGGCGATCGGCGAGTCGGCGGCCACCGAACTCTATGTCAGGCTGTTACAAAGAGAAGTTCATTGGATTGTCAGTGACACCGCCTATGCGCTGCAACTCTGGGTGACGCCGGATACCGATCACCCGGTTTTGCGGCAGTTGGCCCGTCGTCATCGACTGCCGCTGTTTCTGCAACAGGGGAATGACCTGGGTGAGCGCATGGGGCATGCCGTCCGGCAGGCCTTGTCGCGTTATAGTCAGGTAGTGCTGTTGGGGACGGATTGTCCCGCGCTGACCGTGAATCATCTGCGGCAGGCCTTCAACGGGTTATCTGACGGGGCGGATGCCGTGCTGGGTCCTGCCGAAGACGGCGGGTATGTCCTGCTGGGTCTGAAGGCCTACCACGAGCGGGTGTTTCGT
>JAHXHR010000004.1 GCA_025656505.1 Candidatus Thiodiazotropha sp. (ex Epidulcina cf. delphinae) | reverse complement strand
ACCTACGACTGAGAGTGGGAGTGAAGAAGAAATAGGCATAGGGGGTGTTCTCAATCATCGTTCGCGGCGTGATTCCGGCCCTTTTCCGCGCCGGCGGCGTTGCGATTCGTTGCAATAGAATGACTATTGCGCCTCATCGCGCCTTGCCGGCACGAAAAATGACTCAGAATCACGCTCACTCAGGTAATTGAGAACGCCCCCTAGTACTCCCTGGATTTAGTAGGTTAGTAAAGCACTGGTTCCCTAAAGCAGTGACCGGATAACCGCCAGCAACGCTTCGACACCTGAACCATGGGGTAATGCCATAACCAGTTTCCCCCGGCGATCGATGATGTAGGTATCCGCTGTGTGATCAACCGCGTATTGGCCTTCAGCATCCTCTTTCACCGGACGGTAGGCAGCCCCGTAACGCCCTGCCGTCACGGCGATCTCCACATCGGATCCGGTAAGACCCAGCAATTGCGGATGGAAGTATTCGACATACGCTTTCAATCGCTGCGGGGTGTCACGATGAGGATCGACACTGATAAAGATCCCTTGTACCCCGGCGAGTTCATCCGAACGCATCTCATTCAGAGCTGCACTCATCATTGCCAGATTGGTAGGACAGATATCGGGACACCAGGTATAGCCGAAATAGAGCAGCACCACTTTTCCATGAAAATCGCTCAGGTTCACCGGCCCTCGGTAGGAAACCAGGGAAAATCCACCCCCCTCGGGCGGTGTTGACAACCGGCCATCGGATGCCTCGCCAGCCTCCTCACCCGCAGGGCGCCAGACCACCAGCATCCATATAAGCACCCCCCCCAGCAGGCCGATGGCGATAAAGAGCAAGCGTCTCTGCATAGCGTGTGTCATCGCATTTCTCCAGGCAAGATCGACAAGCCCTGCCCCACCGATCGGCTATAGTCACCGCTCAGCGAAAGCAACTGACGGTCCTGTTCGCTCACCTGTTTTTTGCTATAGGGATTCATTTCACTCTATCTTCAGGATGTTTCCGCCAAATCTCCTTTCTCCTCCAGCCATCTCTTTCGATCGGATGCACGCTTCTTCGCAAGCATCATATCCATGACACTGTTTGTGTTATCTCCTGTTTCAACCGTCAACTGTATCAGTCGACGGGTATCCGGGTGGATCGTCGTCTCACGCAACTGTAACGGGTTCATCTCACCCAGGCCCTTGAATCGTTGCACATTGACCTTGCCTCGCAGCTTCTCGGCCTCGATACGATCCAGCACGCTCTGCTTTTCCGAGTCGTCCAGCGCATAGAAGACCTGTTTGCCCACATCAATGCGGTAAAGCGGCGGCATAGCGATATAGACGTGCCCTTGCTCAACCAGTTGTTTGAAATGACGCAGAAACAAGGCGCATAGCAACGTTGCGATATGCAACCCGTCCGAATCCGCATCGGCCAGGATACAGATCTTGCCGAACCTTAAATCAGACAGATCACCGCAGCCTGGCTCCACGCCGATGGCCACGGAGATGTCATGCACCTCCTGTGAAGCCATCACGTCGCCATGCTCGACCTCCCAGGTATTGAGTATCTTGCCGCGCAACGGCATGATCGCCTGAAATTCTCGGTCTCTTGCCTGTTTCGCCGAACCGCCGGCGGAATCGCCCTCTACCAGGAAAAGCTCGCTTCGAGCCGTATCCACAGTACTGCAATCGGCGAGTTTTCCCGGCAATGCGGGCCCCTGGGTAACCTTTTTTCTCGTCACCTTGCGGCCTGCCCGCATCCGGCTCTGGGCGGAAGCGATGGCCATTTCGGCAATGCGCTCTCCGGCATCGGTATGCTGGTTCAGCCACAGGCTGAAAGAATCCTTGGTTACTCCCGACACAAAAGCGGCGCATTCCCTCGACGATAGGCGCTCTTTGGTCTGCCCGGAAAACTGCGGATCCCGCAATTTGACCGAGAGCACGTAGGAGACCCGGCTCCAAACATCCTCCGGGGTCAATTTGATCCCGCGGGGCAACAGGTTGCGGAATTCGCAGAACTCCCTGACCGCATCGGTCAGACCGGTGCGCAAGCCATTCACATGAGTGCCTCCCAGGGAGGTGGGAATCAGATTGACATAGCTCTCCGTCACCGGTTCGCCACCCTCGGGCAGCCATACAATCGCCCAGGCGGCCGTTTCCGTGTTGCCGGCCATTTCTCCGACAAATGCCTCCACCGGTATCTTTTCCACGCCCTGCAAGGCATCCAGCAGGTAGTCGCGCAGGCCATCCTGATAGATCCAGGCCTCCCGCTCACCGCTCTTCTCATCAAAAAAGGAGACCTTCAGGCCGGGACAGAGCACAGCCTTGGCCCTGAGGACATGGCGCAGCCGCCGAACGGAAAAGCGTGGGCTGTCAAAATAGCCCGCATCCGGCCAAAATCGCACCCGAGTGCCGGTATTGCCGCGCCCCACCTTGCCCACGATTTCCAGGTCCGAGACCTTGTGGCCATCCGCGAAGGCCATATTGTACTCCCGGGCGCCTCGACGAACCCAGACCTCGAGATGCTTGGAAAGGGCGTTCACCACCGAGACCCCCACACCGTGCAGACCACCGGAGAACTGGTAGCTTTTGTTGGAAAACTTGCCGCCGGCATGCAGTTTGGTCAGGATAACCTCGACACCCGGCACCCCCTGCCGGGGATGGATATCCACCGGCATGCCGCGACCGTCATCCACCACTTCCAGTGAACCGTCTTTATACAGCGTGACCTCGATCGATTTGGCATAGCCGGCCACCGCCTCGTCAACACTGTTGTCTATGACCTCCTGGGCCAGATGGTTGGGTCGACTGGTATCCGTATACATCCCCGGTCGCTTACGCACCGGCTCCAGGCCACTCAGGACCTCGATATCAGAAGCGTCGTAACTGCCACTCATCTTGCTCTGTCGATCCTATGGTATCTATAACTCAACGGCGGGGAGTTTACACACCTGCGATATGGCTGGCGAGCCTTGATCCATGCCTTTCCTCATCCTATGAAAACCGCCATCGTTTCAACATTAAGCGTATCAGGATTTTCGCCATCATTGACCCCCATCATAGGGTAGGTTAGTTTTAGCGTCGGATATGTAGGTGGCGTTCTCAATCAATAAAACCACACGGCCGGGTTAATGAAACAATGACTGTAAAGAGAAACGTGCCTAGAAAACAGAAAACACCCACCTTCGAAAAGGCGTTGAAGGAGTTGGAGACCCTGGTCGAATCCCTGGAGCAGGGTGATCAGTCTCTCGAGGAGTCCCTGCAATCGTTCGAGCGGGGCGTGACCCTGACCCGTGTCTGCCAAGAGGCGTTGCAAGAAGCGGAGCAGAAGGTCCGTATTCTCAACGGTGACGCTCGAACATCCGCCCTGGAGCCCTTCTCCGATGACAACGAATGAAGCGCTGGATGATTTCGCACGTCAGTGCCGACAACGTGTCGAGCACTCCCTGGACCGGCTTCTCCCCAACAACGGCACCCTGCCGACACGCCTGCATGAAGCGATGCGATACGCCTCACTCAACGGCGGCAAGCGCATCCGGCCGTTACTGGTTTATGCGGCCGGTCGGGCGCTGGGTATATCGCAGGAACGGCTCGATACCCCTGCCTGTGCGATAGAGTTCATCCACACCTATTCATTGGTCCATGACGATCTACCGGCCATGGATGATGACGACCTGAGGCGCAACCGGCCCACCTGTCACCGCGCCTACGATGAGGCAACGGCTATCCTGGTCGGCGATGCTCTGCAGACCCTGGCGTTTCAGTGCCTCTGCTGCGACCAGCGCATGCAGGCCGACGCCCGAACCCGGCTGGCCATGATCGAGACCCTGGCGCGCGCCAGTGGTTCTCGCGGCATGGCAGGTGGGCAGGCCATCGATCTGGAGGCGGTGGGCAAAGAGCTCAACCTGGCCGAATTGGAAAGCCTGCACATTCATAAGACCGGCGCACTGATCCGCGCCGCTGTGCGCATCAGCAGCCAACTCAATCCAACGGCTGAAAAGTCACTGACCACCCATCTCGATCGCTATGCCAAATGCATCGGCTTGGCATTCCAGATCCGCGACGACATCCTGGATGTGGAAGGCGACACCGAAACGCTCGGCAAGACCAAGGGCAAGGATATCGCCCAGCAAAAGCCGACCTATTCTTCACTGCTGGGTCTGCATGGCGCCAAGGAAAAAGTGGACGAACTACTGCGGGAGGCCCTATGGAACCTTGAGGATTTCAACGCCGAGGCAGATCCGTTGCGATGGATCGCGCAATACATTACGGCCCGAAAACACTGACCCCTCTTGAGAAGAGGTTTGACTCCACCCCCCGATTCTGGGGATAATTTTCTGTCCGCCCCTATATTCCGGGGTTCGGTTGTCGCAACTGAATTCTCAATCCATGGGTTCGCGGATTCAGGTTAAAAATACCTGATGTTCTATCAGTTGTTCCCATTGAGTGGTCCCGTGTACTGTCTCATAACTAATGCGTGATATCAGAGGCGCGCATTAGTATGAGACAGTACACTGGATACCCTTGCAACACTGATTTCATCACAAGCCCACACCCCGCACGGTGGGGCAGGAAGCACCAATATGTTCGACAAGACTCCCCTTAGCGGCTCCCAGATAGCCGATGTGCAGAACAGCGCCGATACCCGCCGGATCGCCATCAATAAGGTCGGCATCAAGGATATCCGCCACCCCATGAGGATCAGAGACCGTAGCGAGGGAGAGCAGCACACCATTGCGAATTTCAACATGTACGTGAATCTGCCGCACAACTTCAAAGGCACCCACATGTCCCGCTTCGTGGAGATCCTGAACAGCCACGAAACGGAAGTCACCGTGGAATCGTTCAAGGATATGCTGGCCGAAATGACCGATCGTCTGGAAGCGGAATCCGGCCATATCGAGATGAATTTCCCCTTCTTTATCAACAAAACCGCGCCGGTTTCAGGGGTAAAAAGCCTGCTCGACTATAACGTTACCCTGATTGGCGAAATCCATGGGGGTAAACCCATCATCGAGATCAAGGTGGTGATCCCGGTAACCAGCCTCTGCCCCTGTTCAAAGAAGATCTCGGACCGCGGCGCACACAACCAACGCTCCCACGTGACCGTTCAGGCCAGGACCAACGGCTTTATCTGGATCGAAGAGATCATCGACATGGTCGAGGGTCAGGCCTCATGCGAACTCTACGGACTACTCAAGAGACCCGACGAAAAGTTTGTCACTGAACACGCCTACGACAACCCGAAGTTTGTCGAAGACATGGTGCGGGATATCGCCGTTCAGATGAATGGCGAGGAACGGATCAGCGCCTATACCGTCGAATCGGAGAATTTCGAGTCGATTCACAACCATTCGGCCTATGCGCTGATCGAGCGGGATAAAATCACTGATCCTGTTTGATTGATCAGAATTTCCGCTCCAGGAGCAACACCTCGCCCCTATTCTCCATCTTCACCCGCTTGAGGAAGCTCATTCCGAGCAGGACCCTTCCCGGGCCGATGCTGTCGATGACAAAGCCCCTGATCCGGCGCAGGGTGATATCCCCGACCTGAACCCGATCCAGGGTCACTTCATAGGCGGGGGTGGTCCCATTGGCCGTATTGACATAGATCGGTTTACCCTCAATCCGATAGGAGATACCCAGACGCTTTGCCTGGTTTGCATGCATGGCGACAGCGGTTGCGCCGGTATCCACAAGGAAATTCACGGTCAGTCCGTTGATCGTCCCTACCGTGGCATAGGCGCCGGCCTGGTCGCGCCAGACCTTGGCGGTGAGGTGTTCAGGCGTGGAAAAGCGCGTGGTGATGTGGCCTCCCAACGGATAGACCCGGCGTTCCCCATCCAGTTCGATGACCGCCTCCTTGCTGGTCGCTGAAATCAGCAGCAGACCTTCCGGCGAGGGCTGATTGCGTTTCAGCAACCTTCTGACGCCATCCACCCTGACCATCGCCTTGCCGGTAAACAGCGCCTCAACGATAATCCGTTCGGCCGAGAAGACCTGGCAAGGAGCGATACCGATCAGCATCAGCACGGCCAATAATCCGTTTCTCATTCAAAACCACCCCGTATAGTCGAGTAAGGCCATTGCAACGGCGGCAAAGATACCCGCCAGCAGATCATCCAACATAATCCCGAGACCGCCCCCCACCTTGTTGTCGATCCAGCGTATCGGCCAGGGCTTGACGATATCGAACCACCGAAACAGTAGAAAACCGACCACCACCCACCCCCACCCCGTGGGGGCGGCCGCCATCGCCACCAGATAACCTACGATCTCGTCCCACACGATACCCTGGTGATCATGCACCCCGAGATCGCGGGAAGTCCGCTCACAGATCCAGACACCCAACACAAAAGCGGCCAGGACGGTGATTAAATAATAGCCGGTCGAGAGCGACCGGATCAACAGATAGACCGGCACCCCCACCAGGGAGCCATAGGTGCCGGGCGCCTTGGGCAACAGGCCGCTGCCGAAACCGAATGCAACCAAATGCACCGGGTTTCTCATCTTCGGCCTGGATTTCTCACCCATTTGCAGAAAAATGCTCATAGCCGTCATGGCTCGGCGCCCACAGGCCGCCATCCATACCGAAACAGCGCAGTCCCGGCGTTTCTTCGATGCGTCCGATCCGTGTCATCGACAGATTCAGCCGCCCGGAGAGTTCGTTCACTTGCGAACGCCGCCCCGGGGGGAGCGTGAAACAGAGCTCGTAGTCGTCGCCGCCGGCCACGCCTATCGACCAGTCGCCCGTTGCATGGACCTCTGCGGCGACGGCCTTGGAGAGAGGGATATTCACCAATTCCAGCCGGGCGCCGACCCCACTGGCTTCAAGCACGCGCCCCAGGTCCGCCAACAGACCGTCGGAGATATCGATGGCGCTGGTGGCTACATCCCTCAGGGCAAGTCCTGCCTCCACTCTCGGCTGCGGCCTCTCGAGACGCTCCTTGAGCAGCACGGCGTCCGGCGGTTCGGGCAATCCACGCTGCAACCGGTTCAGGGCAAGCGCAGCGTCTCCGAGGCTGCCGGTGACAAAGATATCATCGCCCGCCCGGGCGCCGCTACGGCGCAACCCCTCTCCGGCCGGCACAAAACCCTGGACCTGCACTGTAATACTCATCGGACCGTATGTGGTGTCCCCTCCCACCAACTGCACCCCATATTGTCCCGCCAATGCCGCGAACCCCTGACTGAAGGCAGCGATCCATGACTCATCGATCTGCGGAAGAGTCAGCGCCAACGTCGCCCAGGCCGGTTCCGCGCCCATCGCGGCCAGATCACTGAGATTGACCGCCAACGCCTTGTAGCCAAGAGACGCCGGCGAGACATCGGGGAAAAAATGCACCCCGGCCACCAGGGTATCGATACTCAGCGCCAACCCCATGCCCCGAGGCGCCAGCAAGAGTGCGGCATCGTCGCCTATCCCCAAATCGACATCGTCCCGAGAGGGCGTCAAGGCGCTGAAGTAGCGCCTGATAATATCGAATTCCGCTGTTGCTCGTCTCTGATTCATTGCGGTTGCTGACGGTTCTGGTTCTCCCCTTAGGCCCGGCAGTGTAACTTTCCATGTATGGAAGAATAAAGCCGTAAAAAACCACAAACCAGCGAAATCGAGAGAAATGTCGGGTTCAGTCGTAGGTCAGGTTGACGCGGAGCGGCTACCTGACTCAATGGGGATGTCACGTAGCCGCGCAACGTGACCTACGGGTTTCTAAGCCTAAACAGATATCCACTCAAAATTACCTGAGATATGAATGGGTAATGAGATGGACGTTCTACCGGGCGGCTCCGAACCCGACAATATCACCTCTTATCCGCCTTGATCTCGACAGAGCGGGCCTGCTTGGCCACTTGGTCAAGCACGCCATTGACGAATTTATGGCCCTGTTCGGCGCCGAACATCTTGGCCAACTCCACCGCCTCGTTGATCACTACGCGATAGGGCACCTCGGACTTATAACGCAATTCGTAGACGCCCAGCCTGAGAATCGCCCGTTCTACCGGATCGACGCTGTCAATGGCCCGGTCCAAAGCGGGCTTGAGCAGTGCATCCAGCTCTCCCAGATGGATCGGGACACCGCGAAGCAGATCCTGAAAATAGGGGATTTCAAAGGTGTCCGTGTCCTGTTCATCAAAAAACTGCTCGGCGATATCGGCGAGATCCTGGCCGGCCATCTGCCATTGGTAGATGGCTTGAACCGCGTGCCTGCGAGACTGACGGCGTTTTTCGCTCATCAACCGATCCGGCGCAGAAGGTTGACCATTTCAATCGCAGAGAGGGCGGCCTCCGCCCCCTTGTTCCCCGCCTTGGCGCCGGCGCGCTCGATCGCCTGCTCGATGCTGTCCACCGTCAATACGCCGAAGGCGATCGGCACACCCTGCCTGAGACTCACCTGGGCCATCCCCTTGACGCACTCACCGGCCACATAGTCGAAATGGGGAGTCCCGCCGCGGATCACCGCGCCAAGCGCAATGATTGCATCATACTCCCCCTTGGCCGCCAGCCTCTGCAACACGATCGGCATCTCAAACGCGCCCGGCATGCGCACCAGGGTGATATCCTCTTCACCGGCGCCGTGCAGCTTCAGGGTATTGGCGGCCCCATCCACCAGACTTTCGACAATAAAGCCGTTGAAGCGCGCCGCCGCCAGGCAAAAGCGTGCATCGCTGACAGTCATCGCCCCTTCAATCGTCTTTATACTCATCATGCTTACCCTGAAATTGAAACCTAAGAATCAAGAAATCTGATCGCGTTTGGGATGCCGCAGGACTATTCACCCGTCACATACTCGGTGACTTCCATAGCGAACCCCGAAAGACCGTGAATGCTCTTGGGAGCGCTGAGCACGCGCATCTTACGCACACCCAGGTCGGAGAGGATCTGCGCGCCGACACCATAGGTGCGCAACTCCTTGCTCGTATCCTTTCTCATGTTTTGCCGCTGCATCGAGTCGACGACCTGCATATCCATCATGCGCTGGACGATCTCCCTTGGCGTGTCATGGTTTCGCAGCACCACGATCACCCCTTCTTCCTCTTTGCCGATCGTCTTGATGGCGCTGCGCAGCGGCCAACCGCATTCGTTGAAATTGGTTTCGAAGAGATCGCAGAGGCTGTTCTGCATATGCACACGGACCAGGACGGGCCGATCCGCGGAAGGATGACCTCTGACCAGGGCCAAATGGAGTTCATTGCCCACCATATCCTGGTACGCCACCAAGCGAAAATCGCCGAACCGGGTTGGAAAGTGGCACTCGCTCACCCGCTCGATGGTGGTTTCGTTTTGCACCCGGTATTGGATGAGATCGGCGATGGTGCCTATCTTCAGGCCGTGTGCCGCAGCGAATTTCTCCAGATCGCAACGCCGCGCCATGGTGCCGTCCTCATTGAGGATCTCCACGATAACCGAGGCAGGGGAATGGCCTGCAAGACGCGCCAGATCACAACCCGCTTCGGTATGCCCGGCGCGCACCAGCACCCCCCCCGGCTGAGCCATCAGCGGAAAGATGTGGCCCGGTTGCACCAGATCCTGAGGGTTCGCGTCCGGCGCTACGGCCGCCAGCACCGTGGTGGCCCGGTCCGCCGCAGAGATGCCCGTCGTAACACCGACGGCGGCCTCGATCGAGACGGTGAAATTGGTGGCCGAGAGTCCATCGTCCGTGGTCACCATCAAGGGCAGGCGCAATTGGCTACAGCGCCCTCTGGTCAGGGTCAGGCAGATCAACCCGCGGCCATAGCGGGCCATGAAATTGATCGCTTCAGGCGTCACGTGCTCGGCAGCCATGACCAAGTCGCCCTCGTTTTCACGATCCTCGTCATCCATGATGATGACCATCTTGCCCTGCTTCAGGTCAGCAATGATTTCTTCTGTGGTGTTGAGCGCCATAAGCTTTATGGATTTCGTTCGGAGTCAACGGCTGATTCTATCAGAGGCGGCATGGGAGGGCATCAGCTATTCATCGACGATGCCTGATCCGCTTGATTCCGGCATCAACGGAAACCCCGTGCAGCAACGAGCGCCCGCGTAACACCGCCCCCCTACACGGCCCCGCTGCGTCGAGTGAAAAAAAAAGGGGGGGCGCACGCCCCCCCTTTACCATCGTCTTATGGAATCAGACGACTAGTGGTCTCTACGCTTGCTCTTTTCCTTGCGTGAGCTTTTTCTATTCTCATGAGAATCTTTCTTTTTCTCATGAGAATCTTTCTTTTTCTCATGAGAACCTTTCTTTTTCTTATGAGAACCGGTCCCCGTTGTGGGGTTCTCCCATTCCTGACCGTGGCAACTGTAACAGCTCATGGACGAATCCCGGTCCGCCGTGTCGGTGGAGTGGCAAGAGAGACAGTCGGATACGCCGTTGTCATTCACATAGTCCGGATGACTGTCCTCGGGATCGAGCCAGCCGAAGGGATGAATGAAACCGTTATTGCCGCCGCCATTGCCGCCGGTGTTGGGATCATCCCACTCCTGGCCGTGGCAACTGTAACAGCTCATGGGCGAATTTTGGTCCGCCGTGTCGATGGAGTGGCAGGAGAGACAGTCGGATACGCCGTTGTCACCCACATAGTCCCGATGCTGTTTCTCAGGATCATCCCAGCCGAAAGGATGAGTGAAGCCGGTATTTCCGTTTCCGCCGGTGTTGGGATCATCCCACTCCTTGCCGTGGCAACGGTAACAGCTCGTGGGCGAATTCCGGTCCGTCGTGTCGATGGAGTGGCAGGAAAGACACTCGGATACACCGTTGTCATCCACATAGTCCCGATGCTGTTTCTCAGGCTTCCCCCAGCCGAAGGGATGGGTGAAGCCGACGGTGGCGCAAGCACCATCTGCGGCATCCACTCGGGCGTTACAGTTGTTGTCGACACCGTCGCTGCAGATCTCCGACGTGCCTGGGTTGATGGCGATGTTGTTGTCGTCGCAATCTATCGGGCCGCAACTGCCGCCTTCAACGCTGTAACGGTCGCCATCCTGGTCGGTACAGCTAGCCGCGCAGCCCACGGCGTTCGCATCGGCCGTGTCGACAAGGCCATTGCCGTCGTTATCGATGCCATCGTCACAAATTTCCGGTGCACCCGGGTAGGCGCTGCTGTTGTTGTCATTGAAATCCGCAACGGTGCCGCAACTGCCGCCCTCGGCGAAATAACCGTCGAAGTCCGCATCGGTACAGGTCGGGCTCGGCCCCACTACGACGGGCGGTGGACAGAAAAACTCATAGTTGCCGCTGTTGTAGGCGGCCATGCCCGTCGCTTTATCGTTGTGGCAAGCCGAGCAACTGTCCGCCTGGTACGCCGGCGTCAAACTATAGCCGTTACTCGAACAATAGGTTGTGATGTCACTGGTTCTAAATGAAAAAGCACTCGCTCCGTTAACACCCAAGAGCACAGCACCGCCCATCAGTAAAAGGGGTAAACTCCGTTGTTTTCTATACTGCATTGTTACATCTCTCTATAATACGTGAACTATAAACGACCGGCGGCTCTTCACTGAACCGGGAACCAGCCCTACCATGGGATAGGCGCCACCTTCCCTCTAGCCGCCTAAACTATGGTAAAAAGCCATTCTCAGACAAGCACTTCCATCTCGGTTACGCCCATACCCAGCGTCGATAATGAATTAAATGCCCACGGCCTTCCGTGAACCCGCGCACAAAACACGGCCCTATGTTGAACTCAGGCACAAAAAATGGGGCAAAAAGATAAAGGGGGGCGCTTGCCCCCCTTTCGCCATCGTCGTTCCTGCTATGGAACCGGATGACTAACCGTCTCTACGTGACCTCCCTCTCTCGCGGGAACGGTCACTATTCATCATCGTCATCGTCATCGTCATCGTCATCGTCATCGTCGTCGTCGTCATCGTCATCGTCATCGTCATCGTCATCGTCGTCGTCGTCATCGTCGTCATCGTCGTCATCGTCGTCATCGTCGGACCGGCCTCCGTTGCCGGCACAGGAGCCACCACCCGAGGCACAGGCGGCATCTGCGACATCCACTCGGGCGTTACAGTTATTGTCCACACCGTCGCCGCAGATCTCCAACGCGCCGGGGTTGATTTCCGGGTTGTCGTCATCGCAATCCATGGGGCCGCAGTTGCCGCCTTCGATGCTGTAACGGTCGCCATCCTGGTCGGTGCAGTTGGCCAGGCAACCCACGGCGTTCGCATCGGCCGTATCGACAAAACCATTGCCGTCGTTATCGACGCCATCGTCACAGATTTCCGGCGCGCCCGGGTAGGCGCTGCTGTTGTCGTCATTGAAATCCGCGGGGGTGCCGCAATCGCCGCCCTCGGCGTAATAGCCGTCAAAGTCCGCATCGGTACAGGTCGGCGGCGCTACGACGAGCGACGGACAGAAATACTCATAGTTGCCGCTGTTGTAGGCGGCCATGTCCGTCGCTTTATTGCTGTGGCAGGCCTTGCAACTGTCCGCCTGGTACGCCGGCGTCAGGCTGTAACCGTTGCTGGTGCAATATGACAGGATGTTGTTGGCCTTGAATGCTTTGGCGCTCGCTCCGTCTACACCCAAGAGCGCAGCACCAGCCATCAGCAAAAGGATTAAATTCCGTCGTTTCCAACACTGCATTGTTTGGTTTCCTTATCGTAAATACGTGAATTGTAAACGGCCGGCGGTTCCAACATCGAACCGGTGATCCAGCCTTCCCATGGGATAGGCGCCGCCCACCACTGCCTGAACTATGGTAAAAAGCGGATAACCGGACGAACACCCCCATTCCAGCACGGATAGTGAATTAAATACCCACAGCCTTCTGTGAACCCAGGCACAAAAAGCCGAAAACGATCTTTGTGGATTCATGCCGCCCAGTCAGCGTAACATGGCGCGTATGGCAGAGAGCATGGCTATGGGACAAAAAGGAGGCGCATGAACGGCATCTTACCGTGCAACGTGAAATTGATTCACCTGACACGATTGAATACAGTTTCAGTTTAGTGAAAGCGATTGTATTTACGGAATATGGATCACCCGACCACCTACAGCTCAAAGAGGTGGCGAAACCCGCACCGAAGGACGACGAGGTGCTGATCAATGTTCATGCGTCATCCGTCAATTCGTGGGACTGGGAGTTTCAGCGCGGCACGTTTGTAAACCGCCTACTGTTCGGCCTCCTGAAGCCTAAGGCAACGAAACGGATACTCGGCGCTGATGTCGCCGGAACGATCGAAGCGGTCGGCGGAAAGGTAACGCGATTCCAACCGGGCGATGAGGTGTTTGGCGACCTATGGGATAGCTGGGGCGGTTTTGCCGAGTATGCGTGCGCACGGGAAAGCGCCCTGGAGCCGAAGCCCGTTAATTTGACTTTCGCAGAATCCGCCGCAATACCCCAAGCAGGGGTTTTAGCCCTCCAAGGACTTCGCAACGCCGGACGGATTCAACCCGGACAAAAAGTTTTGATCAACGGCGCCGGCGGTGGTGTGGGTACATTTGCGGTGCAGCTTGCTAAGCTCACCGGGACGGAAGTCACGGGCGTGGACAACACACATAAGTTGGACGTCGTTCGCTCGGTTGGCGCTGACCATGTTATCGATTACACACAAGAGGATTTTACCCGAAACGGGCAGCGATATGACTTGATTCTTGATTGCCAAGGGTTTCGATCGATGTTCGATTACAAGCGTGCATTAAGCCCCGGCGGAACTTACGCCATGATCGGAGGAGCCATCCCTCGAATGCTTCAAGCGCTCTTTCTGGGACTATGGGGTTCAACAACCGGGCGTCGGAAATTCCGTATCGTTGCGGAGGGGCCAAACAAGGGTTTGGCGGATCTGAAAGCGCTTATCGAAGCCGGTAAGGTCGCCCCCGTTATCGACAAAACTTACATCTTGCGTGATACGCCTGAAGCGTTCCGTTACTTCGGAGAAGGTCGTCATAAAGGAAAGGTCGTCATTACTATGGAAAGTTAGCGCTCCCGGCTCCTGACCGATAGTGGTGATTAACCTAAAAACCGCAGTTGACCGCTCCATCCTGACACTAAACTACTGATAGGCAAATTATTGACTTCGATTTGTCTATTCACCTGCCGGGTGAACCAGGCTACGGGGTGAATTGCACGTTTGCGGCGGCGCATGGCTGCGTTGCAACGCCTTGGAATAGCATAACTATTCCGTGTCGTTGCGCGCCGTGCAAGGATGCACAAGTGTCGCAAGCACAGGGATGTGCGGGAGCGACCCTTGCCCTGCACCCCCGCAAGCGCACACTTCACCCCGTCCAACTGCGGTTTTTAGGATTAACTGTACTCCAGCATAGGGCTGTCGCTCAGCTATTGATAAAAACGACGCACGCATCGACGCACTTTTTGCTCATCAGGATCTTTCTGTGTCCCAGCCGGTTAGTGGTGATCAGTTCTGCGGCGGGGGCGTTCTTTATCAGCTCAAGGGCGTGATCGTAGGGGATCTCGGCATCCTGTCTGTCATGGATCAGCAGGAGATCGCCGTTGACCTGTTTAATGGTATGGAGCGGTGACAGTTGAGGCCATTGCCAGGGTGTCCCAAAGGCGTCGCCATAGCGTCTATGGGCTTCCCCCCTCATCGCGGCGGTGGAGCGCCCATTCATGGCAAATGCCTCGGCGAACCGCCCGGTGATCCAGAAAATATCGGAGAAGCAACTGAAAAGAATGACCTTCTCGGCCGATAGCGCCAATCGGTTGATAGCCAGCAGGGCGGTGCCGCAACCGAAGGAGTGGCAGATCAGGGCCCTGACCGGACCTTCCTGATTGGCCACCGCGGCAGCGGTGCTGCTGACTTTCAACATATTGGTGCGTTTCCCGGAGGAGTCACCATGGGCCGGTGCGTCGAATGCGACGACGCGATAGCCTGCGGCCACCAGCGGTTCGATAAATGCGAAGAATTGTGTGCCGCGTCCTCCCCAACCGTGGGAGAGCAGTACTGTCGGACCCTCCCCCCAGGCGCGCACGGCAATGGTTTCGCCATCGATTTCCTGAAAGCGCAGCTCGGCAGTATCGCTTGAGGCCTGTTCACGCCGAGGCATAGCAAAGTTCGGCGGGGTCATAAAGAATCGCAGCGCGATCTTTCCCGCCAACCTGGGCGAGACCTGCCCCAACAAGGTGAACATCAATCGTGCAGAGAACAGGAACAGCCGTACGCCGAGCGGCAGTTTAAAGTTGGTGAATGGATTATCGGCGGGTGATTCGGGGGCGCTATCGGTCATGAATTTTCCCAGATCATCTGCCGGGTGCCGCTGAGATAGACCATGCCGATAAACAGGCTGACAGCGGAACTCCAGACCAGGAATGCATCGATTGTGTGCGGGGCGAGCAGTATTGCCGGAAACAGCGCCAGGCCCCGCAGCAGGTAGACGGCGGTTATGGCGATCAATGCCGGTTTGAGCCAGGGAAGGCGGCGAGTCAATCCCGCGCCGGCAAAGGCATACAGCCCCCAAAGCAACAGCACCAGGGCGATCGCGGCGGTGATCGCTCCGGGTATCGGCGAACCTTGCTCCGCCAGTCGGGCGAGCGCTTCGCCTGCGCCGAAAAAACGATACCAGTCAGCGCCGCCGACGATGATAGCGAAATGCAGTAAGCCGGCTGACAGGCTGAAGCCGCCGCCCCATAGCAGCGCCTTGTTCATACCAGCCACCGGTGTTCCATATTGACCGTTGCGCCCATGCGTTCGAAGATCTGGTAGAGGCCAAAGAAAGTGCGATCAAAATAGATGAACTCGTCAGCCAGGCCATCGATTTTGTTGACACCGGCAAGTTGCCTGAACGATTCCCACCCCTCTTTCGTATAGGACACGCTATGGCCGGCGAAATTGAAGCGTCCGCTCTTGAACGGTTTGGTCAGCCAGTCCCCGAACGGCTGTAAGACCTTGTCGTAGAATGCCTGTAACGCCTCGTCCGACATGTTGGATACCATGCCGAATTGTTGATAAGCAGCGATTATGGCTTGGGCATCCTGATCCATATAGGCGCGTAACAGTTTCGGCATCAGGGTAACGAATTCCGCTGAAAAATACCGGACGCAGCCAAAATCCAATAATCCCAACGTTCCCTCTTCCGTAAACAGGTAATTGCCCGGATTGGGGTCTGCATGCAGGGCGTGCAGACCATAAAAGGAGTTCACGAAAACATCATACAAAAGTTGACCGAAGTGGTCGCGGCTTTGCTGCGTGGGATTTTGCCGCAGCCACTGCTCCAGGTGCTCTCCCCCGAGGCAGGTGGTGGTCAGCACGCGCCTTGATGACAAATCCCGGTGAACCTGGGGGATCGTGACGTTTCGCAACGACAAGTGGTGTTGGAACCATTCGGTGTTATCCGCTTCCAGCCGGTAATCCACCTCCTCGCGCAGGCGTTGTTCGATTTCATCGAGGGAGGAGAGCAGCAATCTTGCATATCGGGTGCGTTTCACCAGCAATCGGACCAGTTGCATGTCGTTATCGATAGTGACATCGATTCCCGGGTATTGAAGCTTTACCGCCAGATCCTCTTTGTGTCCATTGCGGGCTGCATGCACCTGGCCCAGGCTGGCGGCGGCAAATGCCTTGAAATCGAAACCGGAAAAGACCGCCTCCGGTGATGCGCCGAATGCCTGCTGAATCACCTTGCGTACCAACGGCCGGCCTAAGGGAGGCACCTGGTGGTAGGATTTTGACAACTCCCTGCGTAGCGACTCGGGCAGGAGATGGGTCTCCATGCTCAGCAGTTGGGCGATCTTCAGTGCGGTGCCCCGCAATTGGGAAAACGCCTTGAATAAGATGCGCGCCGTGTCGTCATCCAGCGCCTGCTGATGCTTTCGGCAGGCGGATTCAGATAAGAACGGACGTTTGGCGAGGTGTGTAAGCTGTTTGCCGCCGACCTTCAGAAACGCCTTGCCGGCCACACCGGAACGCCCTAGCTTGCCGGTCGGGACCGATTTAGTCATCGTCACCGCCCATGAAGCGGCGTTTCGCCTTTTGCCAGGGTGAGCCGCGCTCTTCCAGTATCTCCAGATGGCGATAGATCCGGCTGCGGAACAGGAATGAGAGCAGATCCAGGGTTTTGCCTATCATGCCGGTATGCAGCACCATGGCAATGATTTCCACGCTGCGGTCGATCAGTTGGGTGGTGTCGGCATGGTCTGCCGAGTCGTCTTTCAACCAATAGGCGAGAATACCGATGAAATAGTCCCAGTAGAGCGGCGCCAGCAGTTCCCGATAGGGTTGATCCGGGATCTCTCCGGCCTCAATGGCGGCGTCAATCATATCCTCAACCATGCGCTTGAATCGCTTGCGTGTTCCGGCCAGATTGACGTTGCCGGCAAGGGATGAGTAGAAGGTCAGTTCGAATACCTCGGCCAGAAACTCCCGATCGGGCAACCACAAGGCCAGTTCCGTTTCGGCCAACTGCTGCAACTGCTCCTGCAAGCTGTATTCATGAAAGTCCTCGATCTGCTTGAGCGCCTCTGCCACCTCATCTTGTTTCCGTTCACAATAATGGTAGAGAAGTTTCTCCTTGGTGGCGAAGTAGTTATAGATAGTGGCGTCACCCACCTTGGCGCGCCGTGCGATTTCCCGCATGGAGGCGGATTTGAAACCTTTCTCGATAATGACGTCCGAAGCGGCCTGAAGAATCCGCTTGCGGGTTTTCGCCTTTTCCTGCTTGCTGACTTTCATGGATTTTTACGATCCCTTTAATGCGAAAATACTATAGATAAAAAATATAATAAATGCACATAATGCGAAAATCAAGGCGATTTAGGCCGATTATTAGTGAAAACGGGAGATCGACCGGCGATTTTGTCCTTTGTTCACGACCCGTGAGTTCCCTATCCTCCCCCGGCGATGCTGTTTCCCTTCCATAGGTAGAGCGGCATGGGTATGCCGGTCTTCTGTTTTGCAAAGTCTTGCAACTGATCCCAGTCGGGTCTGCGTTCATCTTCCCCCAATCGGGTAATCACCGCGTCGACCAGTTCCGTGTAGTTGTGTCCCTTCTCCTCGACATATTCGATCAGTGGCGGATGCACCTGGACATACAATTCACCTTTCAGCCAGCCGGCTTTAAAAGGTTTATCGATAATTCTAACCGGTACGCCGATTTCAATTTCCTCGAAAAAACGCGTAACGTTCTCAGGGTAGAGGCGGATGCAGCCGTGACTGACCCGCATCCCCACCCCGTAGGGTTTGTTGGTGCCGTGCAGCAGGTAACCGTTCATGCCGAGATAGATGGCGTGACTCCCCAGGGGATTGTCCGGACCCGGAGGGATCACAGGCGGCAGCGGATCCCCTTCCTCTTCATGTTCCTTGAGAATGGATTCAGGCACAGTCCAGCTCGGACCCTCTTTCTTACCTATGACGGTGGTCTTTCCCGTCGGCGTGCTCCATCCCTCACGTCCTATGCCGATCGGATAGGTGACCACCACCGGCCGCTCTTCGGGGAAATAGTAGAGTCGCAACTCGGCGAGGTTTATGACCAAGCCTTCCCGGGGTCCGGGAGGCAGGATGTACTGCTGAGGAATAACCACTTCCGAACCTTCACCCGGTAGCCAAGCGTCCACATCGGGATTGGCCGCCACCATCTGTCGATAGCCTATGTCATAGATGCGGGCGATATCGGAGAAGGTCTCTTCGTAGCGCGTAGTGAGGGTGAAAATCCGCCCGACAACATCATCACCCTCCGCGGGCAAGTCGAAGGTGACCGCATGGGCGAGGCGCAGAAACCCCAGGAATAACAGCACTGAAAATGCCGGCTTCAATCGTATTAAGTCCGAGTATCGTGAAATGATCCATCGAGCCTGCCCACGGCAAACTGTAGGCGGTATCCCGATAGAATACCTATGAGTAGTGTACCCGACGATGCCCATGATCGCTGCGAAATAGTATACACGAGCCTGTTTTTAGCCGCCCCAGGCAGGATGAGGCATTCTAAAGAATCGGCTTGCCAGGTCGATAGCCTCGTCAGTGGAGCTATTTTCCTTTTAGATCAAAGACCTCTGTATATCCATGGTATCGGATGAGAAAACGGACGGCTTGGCCACTTAACCCGGACATTTCACCCGGCCGCTGACAATATGAATTAACTTTTTGATTTAACATGTAATTTACGGAATATTAGTAAAGTGCAAAGTGTTACCCGGCAACGCTGAACGCGCCTTCGCACCGACCTCGTCGCTCAGGGACGGTATTTCCTCAATCATCCATAGCTTAGGCTATTGACTCAATCGCAAATCCGCCCCTGAGCGACGAGGTCGGCACGATCATCACGTTCACGGGTGAAACATCCGGGTTAACCCGAAGAAGTCGGCAGGATCTTTATCGGGAAACCCGAACAGGATACCGCATGCGGCGAATTGCGCTCATCAATCAAAAAGGTGGTGTGGGAAAGACTACGATTACCACCAATCTGGGGCATGCCCTGGCGCTCGCGGGTCACAGGGTCAGCGTTATTGATCTCGATCCGCAGGGACAACTGGCGGCAAGCTACGGCATCTTTCGCACACCTTCGAAAGGGATCGATCAAGTGATATTGAATGACGCGGATCCCTCGACGGTGCGGCTCGGCATCAGGGATATGCTCACCTTGATTCCGGCAGGCGCGAAGCTGCAGGAGGTCGAGTATCGCCAGGACGGCGGCGCCTCCCGCGCCCGGCTGTTACGGCAGGCGTTGGAAGGGCTGATGACAAACCAGGCATTCGTATTGTTCGATTGCCCACCTTCTTCAGGCCTGCTGGCGGCAAATGCCGTATTTGCCGCCGACGAAGTCCTTATACCTGTGAATGGCGATCCTATGTCTTTGAACGGTCTGGCTAAAATGCTGACGACCTTGAAGAAGTTCGAACCCTATCTCGATAGGCCGGTCAGGGAATGGATCGGGTTGAATCGCTATTTTCCCCGCCGGAGACTCTGCAAAGAGATTGAGGCCAAACTCAGGAAGCACTTTCCCGAGCAGTTGTTGAATACTTCGATCCATGAAGCAGTGGTGATTGCCGAATGCCCGGGAATCGGACGAACGATATTCGAGTACAAGCCTTCCAGCCGATCAGCGAAGGAGTTCATGCGCCTGGCTGAGGAACTCCTTGAGCGGCACACGGAATCTACGACATACTCACCTTAACCCGGATGTTTCACCCAGGAACGTGATGATCGTGCCGAACTCGTTGTTCAGGGGCGGATTTGTGATTGAGTCAATAGCCTTAAGCTATGGATGATTGAGGAAATACCGTCCCTGAGCGACGAGTTCGGTGCGAGGGCGCGTTCAGCGTTGCCGGGTAACACTTTGCACTTGGCTAATATTGCATAAATCACATGTTAAATCAAAAGGTTAATTCATATCATCAGCGGCCGGGTGAAATATTCTGGTTAAGCTTTTCCCGTCATTGTCGATAGCATTGACAAGCACCGCATAGAATCAGGCAGTCTCAGGGAGGTATGATGTCCATATTCAGCGAATTATCCGGCGATGAAAAAACCGTCACCATCAACATAGCCGGGCGGTTTGATTTCTCCACCCATCAAGAGTTCATGCAGGCCTATAAGGCTTTTCCCAGGGGGGAAATGCACTTCGTTGTCGATTTGGCCGACGCGGAGTATTTAGACAGTTCTGCAATGGGGATGCTGTTGCAACTTCGTGAGCACAGCACCAGCCAGGCCGACAGCGTAGTGTTAATGAACGGAAACGAGGCGGTACGAGATGTGTTGCGGATAGCCAATTTCGGGAAATTGTTTACCATACACGGCGGCGGTTACTAACACTGCGGTTGTTAGGTTGAATCGATAGCTTGAACTGCCGGGTTCAGCGGAGTGCAAATCAGCGCGTCTTTCCGGTATGCTGGCCCCTTTTTTCGGGGGCCTCCTTCATGGGTTTCAAATGCGCTATCGTAGGCTTGCCGAATGTCGGTAAATCGACTTTGTTCAATGCCTTGACCAGAGCCGCCATTGCGGCGGAAAACTACCCTTTTTGCACCATAGACCCCAATGTGGGAGTGGTGCCCTTGCCCGATCCCCGTCTGGATGTGATCGCCGATATCGTCAAACCACAGGCCGTCATCCCCACCAGCATGCAGTTCGTCGATATCGCCGGTCTGGTTGCCGGCGCCTCCAAGGGTGAGGGACTGGGCAACAAGTTTTTGGCCAATATTCGTGAAACCGATGCCATCGCCCAAGTGGTGCGCTGTTTTGAAAACGACGATGTGGCGCATGTCGCCGGCCGGGTCGATCCCGCCGGTGACGTAGAGGTGATCAATACCGAGTTGGCGCTGGCGGATCTGGAATCGGTGGAAAAGGCCCTGGATAAGAGCGCGAAACAGGCCAAGACCGGCGACAAGAAGGGGCTGACGCACAAGGCCCTTCTGGAGAGGATTCACAGCCGCTTGGATAGCGGCAAACCGGTGCGCGGCATGGATCTCAGCGAGGATGAGAGATCCGATATACGGGATCTGTTTCTGTTGACCGTCAAGCCGGTGCTCTATATCGCCAACGTCGCGGAAGACGGGTTTGAAAATAATGCCTATCTCGATACCCTGTCCGTCTTGGCGGCCGATGAAGGGGCGGAAGTGGTGCCGGTCTGCGCCGCCATCGAAGCAGAGATGGTTGAGTTGGACGAAGAGGAGAGAGGGGAGTTTCTCGCCGACATGGGGTTGGATGAGCCGGGTCTGAACCGGGTCGTCAGGGCAGGGTATAAACTGCTTGGGCTTGAGACCTATTTCACCGCAGGCGAGAAGGAGGTCAGGGCGTGGACGATTCCCGAAAGCGCCACCGCGCCGCAAGCGGCAGGGGTGATCCACACCGATTTTGAACGGGGTTTCATACGCGCCGAAGTCGTTGCCTACGAGGATTTCGTCAGCTACAAGGGAGAGCAGAGCGCCCGGGAGGCCGGTAAGCTACGCTCCGAGGGTAAAGAATATGTCGTCAGGGATGGAGATGTCATCCATTTCCGATTCAATGTCTGATATTGACACTAGGCTGAGGCAACAGTATATTTCAGCCTCTCACAACGTCTTTGGCAAGGTAGCTCAGTTGGTTAGAGCACAGCACTCATAATGCTGGGGTCGGCAGTTCGAGTCTGCCCCTTGCTACCAGTTAAATCAATGAGTTAGCGGCCTTCGTGTCGCGTCTTTTTTCCTCGCTGTGGGTTATTTGTGGGACGGGCCTTAACACAACCGTCGTCCCTCTTTGCACTTTCTCCGCCTCTTCAAGCAATCGGGCAAGTCCTGGAGGGCTATAGTGTGCCGTTACATCCTGTATTTCATGGCCCAATAACACCTTGCGATATTCCCACGGAATACCAGCCGCCTCCATGCGTGCCCCAAATGTGTGGCGGAGATTATGCACCCCCCTTTTGACGCCTTCAGTCGGAAAGCCTGCCTTTTTCCATGCGGTCCTCCATCCACTGTTATTGAGCCGCCCGATCTGACTTCCGTCAGGACCTGGGAATACCAGATCTGATCTGTTTTCACGCTGACCATCAATCACTGACCTGGCCGCCGCATTACAAACTAAATAACGGCCGGACTGTTTTGAGGCGGCGCGTTTTGAGTTCCCCTTTCTGATTTCGGGGGGCACCCACCAGACAGCTCCCTTTGGTAACTCAGGCGTCAGCACTTCGTATTCCCACCTTAATGCACAGATTTCCTGTTCCCTGGCCCCGCAATTTATCCCAAACAGCATAGGCGCGATCAGGTGCCTGGCTGTTTTTTTTTCCATTTGCCGGGCCAGGCGGTCTTGTTCAGTCCAATCCAAATGATAGGGTGGTAGTTGGTCTTTCCAGTCCGGTGCCGTGATCGTTGGCGGCGCGGATGCCAGCCAGGGGATATTCCCATCCCTCAGCACTCTTGCGGCGTAGTTCAACGCAGCCACCGCCGTCCTGTAGGCCCGTGCTATCGTGCTAGATCGTCTGACGCCATACTGGTCACTCTCAAACCCCATGAAGGCGCCCTGGTGGATGTGAGAGATTGGCAATTCCCCGATATAAGGATCAAGTAACCGAAGATCCTGTTTAGCCCTGGTAGCGTCTTTACCGCGCCGCTCTATTGACAGCACGTATTGAACGGCAGCCTCTCTGAATGAGTGCTCTAGTCTTTCTGGACCATATAGTATTTCCTCCTTTGTTTTCGCTATGAGCCGATCAAATATCAGCTTTGCGTCGCTGATCTCTCGGCATCCAGTAGATTGTCGAAGAGACTTTCTGACCCTGCCGACTGTAACGACCTTGTCGATGTGCCAGATTTCTCCCCTCTTGTAGAGTCCTGCCGGTTGTTGCATATAGATTCCTCCCGGCGGGCGTCCGCAGGGGCTATTGTAGGCAAAGTTTCTATGAATGCGTCAAGGTGGCTGGTGTCATAACGGACCATATCTCGCTTTTTTCCTTTCTTGATCAATCGCTTGCGGATATATGGCTGGATCTCCTCATCGAAGATCCGCTCCGACATACCGCAATAGGATGCCGCGTCGGCTTTAGTGAGTAAGCGAGGTTGCACTTGGTATCCTTAGCACTCGCTCAGTGGTGTCAGGCAGTTCTGCGATCTTGATGTCTAGCAAGGTTTCATGGAGCTTTTTTTCGGTCGGTTTTGGCATTCAGTCACCTCAATTGATTCTAAGAAATCTGAACCGTCGGCTTGTATGCGGCTCTGGGAAGTTGCTGTGGGAGTTGGATACAAAGATAAAGTTTGGCGCACCCTTTTTTGTTATGACTGCTTTCAATCTGGCTAGCTGTTTTTTACTGCAGAAAGCCTCCTCCACGATCACGGTGTCAGGTTTGCCAGTGAGCAGTTCATCCAGCGGCATATCGGATAAGATATCGTCCAAGAATGCATACTGATAGGTCCCGCACTTCTCGGCGATCTCTTTTGCTCGGATGGTTTTTCCAGAGCCTTGCGGGCCGATAATCACAAGGGGTTGTCCATGCTTCAGTTTGGTCATTTCGTGGTCCTCAAAAAACAGCTAAAACTTAAGCCCTATATTTTCATCTTCAGAATGCTCAAGAGGCTTATATGAAACCCCCAGGTGAGCGCCGATTTCCGCAACCCGGCTATCGAATAAATAATTGATGACGCAGGTAGCAGCTACCCTTTTCATTTCTTCCGAATCAGGCTGCATGCGTGAAGCGACAGCCTTTAAGGTTGCGGGGTCACCATCTAACTGCTCATCAGAGAAAGCGCAATAGACCAGGATTAAATCGATATCCTCAACGGGGGCGGTTTTTAATGCATCTAACACCCGGCGCTTGTATGTCTTCTTTTGTTGTTCTTGCTCTATGACTACATCCAAGGTTGATTTCTCGATCTCTTGAGAGCACGCTTGATCAGGTGACGGCTGTTCTGGTTGCGGTGGTTCATTGTTTGGGGCGGCGATTGACGGGGTTTCAGTGGGACTTAATTCGCCGTCTTGGTCTTGGGCATCTGATGCGCCTAGCTGACCTTGCTCTTGAGTTGCATCAACTAATGCGCATTTATTTTGGTAACAAGCCGTGTGGGTACAAAATGTATCTTCATGACCGTTATTGAGCTTGATGGTGTGTTTGAATTCACAGCCATCACATTCAGTCTCATAATCAAACGGGCAATAAAGTGGAAAATCATCTACATCGTTCATCTGGTCATCGATACAAGGGTATTCTTTTCTGTAAATATCCCTAATCTCTATATCAATGTCATAAAGCGTAGGGGTGTCTCCATTCTTCTGCCGGTCAGATAAAATGTAATATAACTGATGCTTGATGTTAAAGTGTTTTGCCTGTCCAAGGATCTGCTTACCATGCGAAGGTGTTAACCAACCAGACTTGATCATGTCCTGAATTTCTTCTGGCAGCTTGAATAATCGCCGATAGTTGTTGATCGCGGGTCGAGAAAACCCCTTAATGCCGCGCGCTGTAAGCTCATCAGAAATCATTTGATCGGGCATGCCGTCATCATGGAGCTGTTTGAACGTCTCAACCCAATCCCAGGCGGTCAACGGCTCACCCATGTTGTCAGTGATTTGTTTTAGGATGCGATCGTGATCAGTCTCATCCTTTTGATCATCAAGAATACCGTACAGCGTATCCATTTTTGCGATACGCGCAGCCCGGTAGCGTCGCTCGCCGTGTTTGATGAGTAGCTCACCACCGGAATATGAAAATTTAATAGGAGTTTCCTGGCCGTCCTTTCCCATAGACAGCGCCAGTTCCTCCAGCTTTTCCGTGTTAAAACATTTGCGCGGTTGATCGTGGTCGCGGTTCAGTAATTTAATAGGAACGCGGTACACGACGCCAGGCTTCAGGGTATCAAGCTGATTCCGCCAGATTCCCACCCGAGTTACCTGGCCGCATGTCTCATGCTCAATGATGCCCGGATAGTCGGTCTTGGCATCGATGGGGATTCGGCCGGATCGTTCCCATGTTTTAATTGCATTTCTGGATTTGAGACCACAGGCTTTGGTTAGTTGAGATATGCCTACGATTTCAATGGCTAGCGTGACTAAGTTTTTCATTTTGTGACTCATCATCATCCATCCTGTCTAGCGCGGTCTTGATCTCGATGACCGCTCTGGTGATAGTAATCAAATCCTGTTTATTAATGGCGATTTTGCCGTGCTCTTTCAAAATCCGGGGTATGTCCTCGTGCCGAAATGCGTAACAATCGATCGGTACTGGCTGAGCGGAGGTGATCTGCCCATTTTCCATCAGCACTAAAAAGCGTTGTGACGATTGCGGGAGTTGCTTTTGCTCTTGCTGCTCGATTAACTGCTTTTCGCAGGAGATGAAGTATCGTCGGGCTTCCCGTCCGCGATCAGTGCGCTCGACCATCGCCAGCTCTTTGGCCATATCGATGGTGAGGTAGTAGTCCAGGGATCGGCGGTCACCGCCTTTGCCTTTGATTTCACTTTTTTGTGAAACCAAAATGTAGTCCTGATTTTCAGTGAAACCGTATTGATTAATTCGGTTCCTAATCCAGTCGGAGAATTGGCGTTTGGAACTAAGGAATTTGTGGAGTTTGCGGGCGGATACGGTCCGTGTTGAAGCTCCAGCAATAAAACGCTGGGTTAACGGGATGAGTTCTGTCATGGCGGTGCTCTCTGATAGGGTTAGAGAACTACCACCATTGATGTCAGTCAAGCGGGTGGCAGGCCGTACAGGGCTGACATGACCGCTCAGAGGGGCGGCGCTCCGAAGAGCCCCCATACGGCCCACCATAAATTGGTTTTCGGGCGTAAAAAAAGCGCTTCGAGTGAGCGCCTGGTGCGCTCTGATTGGCAGGATGTCAGTCCCGGCTACAGGATTTACTGCAGCGCCATCGAAACTAGCCGGTTCTTTGATGATTGTCAAGCCGATCATCTCGCGTTCTCCCGGCGTTTCTCATTCCTCTCGGATATCGTTACTCATGGGTAACGCCGGTCCGGTTGCGCCGAGCTGGTTTTTATGGTGGGGAAATTTAACGATGTTTATGTTGCTGTGAGCCGGGTGGCGCGGCTGGATGACATAGTTATTTTTGCTGATGCGTTTTATCTCGCCGTCGATGGCCGTCAGCAGGATGAGCATCTGCCGGTGTGTGATCGCTGGGTGTAAGGAAACGGTGCGCCTCGTGACCAGCTCCGGCTGTTTCTCGGGAAACAGGTTGCATTCCCGACCGTTGTTTTCTAAATCTTTTTTCATGGGTTGACCAATCCTTATACGTAAAAACAATGACTTCGCCACAAAAAAATAATAGCACTGCTATCCTTCTCGGTCAATAGCTATGCTGTATTTTATTTTTGCGTAGCTAAGTTTGTTTTGTTAGAGTTGCCTAATTATGAGCTTTGGGAAAGGAAGCGGAAGATCATTGACCTATTCACGCCAGACAGCGATCCACCACAATGATGGAAAAATCTGGGGAGTTATTTTAAGGTATGGCGATTTTGAAGTCGCTCTTTATTCTGATTCCCACTTGCCAATGACTTTGCCGAGGATTTTAAATTGCTCGGTGATGGGAGGGTATTGAGCGTTAAGGGGTTTCAGGAATCGCTTTCCAGCATCCTCAATGTACACCTTAAAAGTCACTGCGTTTTCGCTGCTAAGTTCAGCGATGACTCGGTTGCCACTCACTACTCCACCCCGCTGATCGGGATCTACGAAAATGATACAACCCTCAGGGTAGCTTTTTCCGTGTGGCGCAGTCATGGAGTCGCCTTCGACCCGTAGGGCAAATGTCTGTGTCCCGTGACCGGCTGGGCAAGGCAATATAAGTTCTGCATCAGCACGATCAGACAGGTCCGCCACTTCATGCCAACCGCCTGCCTGGACCCATGATATCAATGGCACGAGTCCTCTTACCTCTGGTCCTTTAAAAACGTTCTCATTGTCAGCGTTGCGTGGTATTAGGCGATCGGCTAATTGGGGGAAAACTTCTGATGGATCGACCTGTAATAACTTGGATAGCAGGATTAGTGAATTTAGATTAATTGGGATAACCCCATTTGCATACTGGCCGAAAGCAGATGGCGATGTCCACCCGGCGGCATATGAAATGGTTTCCTGGGTAAAGCCTAGCTCTCTCTTTTTTCGAGTAAAAATAGCCTTTAGTCGAGCGGCGGCAGTTTTTTCGTCTGGTGTTAAGTCGCGTCTCTTGTTCATTCCACGAAGTTAACTAGCGCTGCTAGCGAGATCAAACAGCTTTACTATTGACATTAATCGCAGCATTGCTATTATTTCCGCATGGACATGAAAACATACATAGCCGCCCATGGCGGTAGCGAAGTGGCACGCCTAGCCGATAAAGTCGGCACAAAAGTCGTGTATTTAAAACAGATCGCATCAGGTTTCCGGCGACCAAGCAAGATATTGAGTAGGTCGATTGAGGTTGCTTCTGACGGGAAAGTTACTGCTAAAGAACTCAGGCCTGATCTCATGGAGAGGAGCGATTAGATGGACTACGACCCTAAAGTAATCTTGGCCGGTACGTTTCATGCTGAGAAGCATGGGTTAGTGCCTGCTTCCGCCATCAATCAGCTCCCTAAAGGTCATGTATGTAAGGGTGGGATGCAGTTGCGGCGATGTATCAATTATTTTTCGGAGCTGCTGAAGCAACCGGTTAAGGCTGTCCGGGTTGCTCTCCGACATTTCTGTGAGAAGCAGGTTGACAATGATATTTAAGGCGTCTACGTGCTGCTGCAATGTTTCCAGATCGACTTCTTTGAGTGCCATAGTGAAACCTCGTGAGGAATTGAATGTGAAGGGGTGGCTTAAGGCGATTGGGGTGCCAAGAGATGACGCTTGGCTGGACCCAACGCGCAAGAAACTTAGTGATTGGAGTCTGCTTCTCTTATTTAACCGGTTTAATTTTGAGTTTTGCCAGCAGCGCCAATCTTTTCTGGTATGCGTCCATGTTCTTCTTAGAAGAGGTTGGGACGTGGCCGCTTCCATAAAGGTATATGGCGCTAGAGTCTGTAGATCCCTTGTAAGAAAGCTTTTTTATTGTTTTAGGCCCAAGCCCTTCAGTGGTTATCAGAATCGGATGGTCCTCATAGTTAACCCAATCCTGAGTTGTGAACCCCAGGGGTTTGTAGCGACGGTTAACAACGGCATAACTTCCATCTTGTTGCTCCAACAGGCAGTAAGGAAAAAAGAGGTATCGAAAGTCCATGAATAAAGCTCCTAAAAACTCAGTGGTTGTCTACGGACCGCAAGGTTGCGGTAAGACCATGGTAGCAGAACAACTCAAAGAGCACTTTGGCTGTATTGAAGTCAATGATGATGAATGGGACGGTAGTATCCCCTTGAGGGACGGTGTGTTGGTCCTGACAGATGTATCTCCTCCCTACGCTGTTGCTGTGCAAAGAATCATTAATTTTGAAGTCGCCGTGGCCGACATGCGGAAAGGAGCGGTTTAAGGCGATGGGGGTGCCAAGAGATGACGCTTGGCTGGACCCAGCGCGCAAGAAACTTAGTGATTGGAGTCTGCTCCTCTCAAAGAATGAGTCCAACTGTGAACCTTGCTCGCAACGCCGGGCATGTCTGGCGGGATATCTTCGGCAAGCGCTTGAAAAGCTTCGAGCAACCTTGTCCAGGGCGATGATAGTTTCCGCGACTTCCAGGTTTATTTCGCTCATAGGGGAATCCATTGTTGGTGTGTTTCATGTTTTGCGATCTGAAGTGTAGCACGGTGGGTTCTCCTTCTTACACAGACAGGTTAGAGCATCGATGGAGGTGTGTGTATGACGTTGGGGTATCAAAAAATGGGTCAGTCAAATGCTGCACTTAATAAATAAGCGATCACCAGGTATCACATCTGCGCTATCGAGCATATTCGCTGAAGATCGCCTGTTTCACCTCGTCCATCTCGTTTTGTATTTTGAGAATCCTCGCTTTGAGTTCGGGGCTGCATTGTATGATGGGGCCGGTATTTATCTTAGCCAGATCGCCTTCGTTCGTAGCTCTGAAGTGTTCTCCGGCAAGCTCGATGAAACGTTTGACGCTTGGGTTCTTGGTGAGGGCTTTAAAGACGCTATCGACCTGGATTCCTTCATACTTCCGTTTTGGGTCATGGACAAAGAGTATTTTACTCAACGGGGCTTCCCTGGGGGTGAGGTCTATAAGTCGACCTTCTTCTCGCTCCCAAACGACATGAAACTCTGCTTCGAGCCAAACGCGCTTAATTTCAAAGATCGCCCATCCAAAGTTCTGTTTTCCTCCATAGGTAGCAATGTGCTCTGGAACGATCGAAAAACATTCTCTGAGTGGTTTATTAGAAACGGGATGATGGGGCACGTATTGAGGCTGAACGCCAAGGACAAGTGAATTACAATGGGTAAGCTTAATGCAAGAGAGCCAAGATCACGATTGATCGGCCGGTGTATAGAAAACTGGCTGAATGGCACGGTCGAAAAGCAATCGACGTATGCGGACCGTGTGCGCGAGATCTACCATGCTCACTATCCTGATCCCGCTGATCGTCGCATTACGTTCAAGTCGTCGGATGATGCGTTCGGTGATCTGCGCGAAAACCGTCAGATCGTCATGCGCCGTCTGCGGGGTGAGATTAGGCTCGATGTTGATATCGAGGAGGCTGTCATTGAGGCGCTGCCCGAGCGGGAGCGCATGGTGCTATATCGGCAACTGCTTGCGAGAGCCGGTCTTCTTACGGCCAAAATCCCAGCGGTAACGAGGCGTGGATCGGCTTATGATCTTGGGCGATTGGCACGTGAATTCGCGGAGGCCGTGGAGGCTGTAGGCGACCTGCTGGGTGACGGCGTTATTGATAGCAACGACGCGCCTGAAAAGCTAGCGTGCGCGGAAAGTGAGCTGAATGATCTGATCGGGGCAGCAGTCACATTCAAGGCGGCAATCGAGGCCGCCAGGGATGCTCAGTCTTGAGCTTGATTGACCCAACAGTCATTAAGACCCGCAGCGGTCAGAAAGCCCACATATGGGAGCAAACAGAGCAATATATTATTGGCGCTTGGTTGGGAAGCGATGGGTGGTGGAGGGCCACGGCGTGGCGACCTGACGGCCGATTGTCCAGGATGGACGGCCCTCAGGACCTCGATATGAGGTTGGTGACATGATTGTTGTGGTCACCATCGCCGCGCTGGCGTTTATCCAGAATGTCGCATTTACACTGACATCCAGGTCACGCAACAGAAACAATCTTACCTATCACATGGTTACGGCCGTTTTCTCTAATGGCATATTTTTTTTAACATTCCGCGAACTTATTCTGGCTGAAATGAGCTGGGTGTTATTTCTGCCTTACATCATTGGCACGGTAACGGGATCACTGTTTGGTGCTCAGGTTGCGTTTCGCATAGAACGCATTATTGGGGCTAGGGCGGATGCTGATGACTAAAGGGCTGGATCTTACACTTGATGATGTGGCCGCCGCTTTAACTGCCATCGACCCGCATGACCGTCACACCTGGGTACAGATGGGCATGGCTATTAAATCAGAATTCGGCGAGCTGGGCTTTGCTGATTGGGACGCCTGGAGCAGCCGGTCAGATAAATATAAGCCCCGTGATGCCAAGTTAGTCTGGAGGTCATTCAACCGCAGCGGCGTAAGTATTGGCACTCTGGTCGCTGAGGCCAGGCGCAACGGCCACGAAATCAAGGCAGGCGAGCTGACAAAGGAGGAGAAGCGCCAACGCAAACAGGATGCGGAAGCCAGGCGCACGCAGCGTGTGGAAGAGATCGAGCGCGATGAGCAAGCCCTGCTAGCCTGGAATGATCGAGTATCAGACACAGTGAGCCGATTGATCAATGAAGGCTTGTTAGATACCTCGGGCGTGTCCCCTTATTTACAAACTAAAAAAGTGCGCGCATACGGTGTTTATTTTGTGCCATGGCCGTTCCTGTGGGTTACACACATTGAGACTGAAACCATTGAGATCATCAACGATAAAGCCGGTATAAGCTACTTTTTTGAACGCAATAAACGCGGGGAAATCGACATCGAAAAAACGTCATTCAGGTATCTCAAGCGCGGCACTATTGTTGTGCCCATGCGTGACGTATCCGGGAAACTGGTTGACTGTCAGTTTATCTTTGCGTCCGGCAAAAAGACTTTTCCTCGGTTTGGACGAAAGCAATGCCTTTTTCATGTCTGCGAACTACAAGACAGCGCCGCATTAAAACAACGTCCGTCGATAGACGGACACCTTATCGCTTCTGATGCTTCGGTAATTTGTTTTGCCGAAGGTTATGCAACAGCGGCATCCATCCTGCAGGCTACAGGGTTGCCTGTTGTCGTCACATTTGATGTGGGCAACATGCCGCCGGTCGCGGCAGCTTTTAGAGGGGTATATCCCGATTCAGACATGATCTTTTGTGGTGATGATGACAATGCAGGCCGGGAGAAAGCCGAGGCGGCCGCGAAGCTTGTCGACGGGTTGACGGTCTTCCCTGATTTTTCATGCACTCAGGAGGCCGCTGAATGAGTGATAGGCCGCCCGCGGATTTTAACGACCTGCATGTCATTGCCGGTCTAGGCGCTGTTAAAAAACAAATTGATGCCGCACTGAGTCAAGCGCAACGCAGTACAGAAGGTGGTGACTCGGGATTGTTTCCCGAGAAACACCATCCTGACAAGGAAATGGGACCAGATAACCAGCCGCCACTGGATATCTATGAGGATGACGCGGCGCAATCCATTAAAGAGCAATTCTGGTTCAAGGGACTTGATCGTACTGATGGCGGCATGATCAAACCCCATTTGGCCAACCTGGAAACGATCTTATTGAATGACCCAAGGTGGGATGGTGTTTTAGCCTATTGTGACTTCTCTTATCGCCTCACAATGCAGAAAGCGCCACCCATGCAGGCGACCGAGGGGGAATGGACAGACGCAGACGCCGCCCGGTTGCGGGCTTGGTTTCATCGCTGTTATAAAATGCCACCACCACCGCGATCAGAGATCGTTGACGCCATACTGATAGCGTCTCAGCGTCACCGCTTCCATCCTGTGCGAGACTATTTACAAAAGCTCCGCTGGGATGGGGTGTCTCGCCTCAATGTTTGGTTGAAAGAGGTCTTTGATGCATCGGAGCATACGAGATACTTAGCGGCAATCGGTGGAAAGTTCCTGATCGGTGCAGTAGCGCGTGTGATGCAGCCTGGCTGCAAGATGGACACGGTATTAATCCTTGAGGGCGAACAGGGCAAGGGCAAGTCAACTGCGGTCTCTATCTTGTTTGGCGATTGGTTTTCTGATGCACCCTTGCCTATTGGTGAGAAAGACGCCTATCAGGTCATCCAGGGCGTGTGGGGTGCCGAGCTGGCCGAGCTGGACAACTTCAATAAAGCCGAGACCACAGCCGCCAAGGCATTCTTTTCTCAGCGGCGTGACCGTTACCGACCCAGCTATGGACACAATGCTCAGGATTTTCTACGCCAGACTGTTTTCATTGGCACTACAAACCAAGATGAATACCTTAAAGATTATTCTGGTAACCGCCGCTACTGGCCAGTGCAGTGTAGAAAGGTTGATGTCAGTTGGTTGAGAGTTAACCGGGATCAATTATGGGCTGAAGCGCTGTCTTTATATCAATCCGGTGAGTATTGGTGGGTTTCTGATGAAACCGAGCGGGTCTTGATCGGGGATCTGCAAGACGATCGATTACAGCGTGACCCGTGGGAAGATAAATTACTTGAATTCCTGTCCTGCAATACAGGTCAATACTATTCTTCCTATCAATTACTGACTGAAGCTATTGGCATGGATGCCCCGTATATCCAGCGGGCGCATATGAATCGCATTGCCCCTATCATGAAAGCGGTGGGATGGAGGAAGGAAAGAAAGTTATTGCCTGACCTGCTGAAACCAGGTAAAAAAACACAGCAACGTGTTTATGTGCGGCCCATGGAGATGATCGAGGATGATCCATTCCGGGGGGAAACCGCATGAAAGATAGGGATATTTGCCAACCTTGCCAACCTCTAAATTTTAGGTTGGCTAGACTGAAACCCGCGCCACACAAGGCCATTGCCAACGTTGCCAACGTTGCCAACCCCCTACACACACGCCCGCACGCCCAGCGCACACGCCTAAATACCTCTCTCATGTATATAACCCCGTTGGCAAGGTTGGCAAGGTTGGCAAGTAATAATGGAATCAATGAGTTATGTGTTGCCAACCTATAAATCATAGGTTGGCAAGGTTGGCAAATGGATTGGGATAGACCGGACCGGTATTTCCTGAGGTCGAATTATGATTATTTGATCTCAGCAGCCAAGGTCGATGGCTGTTGGTGGTTTTCAGCTCATGGCCCAGTGGTTGGGTGGTGGGGTGATTACCGTGATTGGATCATCGGCAAGCGATCAACCCCGCCTGTACAGGCTGGCGTGAAGACCCATTACCAACTGGGACAGCCTCAACCCACAAACCGAAAGTACCTCGGAACGTTCGGTGATGTTGAATCGGCAAAAATGCGATGTGAAGACCATTGGAGAGAATGTAAAGATGACGACGCAGCATAACGACGACTGGTTAAAGCCAGCGCGGGATATGTTGAATCACTGGGCGAAACACTTCCGCGCCATCAGGGGTATCGGCCTGGGTTACGCTTCAAAGGCAGCCCACTTGAGTGAACACGGCGAAGCCACGCCGATTCCCGATGATGAAATCGCCGATAAGATGGATCGTGTGCTGTGTAAAGTGCGTGCGATCAATGAAGAATCTTACACGGTGCTGGCAATGTATTACTTCCATGAATACTCAGAGCGTGCAATTGGGTTAGCGCTACAAATAAGCAAAACAAAGTGTCGGGATATCCGGCGGTCAGGCGAGGTGATGGTCGCCACGATGATTCACGATGAACAGAATATCAACATCAAGGCTTGACTGGTCGACCACTATCGACTAGATTTACGTTAACTTCGTATTACTGACACAAGAACCCGCACCGGCAACGGTCGCGGGTTTTTTTATTACCGGGCCTTTACTGTGACGGAAAATCCACCTGAGCTGTCGGAAATGAGTTGGCGGCAACGCATCGAGCGTAAACTGGATGAGGCGGTTGCCGCGCTCCGCGTGATCGAACGTGTTGAAGAACGGATAGCATCGCAGACGGCCGGACTGAAGCGCGCACATCACCGTCTTGATGAGCATGAGCAGCGCGTCAGGAATTTAGAGATCGTTGGGGCAGGTGATCGCGGGAAGACGCAAATAAATGAATGGGCGATCCGGTTGACCATTTCATCCGTGTTCGGTCTGGTGGTCGGCGTGATGGTCGGGAGCGTTGTTTACTTGCTCAAGTAGATATGACTGAGCAAAAAAGGTTGGGTCCTTCCAGCACCTCCCGCGGTACGGTGAGGGAAGCCGCGAAATTCCAGCAGATCCAGAAGGCTATAGGGGGTTGTTCTTGTTCGAGGCTCTCGACATCGACGCATCACAATCATGGTTTGGTTCTCTGGTTGGCATCACACAGCAGGCCGTCTCAAAGCTGGTGATTAAGGGCGTCATCCCAAAAACCGGAACCTATCGGGAATGGCTGCTGGCGTACACATCAGCTTTACGCGCTACCGCCAGCGGGCGCGAAGAGGAAGCTTCGTTGACATCCGCACGGATCAGGGAATCTAGCGCCGGCGCGGCGCTGAAAGAACTGAATTTCCATAAGCAAGCGGAAAACCTTGTCGAGGTTGCCGCACTCGAACCGATACTCAGCTCATGGGCTGCCCGTGGTCGATCTGCGGTCCAGGCCGCTGAGGCAAAAATCATCGCCGGCTTGGAATCAAAGTACAGTTTAAATCTGGATGAACAGCTTATCAGTGAGCCACTGCGCGCTGCCCTCAAAACTATCGCGGATTACCCATCGGGTATTGATAGCGATGCTGAGGCGAGTGGCGAAGGAGTTCGTGCCGCCGAAACTGATTCCGACGATTGAGTGGGCTGAAAATTATTTTTATCTCCCTGAAGAGGGCGCTGATCTTCCAGGCTTGTATAGTCTCGACTACGCGCCATATTTTTTTGGCATATTTATGGCGCTGGATGATCCTGGCATTCCTGAGGTTGTCGCAATGAAGGCGGCACAGATCGGCTGGACGTTTGGGTTGATTGCGTTTCTGGGTAAACGCATTGACCTTGACCCTGGCGCTATCGTGATGCTGTTCGCTGCCGATGAAGCGGCGCGTGAATTCGTGGATGAGAAATTCACACCATCGGTTAACGCTTCACCAAGGCTTGCGAACCGGATAGATGTTTCAACGTCCAGGAAGTCGGGCAACCGCTCTCTGTTCAAAAAGTTTCCAGGCGGTTTTTTAAAGCTGGGTGGTTCCGGCTCGATCCACAAGGTTAAGTCGACACCAGCAAAACTGGTTATTGTCGAGGAACCCGATGACGCCAAGGATAACGTAAAGGAGCAAGGTGACGCCATCCTGTTGCTTTGGGAACGCGTGAAACGTGCTCGTCAAGGCAAGCGCGTGATGGGTGGGACGCCCTCGATTGCTGGCTTGTCCCGTGTTGAAGAGCACATCGAGCAGTCAGACAAGCGGGTGTTGCCGGTTACCTGTCATAGCTGCGGTGATAGCCATGTTTTGAATTTCGATAATGTCGTTTGGTCGACGGCGGACTCAGGACCGGACCACCCGGTCTATGGGCGCGCGCTGCCTGAAACCGCTGTCTATGTATGTCCGCATTGCGGCGCACCTTGGGATGATTACCAGCGTAAAGAAAACATCCGCGACACAGTGCGCCAGGCCGTCGCTGACAATGATCCCTATTGTGGTTGGACGCCGACCGCCCCCTATAACGGTGTCGCGGGGTTTATGGGGCTAAGCGAGCTTTATTCGTGCCTGCCGGGCGCGGGCGTTATTGATCTGGTGCGTGATCACCTCAAGGCTGAATACCGTGCCGCCCAAGGCGACGAAAACGCAAAGATCGTTTTTGTCAATTCGAAACTGGGCCGTCCTTATGAGTTTAAGGGCGAAGAGGCGGACGCGGATACGCTCCGCGAGTTAACGATGGATTACCCGGAGTTAACTGTCCCGGTGGGTGGGTTGCTGGTGACAGCCGGTGTTGACGTGCAGCATAACCGCCTGGCGGTCATCCTGCGTGCCTGGGGGCGCGGTGAGGAATCCTGGGGGATCTACTGGGGTGAGCTGCCGGCGGAAGACACACGGTTAAAGACAGACCCCGTGTGGGATACGCTGGATAGCTTGCTGTTCACTAATGGATTTGAGTTGAAGCGGGGTGGGCGTGTCCGCTTGTCGGCTGTATCGATCGACTCATCAGACGGCACAAGCTCCGATGCCGTCTATCACTGGGTGCGCACGCGCAGTAAAAAACACCGGGATGTATTGATCATGGCGGTCAAGGGTTCGTCTGAACAGACAGACCCCGAGATTTTCACAACGCCGAAGATCCGCAGCGTCGACCATTGGAACCCAAAGAAACAAACCAAGGCCGACAAGTACGGCGTCAAGGTTTACATCGTGGGCACCAACAAGGCAAAGGACTGGATAGCGCCACGCTTGGCCAAGCAAGGGGCAGGCCCTGAACACATGCATATCTATGCCGATGTACGGGCTGATTATTTTGATCAGGTGACGGCTGAGACAAAAGCCCCGCATCGACGTATTAGAAACCGGAAGGTCTGGCAGCTTAAAAGCGGCCGGCGCAATGAGGCCACAGACTGCGAAGTCTACGCTTTACACAGTGCGCGGGCGCGGCGCATCCATTTAATGCGCCCTGACCAGTGGGATGTACTCGAACAGTCCATCGTGCAAGTTGAGTTGTTCCCGATGAGTGACAGTGTTTCCCAAGAAACATTCGAAGATGTTCCGCCTGAAAAGCAGGGCGGGCGATTCAAAATCAAGCGGCGGCGTAACCGATGACAGAACCCACACAGATTAGAGCCGGTGATATCGTTTCCTGGGAACGCGAGGAGCTGGACTATGCCGCTGATAACGGCTGGACATTGCACTATGCATTACGCGGCCCGTCAGAAATCGATATCGAGTCGGTCGGTGCCGGTGCGTGGCATACAATCGATCTGACCAGCGAAAATACTGCCGCATGGGTGGCGGGTGATTATAAAGCCGTTGTTTATGTGGTGAGTGATGCTGGCGAGCGGGTGACCTTGGGGTCAGGCATGATTCGAGTCTTACCTGATCTGGTTGCCGCTGTGGGTGACCAGCGTTCTCATGTTAAGCGCACCCTGGATGCCTTGCGCGCGATGATTGAGAGGAGAGCAAGCAAGATCCAGGAAGAGTATGAGGTTGAGGGGCACCGGGTTAAATACATGCCGCTGGATATACTCATCAAGCTACGGGATCGCTATGCCCGCATGTATGAAAATGAACAAGTTGCAGCTGGTGTAAAACCTCGCTCACCTCGCTCAGTTAAATTTAATTTTCGTTAAAGTCGCGTCCATCATTGACGCGTGGATTGAAACAAACAAGCAAACAAACAAACAAACGTTAAACCATGCCGAAACAGAAGAAGAAAAAACCGGGGCTATTGCAGCGCCTGGCGCTGAGGTATTTGCGTCGGTCGGCCGGGTTTAAGGCAGCGGAAAATGACCGCTTAAAACTGTCATGGAATGCGCGCGCCAATGCGATGAGCGCCAATGAGTTGATCTTTCGGGATCTACCTACACTGGTGAGCCGCGCGCGTGAGCAGTCGATCAATAACCCGTATGCCAAGCGTTTTTACACACTACTCAAAACCAAGGTCATCGGCCCCCGAGGGCCGCGCCACCAGAATCTCGCCCGCCTGCCATCAGGTGTACCAGACAAAGGAACCAACGCCCTCATAGAGGAGGGTTGGAAAGGTTGGGTGATGCAGGGGGTTTGCGATGTTACGGGCCGCTATTCGCTGATCCGGTTCCTGCACCTGTGGATTGAGACCTTAGCTCGCGACGGGGAGGTGCTCGTCCGTGAGGTGTTTGGCTTTGAGAATAAGTGTGGGTATGCGCTACAAATACTGGAAGCCGACCGACTGGATCGAAAACTGAACGCTGAACTGAACAACGGCAACATCATCCGAATGGGTGTGGAGTTTAACGAATGGGAGCGCCCGGTTGCTTATTACTTATTGGTCCAGCATCCCGGTGATCGTTACCAGTCAATAGGCGGGCAGCAATATGAGCGCATACCCGCCGATGAGTTGATCCATACACTTGATCCTTGGCGGCCCCATCAAGCGCGCGGTTTCCCTTGGTTACATGCGTCTATGGTCGATCTGCATCACGTCGGCGAATACCGCGAATCGGAAATGATCGCGGCTGAGTTCGGCGCGAAGAATATCGGATTTTACAAACAGAACCCGGATGCGATTAGCGAGCCAGAAACCGACGATGGCGAGTTGATCGAGGAGCTGGAAGCGGGCACGGCGCAACTGTTGCCGTATGGCATCGATTGGGTGGAGGGTTTGAGCAATCACCCGAATGCCAACTTTGGTGATTTCATCCGCAACAGTTTACGTGGCGTTTCAAGTGGTTCCGGCATCTCTTATCCCAGACTTGCCAACGATGGCGCTGAGATGAGCTGGTCGTCACTGCGTGACACTGAGCTGGATGACCGCGATCTCTATCGATTGCTGCAGGGCCTTTTTATTGACGGGCTGATGATTCGTATTAGGACCAACTGGCTCAAGATGGCCATTTTAAATGGTGTTCTTCCGCTGCGGTTTTCGGATTTTGACCGTATCAACAAACCGCATTTTCAGGCACGTGGTTGGCAATGGGTCAGTCCTAGAGATGAAGCGGTTGCCAATGAGAAGAGCATCAAGAGCCGAACCGATTCCCGTTCAAATGTAATTCGCAGCCGGGGTGAAGATCCCGAGGAGCTGTTTGATGAAATCGCGTGGGAAGAGGAGATCCTTGGGCAAAAGGGCTTACTGAAGGCGGAGCAAAACACAGGCGATGACAAAGAGAAAACCGATGACGACGACGATTCCACCGACAAGTCAGACGACACAAAGAACGATTCCTGAAGATATCCGGGATCTGGTTCGTGAGCTGAATGACGATGTTCAGACCCGTGAGTTTTCGGTCGATCTGTCTACGCTGAACGAAAAAAAGCGCACGGTTGAAGTAGCAGCTTCCAGTGAGTACCCCGTCCGCCTTTGGTACGGTGAAGAGATACTGGATCACACCTCAGTTGCCATTCGTATGGACCGGATGAAAAACGGCGCGCCGGTATTGGATTCTCATGGCCACCGATCACAGGTGGGAGTAGTGGCTCGCTTTTGGCTTGACGGTGACAAGCGCACCCGCGCAAAACTTAAATTTTCGCGCGGCGCGATGGGTGAAGAGATCCTGCAGGATATCGCTGATGGCGTCCGCTCTCATGTATCGATCGGATACGTGGTGCATGAAATCGTTCTCGAATCACGCACAGACGATAAGGAGGTCTACCGTGTGATCGATTGGGAACCATACGAAATCAGCATGGTTTCTGTTCCGGCTGATCCGACTGTCGGCGTAGGCCGTACTTTTGACAATCCTACTGGAGGAAAACTCGTGGCTAAACCAACCACTCCTAGCGCCGACGATCAGCGCACTACTGACGCCGATTCCATTCGCGCTCAAGAGCAGTCCCGCATCGCAGAGATCACCGCCATGGGTGACCAGTTTACCCAGCGTGATATCGCATCTCAGGCGGTCGCCGAAAACTGGACAACCGACCAGGCGCGCATTGCGATTATGGATCGCATTAAGCCAACCGCTACGCCTGCCGCCCCGGTTGGCACTGAGTCTCGGGATGGTCTGCCTGGTATCACGGATGCCGGCATCACCATGCGTGACCTGGAAGGCTTTAATCTGATGCGCGCCATCAATGCCGTAGCGACCGGTGACTGGAAAAAGGCCGGCCGGGAACGCGCCATCAGTCTGGCCATGGCGGATGTCGTGGGTAAGGAGTCGCGGGGCTTTTATGTGCCTCATGCCTACCTGGCGATGCGGCTTGGTCTGATGCAGAAGACAACCGGCAAGGGTGCCGAGCTGGTGGCTACCGATCTGATGGAGGAGGAGTTTATTGATATCATTCGCAACAAGGCGCTGGTCGGTAAGTTGGGCGCGCAGATGCTTACCGGCCTGGTCGGTGATGCTGACATCCCGAAAAAGACCGCCGGCGCAAACTTTTACTGGCTGGGCGAGGATGAGGATGTTGACACTTCAGACTTTGATCTAACAACATTACCGCTGACGCCCAAGACAATCGCCGGCGCTGTGCCGGTGACCCGTCGCATGCGTAAGCAATCCAGTTTGGGTGTTGAGCGCTTTATTACAAAGGATCTGGTTGATGGAATTGGTGTGGCCATCGATTACGCGGCCATTGCTGCCGACGGCACGCTGAATACCCCAGTCGGTTTACTCAATATGACCGGCGTTAACGCGGTGGCTCGTCCAGCGCCTGGGATGGCCTGGGCGTCTATGGTTGCCATGGAAACCGCTGTTGCCGGTCATAACGCGGATGTGAGTGCGATGGCCTATCTGACCGCCGCATCAGAACGTGGCGCGGCGAAGGTGACCGAAAAGGCCGCCGGCACCGCGAAGTTCATCTGGGAAGATGGCGAAGTCAACGGTTACCGTGCTGAGGTGTCCAACAACGTACCTGCCGCCACCTGGCTTCATGGAGATTTCTCTCAGCTTATTTTTGGTTTTTGGGGAGTAATGGATCTCCAGGTTGATCAGGCCGCTAAAGCGGCTTCCGATGGTCTAGTGATCCGCGTCTTTCAGGACGTTGATTTCCAGAACCGCAACCCACAAGCGTTCTCAATCGCACAATAATACGTCTCCTTTGGGTTAACACATGGGCGTCATCGACGCCCATTCTTTTTTGATTTGGAGCTAACAGAATCATGAGCAAGCGAGTAGAGATGACTGCCCTGCAGGATGTCCGTGTTGAGGGTAGGGTCGTGAAAAAAGGCAAGCCGTTCACCTGTGAACTGCGGGATTCCAAGATCCTGACAGGAACCGCGCAAGCGGCAATCCGTAAAAAGAAGCCGGTCGCAACCTCCAAAAAAACTGAAGATCAAGACGGCGGCGATAGCGGTAGGTCTGGCGAAACCGGCGAATAATGATCATCGATGATGCGGACCTGGCTGACCTGCTAGACCCGGATGAATTCGCTATCCCAGTGATGGCTCCCTTCGGGGAGCTGTACGCAATCAGACACACCGGTGAGCGTGTGACCTTGGGCCGTGAGCGCCGCGCCGCTGAGGGTCTAACGGTTGGGCGGGATGGCTCCGAGCTACTGGCCAGGTCCTGTGATGCATCGTTGCTCAACAAGGGCGACCCGCTGATTGTTGAGGGGGTTACCTGGGCTCTTGTTGATACTGATCCGATGGATAACGGCTTCACCTGGTTGTTTTTGGCCCCGCCATCTCCACCGCCGTCGACGAATTCACCGTGGCAATAGTGTTTCTTGAGAAACAATGATTGATCTGGATTTTGACCTGATCACCGATGATTTGACCCTGGGCCTGGATCGGACTTCCCGTGCTGTCAAGACAGCCATCAAGCGGGCGGTCAGGAAAACCCTTAACGCACTGCGCACGCTGATACTCCGCCAAGTCGGCCGTGATAGTGGTATGGCACATCCAAAACTCAAGCAGTATCAGCGCGTGCATATCTCCTTGCGTGACAATGACGGGCTGTTATGGGTTGGACTAAACCCAGTACCGCTACACGAAACCGGGCGGGTGAGTTGGAGCCGCCACCGAGCGGGTGCTCGTGTGCAGGGGAAAACCTACGCAGGGACCTTTTACCGCTCGGTGTATGGCTCACAACCCAAGGTCTGGATCAGGTCGGCCCGCAACCGACAGGAAGGGCATCCCGGTTATCACCCGAAGCACCGACGATACAGCGCCGCGCACGGGTCATTGAATCGCGGTCGTTTCCCGGTCGAACTGCTAGGTGCTTCGCTGGACGATAGCGCCGGGAAATTGGATGCGCGTATTGAACAATTTGCACGGGACCGGTTCCGCAAGATCCTATCCCACGAACTGGAGTATGCCCTAGAACATGAACGCCGGTGATCTGAAAACGGTTCACGATGCGCAGGTGCGTTTTTTCAAGTCACACCTTGATGCCAGGCTTGATACGGTCGAGGCGTATCGATCCGATGCGCATGATGAAACGATCAATACCCCGGCGCTGCTGTTGGAGCTGGAACGCATCGATGAGGGGCGTGATGCGGGGGATGGTCGTGACGCCTTGCGTTGCAGTTTCACCGCCCATTGTGTGCTGAGCAACCTGACACCGGGTGTTGATATCGAGGTCAGGAATTTTGCCGCCGCCGTTTTCCGCTTAGTCAAGCGCGCCCGTTTTGGTTTGGGTGAGCTTGTCGGTGATCCGGAAGCCATCACGGCCGGGCCTGGTGAGTTCAAGCCCGGCGCTGAGGGGTGCGAGTCCTGGTATGTGGCTTGGGAGCAGGATGTCTTTATGGGCGAATCGGTGTGGGGTGGTGGCATCGTGCCGCACACCGTCAAGCTGGGCTGGATGCCTGATGTTGGCACGGGCCACGCGGGTGACTATGAGCAGGTAACGGAATGAGTTTTGAGGTTGCAGAGTTGGGCCGTCGCTTGGCTAATTTGGTTGTACTGGGAAAGGTCTCTGAGGTTGATCATGAGACCGCCCGCGTCAAGGTAACAGCCGGCGAGCTGGTGACCGCCTGGCGTCCTTGGCTGGCGCTTCGGGCGGGCGGGAATAGCGGTTGGCACCCGCCGGAGATCGGTGAGCAGGTTGTCTTGTTATCCGTGAACGGTGATCCGGCTCAATCGGTGGTTTTGGTGGGACTATATCAAGACGCGCATCCCGCGCCATCGAATGACCCGGATGTCCATCTTCATCAGTATGCTGACGGAACAGTGATTCTCTATGATCGCAAACAGCACAAGCTCAGCGCCACACTCACAGCCAGGGCATCGGTGGAATTGATTGCGCCGGGCGGTGTAACGATTGAGGGAGACGTCACCATTGGTGGCTCGGTTTTTGTCGGCGGCCTATTGATCGATGGCGGCGGCAACACTAATCATCATTCGCATCCATAATGAAAGCAGAAATTTCGCAACTCCTAAAAACCAGCGGTGCGGTCAGCGTTAATCCGTTCGAGGATCAGATTGCTGGTTTCTTTATTGAATTTGATGCGTTGCGCACACGACTCTTGAAGCTTGGACTCGCGAATATCGCGGGAGCACTGGCCCGCATGGATGCGTTTTCCGCACAGTTGACAGCCTGGGACACCCACCTCACCGATCTGGCCAGCCCAAGGCGGTTGGTTGAGGTTAAGGTCACAATCAGGGCCATGGCGGAGTTTATCGAGGAGCCGGACGGATGTGCTGGTCATGTGGCTTTTTTTGATGACCTACTCGGTGCCGGTGATGTTATCACCGCCCGAATCAGTGAGGCGCTATCAGAAATGAGTCTCGCTATTGACCAAGGCGCGCAGGCGATTGAATCAGCGCTGCAGACAATCGATCAGCTCACGGCTGATTTAGTTGAGCGTGTCCAATGGATCACAAACCAGATCACTAAACTGCTGGATTTTGAAACCCGTTTGGCTGCCGCGTTGGCGATGGTGACCACTGCGGCGGACCCCTGCATGAGAGCCATTATCGAACGCACGGCCCCGCCGGACGTGGCGGCCATCTTAAACATTACCTAAACCCGCTTCGGTGGGTTTTTTATTACCCAACATGATTGGATTAAATCAAACAGACGGCTCGGCCCTGTCTGGCGTGGATCATTTACGCCAGTCAATCAGGAACATTCTGACAACCCCACTCGGCACCAGAGTGATGCGCCGGGATTTTGGGTCACGGATTTTTGAGCTGATTGATTCACCGTTGGATGGTCAGACACAAGTCTCTTTGATCGCTGCCACCGCTGAGGCGTTGGATCGCTGGGAGCCAAGATTCAACTTGAGTCGCGTGAGTGTGTCGAGTGGTGAAGCCGGTGCCATTGTTCTGGACCTGGTGGGGACCTACATCCCAGAAGGGCGAGAGATCACGCTACCGGGCATTTATCTATGAAGTATGAGCAAGTCAAGCACCAGATAGGTGATGGCGACTTGGTTGCGCTCAAGCGGGCTGATGCGTGGTTTTGGCGGCTGGTGAGTTGGGTGACTAGTTCCCCTTACACCCACACGGCCATTGCGGTGCGTATTGGTACAGGCGCTTTCGTGGTTGAGCTGCACTGGTCAGGTCCGCGCATCGTGCCGCTGCTGAGTTATCGCCACCCCTTCGATGTGTTCCGCTGTCCTGTTTCTCAAGAAACAGTCCGGCGCGCTGCGTTCGAGTTTGCCGCAAAGCGGATCCGTTATGACTGGCTGGATCTGTTCCGGATCGGGTTATTTAACTTGTTTCGTCTCAAGCCGTCGGCCGATGAGGGCGGCCTGGTTTGTTCGTCATTCAATGCCCGAATCTATCGGCATGCGGGTTGGCAGCCGCCGCCAAAGTTTCCGCGCATTCCTTCGCCTGCCGCGATGGTCCGCGCCATGAAGAGTAAACCCATCTTGGAGGTTATACCGTGATACGCATAGTGATATTTTTGATCGCGCTTTGTTCCAGCTTCTTGCTTGAGGCGGCTGACATAACCGTCCAGGATGAGATGCGCCTGAATCTAAGGTCGATTCATCATTCCGATTGTGGTGGCTGTAACGAAGTCCCGTTGGGCGTTGGGCTGCATCGGTTATTTGGTGACTGGTACTACCTCAACACAGGTGCCGGCATGTTCGTGGATTCGCATGAATCGCATGCTGGGTATGTGGAGTTAGGCGGCGGCGTAAAGATCGACGAATTCTTACCGGTCCCGCCTCGGCTAGAGCTGAGGGGTGGATTTCATCGAATGGTTCACTGGGGTGCCGCTGGTCGCCATGCCTCTGATACTGAAACGGTTGATTATTTTTCCCTAACCGGTACGTTAACCGGTGTCGGTCTGCGGTATATCCGTATGCCTGTAGTGGATGTCTATCAGTTGGTCTGGGAGTTCTGATCGATGCCGTTCGCTGGTGTTGATCTTTCCAAACTGTCACCGCCTGAGGTTGTGCAGGGCATCGACTATGAGAGCCTGGTCACGCAATGGAAAGACTACCTGATCAATGCAGATCCCGCGTTGGCGGCTGTGTTGGCGCTGGAGTCTGATCCGTTATCGATTGATGGTGAGGCGACCGCCTATCAAGCGCTGTTGATCTATCAGCGGATCAATGAGGCCGCCCGTGCGGTGATGCTGAACTCGGCCGAGGGTGCAGACCTCGATAATCTGGCGGCCCTGGTATCCACCGAGCGGCAAGCCGATGAGTCCGATGATCGGTTGCGGATGCGCACCCAGATGGCGCTTGAAGGGATCACCACAGCCGGCAGTCATGGCAGCTATCTCTATCACTCGCTCTCTGCGGATCCTAATGTCTTGGATGTGGACACCTACAGCCCCGGCCTTGGTGCTGTGGTGGTGACCGTGCTCTCTGCGGTTGGTGATGGCATTCCGGATGAGGCATTGCTGGATGCGGTGAGAGCGGCTTTGAATGATGAGTCCGTGCGGCCATTGACTGAAACAGTGATTGTGCAAGGGCCGGCGGTGTTGGAGTATGCCATCAAAGCCAATCTGACCATTGACGCGGGGCCTGATCCGGAGCTGATCCGCACGGCTGCGGTTGAGGCGGTCAACACATACGTCACCGAATCATTTCGATTGGGTCACCCTATTACACGCGGCGGCATCTTTGCCGCATTGCATCAGCCAGAGGTCAGGCGTGTTGTCTTGGCCGAGCCGGCAGCCGATCTGCTACTTGAGCGCTATCAGGTGGGCCGCTGTCAGTCGATTGAGGTGAATCTGGCATGAGTGCTGAGCTGTTACCTTATAACGCCACCCAGCTGCAGAAAACCATGGCAGATGCGGCGTTGGATCTGCTGGCCGCTGCGCCTGGTCATGTTGACGATCTGACCAATCTTTGGAACCCGGCGACCTGTCGCCTGGATCTGCTCCCCTACCTGGCGTGGACGCTCGGGGTGGATGAGTGGGATCCGGAATGGGATGAGGCTACACAAAGGGCTGTGGTGGCTGATGCGCATGCGGTGCATGCCATCAAAGGCACGCCGGCGGCGATCAAGCGCGTGTTATCTCTTGCGGGTTATGGAGATGCCACGATCACGGAACACAGGAAGTCATTCTATAACGGCGATTCGCGCTTTGATGGGGGCGCTGAGCAGGCGGCGGATTGGTATTGCTTTGAGGTGTCACTGAATGCACCCGAATCGCCTGATGCTGAGCGAGTGGCGCGCATCGTTTCCGCAATCAATCGAGTTAAGCCGGTGCGGGCGTGTCTTCGTCGGGTGACGCGCACAACGCATGTCTATGACGGATCGAACAACTATGACGGCTCAATCGTTCAAGTTTTGGATGTGCTCTATCAGGCAGGCGCTGAAATTCCGGCGGGTCTTTTTGATGGGCAGATCATCGCAAACGGCCTGAAGACATACGGCCACCGAAACCCTACATGCACGCCGATCTATGACGGTACGGCACAATTTAACGGCGCACTGAAAAGAGGTTAAATCATGGCACTACCATACGCACCTGTTCCCACATGGCGCGCGCAATTCAATCTACTCGAAATCACGGATGAGGTACTTGGCGGCCTTGATGGTCCCGCAAACAAGACCGCCAAGGAATTGGCTGATGCAATTAAGTGGCTCCATGAAGCCATCGCAGGCGGAAATGCGGAAGGTGATGTCATTATTCTGCGTCACAACGGCATTCAGGATCTGCCGGTCGCGGCCTATCAGAACCTTGAGTTCACCACCATTGTGCGTGATGACACGGAAACGATACCGGGCGGCGGAAACTATGATGAGATCGTAGTCCCTGCAGGGTACAGCTCCGCACGTATCAGTGGCGCGACGGTAATTGATCGCACCAATACGGCCACCTATGCGATGGCGATCAATAGCAGTATCAATGATGACGTGAATCATGAGCTGGCGGGTGCCGGCGCGACGGCGCTCTACAATCAGGCCGGTTATCCGCAAGAAAGCGTAATGTCTCCCTGGATTCCTGTGATGGAGGGGGACCGGCTTTCGATTCAGCTTTATACAAGCACAAACGCATGGGACACCTATCCCGGCCTGCAATGGATGCAGGTTGAACTGAAGAAATAAAGCGTAGGGGTAAACATGGCAAAAGTAACTCTTGAACAATTTTTGGCGTTGCGTGAGTGGGCAGCAATAAACCAGCACCGCGCGCCAGTTTACAAAGGTCTCCGGGGTGAGGCCGTCATTCCTGGCATGGATGATGGGGTCTTGGCTGGAGTGATTGCGGGTCTGACGATTGAGGATGAAATCAACGCTCAGCGCCTGGCGCCAATCCGGAATATTCAGCAGCAGATGGGCAACCCGCCAATCGGTAACGTTGACCAAATGCAGTCCTATACGCGCTCTTTGGTCACGGCAATCTGTCAGTTTGTGCGTAATGAGATCACAGAATCTGCCGACGCGGCCAAGGTTGCTGGTTGGACAGATAAAGCGGCCATAGCGGAGCGTGTAATCGGTGGCACGGCAAGTGAAACTGATGTCGAGGTTATGCGCCTTGAAGCGGCCTCACGCGGCTTGTCTGAGTCAACCGAGGAGCTGGCGGCTTTACAGCTGCAGCGCGCCAGTGAATTGCGCGTTGCGCGCGCGCTCATCGATGGCTTTGAGTCGCAAGCGTTCCGGCAGGTCGGCTCAGCAGTAACGCTGCAAGAAGTCGTCCAAACCTATCATGATTTAGTTGATCGGGCGGGCAACCTGATCGAACAAGTCACTAGCCAGTAAGGGGGAAAACAATGCCTTTAGCTTATTTGCACGGGGTCGAGGTTCAAGAGATCCAGACAGGTGACCGCCCTATCAGAACGGTCAAAAGTTCCATCATTGGCATTGTGGGCACGGCCCCTGATGCGGATGCCGCAAAGTTCCCGCTCAATACGCCCGTGCTGGTAACCGGCAGCCGGCTTGAAGCGGCTGGCCTGGATACCGTGGGTAACGGTTTGGGCACCTTGCCTGATATGTTGGACGGCATCTTTGATCAGGCCGGCGCGATGGTGGTTGTGATTCGTGTTGCTGAGGGCGTGGATGCCGCAGAAACACAATCCAATGTGATCGGTGGTGTTGATGCCGGTACTGGTGAATATACCGGTGTGCATGCGCTCCTGGCCTCTGAGGGCACGGTCCATGCAATCCCAAGAATATTGATCGCCCCTGGGTTCACCGATCAGGCGGCGGTTGTGACCGAGATGCTGGCGATTGCGGATCGGTTGCGTGCGGTCATCATTGCCGATGGCCCCAATACCAATGATGCCGACGCGATTGCCTACCGGGACGGGTTCGGCTCGGCGCGTGTCTATGTGGTAGATCCGCAGGTCAAGGTATGGGATACCGTCGCTGATGCTGAGGTCTCACAGGTTGCCTCAGCCCGTGTCGCCGGCTTGATCGCTCGATCCGATGCTGAGCGTGGCTTTTGGTGGTCTCCGTCCAACCAGGAACTCTACGGCATCGTTGGGACACACAGACCGGTTGATTTCTCGCTGGGCGATGTGAATGCGCGGGCAAATCATCTCAATGAAAACGAAGTTGCTACGATCATTCATAAAGATGGTTACCGTTTGTGGGGTAACCGGACTTGCAGCAGTGATCCAAAGTGGGCGTTTCTCAGTGTGCGCCGTACCGCTGATATGATCAACGAATCCCTGCAAGTGGCTCACATGTGGGCGGTGGATCGCAATATCACCAAAACCTATCTGGAGGATGTGGTTGAAGGGGTTAACGCCTACATGAACCACCTGAAGAACCAGGGAGCCATCATCAACGGTAAGGCGTGGGCTGACCCGGAACTCAACACGCCAGATCAGATCTCACAGGGTATCGTGTACATCGATTTCGATTTCACGCCACCCTATCCGGCTGAGCATATTGTGTTCCGGTCACAACTCACCAACGACTATCTGGTTGAGGTCTTGCCGGCGGCATAGTCGCCAGTTCTCTGCATGCCCGTTTTAGGGCGCGACAAAAAATCTCTTTGAGGAGTATTGCTAGTGAATATTGAAAAGCTGGTAGGCTTTTCCGTGTCCGTTGATGGGCGCGGCTATGTGGGCGAGGCAGATATCACACTGCCGGCGCTTGAACTGAAAACGGAAACCGCCCCAGGTGGTGCGGCTGACTTCAAGATCCAGTCTGGCGGGATGTCTGAACTGGATGCGGGTCTGATGTTTGCATCCTATCCGCTTGATGTACTGAAGCAGTTCGGTGCTGAGGGTGACACCATGACGCCACTCACCGCGCGCGGTTCGATTCGTCGGCCTAATGGCGATGAGGTGCCGGTATTGGTGCAGATGCGTGGTCTGGTTTACCAGCTGTCTGGTCAAGAGTGGAAACGCGGCGAGGGGGCTATCAGCAATGAGGTCACCGTCAGTCTGCGCTATTACCGTCTGGAGGTGGCCGGTGAAGAGCTGATCGAGATCGACACGGTGAACTATGTTCGCCGTGTTGGCGGCGTGGATCAGCTGGAGGCATACCGCGCCAATATCGGGGTCTAATTATGACCCCGAATAATCAGCCGCCGATTGAGCTGCTTGTTTCTCAAGAAACAAGCGGGCCTCAATTCCTTGATGATGAACAGGAGGATGTACTCAACCCCGGTTTGGTTAGTTTGATTCCCGAACCGGGGTTGGTGCGTGCTCAAGCGTGGGATGATCAGGTGAGATGATAAGGGACAAAGTTTATTTAGACCGTGACGGTCTGATCGATTGGTTGGTGACTGCAGGAAGACCGCCATACCCGTTCAACCTGGTTACCTGGGGTGTTTCGCGGGTTCAGTTGGTGTTCACTGAAAACGTGATGATTGACTCCCAGGGTAATGAGCAATCTGTCATCTGGGGTGGAGCGCGCCTGCAGGTCAAAAATCCAGGCAAAATGTTGCCAGCTGATTTGCCGCTGGATGTCTATACCTGCGCGCTCGTGTTCTATACACCATCGAAGCCGTCGGGGTATGTTTGGGACGATACGATTGAAATAGATGTGAGAAAAGCATGACAGAAAAAAACGATGCAATCGAGTTGGACTATCCGGTAACCGTGAAGGCTTCCGAGTATAAAGCCCTGAAGATGCGCCGGCCAAAGGTTAAAGATCAATTGGCAGCAGAAAGGGCCTGTGTTACTCAGGCTGAAAGGGAAACGGCGCTTTTTGCGAATCTCTGTGATGTGTCGCCCGAGGTCATCGAAGAGCTGGATATGAAAGATTACGAAAAGCTCCAGGGGCGTTACGAAGGTTTTTTAGCCTAGAGACCCGCGAACTCAAGCGCCTGGTGTTGTTGCTTGGGGCGCGGGTAGGTGGGGCGTTGGGGGATCTGCGTGATATGCCAATCGATGAGCTAGTCGATTGGTTCGCCGTCTTGAAAGAGTAACTCTCGAAGTGTGGGGTAGATTTTGCCCATAACCCAGGCAACAGGGATTGAATAGAGTGCGCCAACTGTTACGAAACCAGGCAAGGTTTCTAATGTAAAAGGCACCGAATCAGGAAAGGCTCTCTGTGGCACAACCACCATCAAGACCACAATCCCAATCCACAGGCTAATCCATACGTACCAGAACCAATCTTTTTTTGGGGCATTCTCTGCCATGTCAAAATCTCTCGCTATCGGTGTACTTGTTGGCGCTACGCTCAGCAAGACATTCAATAAATCGTTCCAAACCCTGGATGAGAAGGCAAAATCCGCACGGAAAAACCTGAAAGGGCTGACCGATCAGAAGAAAAGCGCCACCTCACTTATAAGATTAGGGAAAACGCTCGATAATCTCAAGGATAAGCAAAAGAAGCTTGGCCGCTCCACCCCTGAACTGGATCGCCAGATCGCCAAGCTAACACGCCGCTACAACCTGGCCCAAAGGGCCGCCAACCAATACGGCATCAATGTTAAGAATGCCGCAGAGCGCCAAGCCAAACTCACCCGTTCCATTTCAAAAACAGAGCGACAGCTTAAGCGTGTTGGTCAGTCCCGCCGCTTGCGTAAGGCATGGGATGAGGTCGGCACCAGGGCGGCTGCCTATGCCGGTGCCGCTTATGTGGGCGCGCGGACGGTAGGGAATGCACAGACTTTTGAGCGTGCCGGTACTCGTCTCGGTACGGTGGTGAATACCAGTGCTCCCGGTGCCGCGTTGTCTCAATCCAAGCGCCAAGCGTTGGCGTTCTCACGCCGCACCGGTGAAAGTGAACTGGATGTGTTGAACAGTGAATATGCACTGAACTCGGCCGGGTTGAATGCGGATGCCTCCCGCGTGGGTGCTATGGTCGTGACCAAGATGTCAAAGATTACCGGGGGTGTTGCTGAGCAGGTTGGCGAGGTCATGGCGACCACTTTCAATAACCTGGGTGATCGCCTGACCGGTACTACACAGGAGCGCATGGAGCGCATCGGCGACCTCCTGACAAAAACTCAGTTTAAGTTTCAGATTCGCAACTTTGGGCAGCTGGGCGAGTCGATGAAATACGCCACACCTAGCCTGGCGCAATACAACGTGGAGCTGGAGCAGGGCTTGGCGTTGATCGGTGAACTCAATTCGTCGGGCCTGCAGGGCTCCATGGCGGGCACGGCTTTGGCTGCAACCTTCCGGAAAATGTCCAAGGCGTCTGAGGATCTGGGTTTTGATCTGGTGCGTACCGCTGATGGGTCTTTTGACTTTATCGCTTCACTTGAAAATCTCTCGGCGGCGATTGGTGGTTTTGAGAATATGGATCAAGAGACCATCGATGAGCTGCAGCAGATCTTTGGTGAGGAGGGAATCCGAGGCATTACCCTGTTGGGTAAGCGCCTCAAAACATTGAGACAATCACAAAAGGCTGTGGGCGATTCCTCGGGGCTGGTCGATGCCAGTCACCAGGCTTTCATTGATGACGCGCAGGGTCAGTGGGATCGCTTGACTGCAAACATCCGGACTTTGGGAACCTCGATCTCTACGGCGTTGCTTCCTGCCATCACCCCGGTTGTGGGTGCTTTGGCAAACATGGCCGGCTGGCTGGGCGACGTGGTCGATACGCTGCCGGGTCTCACAATGGCAATTGCTGGGGCGGTAGCCAGTTTTAGTGCCTTGCGGGCGATCTCAATCGGTAAAGCTGTGTTGGGTGGTGATTTCGGAAAAGCGAAAGATATCGCCACCATGAAGAAAGGGCGCGGTTTGCTGGGATCCCTGGGCAAGACACTGGTTAAAAACAAGGGTCTGATCGGTAAAGCTGCGGGCCGTGCTGGGCTTGTGGGCGCTGCTGGTGCAGCTGGTTATGGTGTCGGTACGCTGATAAACGATAACCTCATTTCAGGCACAAAGTTTGGTGATGCGATCGGTGAAGGTGTAACCCGAGTCCTGGCGTTTCTGGGTAGTGATGAAGCCAAAAACGCATTGGCATTGAATGAAAAGAATGCCGCCGCCATCAATCAGACCACTCACATTACGGTTAATCCACCACCCGGCGCGGATCCTCGTGCGATTGCAGAGGAGTTAGAGCGATTGCAGGGCGAACAGATGCGGGCCGCGTTGTTTGATGGGGTGTCACCATGAACCGGGTAATGATGCAGCTAGGTGATTATCAGTTTGGCATTGAGTCGGCTGCTTATGAGCAGCTGGGACGATCCACACAATACCGCTGGCAGGGTCAAGACCGGATCGGTCGACGCCCAGCGCAGCAGTTTGCCGGGATCGGTCAGGAAACCATTTCGCTCTCAGGCCGAATCTATCCCTTTTACAAAGGGGGGCTCGGTCAACTTGATCAAATGCGGGCAGAGGCAGGGCAGGGAGAGCCGCGCATCCTAGTGGATGGTTTAGGGCGGATCTTGGGCAAGTGGGCGGTAACGCGAATCGATGAAACACAATCCACCCTGATGCCCGATGGTGTACCGGAGAAGATTGATTTCACCCTTGAGCTGGTGCGCTATGGCGAGGATACGGCATGATTTATCGAACAGTTGATGGGGATGTGCTCGATCAGGTCTGTTTGCGCCATTATGGGCATGCTGGAAACGTTGAGGTGGTGCTTGATGCAAATCCCGGCTTGTCTGCTGTTGGTGCTGTATTGCCTGCCGGAGTTGAAATCGAATTGCCTGAGCTGCCGGATTCTGAGGCGGATGTTAATGTGGTGAGGCTCTGGGACTGATGCAGCCTGTCTTTAAGGTTATTGTGGGCGGCGCTGATATCACCAGCCGCTTAAGTGATCGTTTGATCTCCTTGTTGGTCAGTGATGAGGCAGGCTTTAAGTCTGATACCGTTTCCATCGCATTGGACAACAGGGATCGGCGTGTTGCTATGCCATCAAAGGGCGCAGAGTTACAGGTCAGCCTGGGTTATCGTGGTGAGGGTGTTTTGTTTACAGGGCGTTACACCGTAGATGAGGTTTCTGTATCCGGTGCGCCGTTGACGATGACGATTGCAGGAAAGGCCGCCAATATGCGGGCAGGTCTGAAAGAGCGCAAAACTCGGTCATTCTCAGAAACAACACTGGGCGATCTGGTTGCTGCTGTGGCGTCTGATCACGGTATGACACCCAAGGTCAGTGATGATCTTGCATCGGTTGCCGTCGCTCAAGTCGATCAAACCAATGAATCAGACATCCATCTATTAACCCGCATCGCTGCTGACTATGGCGCTGTCGCAAAGCCCTCGAATGGTTTCTTGTTGTTTGTGAAGCGCGGGCAGGCGAAATCAGTCAGCGGGAAATTGATCCCGGCTGTCACGATCAAGGCAAATCAGCTGAGCAGTTATCGATTCACGTTTGCAGACCGAGGCAAATATCAGTCAGTGGTTGCGCATTGGCATAACACAGCATCCGGAGAGCGTGAACCGGTCAGCGCGGGGGCAGGGAGTCCGGCCTATACGCTCCGGGGCAACTACCCAGATCAGGCCACCGCTCAGGCGGCTGCAGCGGCCAAATTGGCGTCACTGCAGCGCGGGGAGGGTGTGGGCACAATTACCCTGCCCTGTGACCCGCGTTTAGCGGCTGAGGGTGAGGTCAGTCTGTCGGGGCTTATCGATGGGGTTGATGGTAGCTGGGTTGCGTCTCGTGTTGAACACTCGCTGGCTGATGTTTTTTCAACGACTGTTTCACTGGAAATGAGGAAATGACCATGGATGCACCAGGCTACACCTACAGGGCGATCATTACCGGTGTCTATGATGGTGACACGGTGACCGCTGATATTGATTTAGGGTTGAGTACCTGGGTGCATGGTGAAAAGTTGCGCCTGCATCGCATTGATGCGCCTGAAGTAAGGGGGGGCGAGCGCCCGGCCGGTTTGGTGTCTCGTGACTGGTTGCGTGAAAAGGTGCTGGGAAAAAAGGTAATTATTCAGACAGTAAAGGACCGAAAGGGTAAGTACGGGCGGTACTTGGCTGAGATCTGGCTGAACCATCAAAACGTCAATGATCTGATCGTTGCTGCCGGTCATGCTGAGTACAAGGATTACTGATGAAAAAGGTGATCTTGATGCGTGGTGGATCATCGCCACAGGGCACCTTTGGCCGGCTGTTGTTGCCTGGTGGAACTGAGATCAGAACAACTGAGCTGCCCTGGCGTGACAACGTCAGATCAAAGAGCTGCATTCCTTCCGGAGTCTATCAGGTTCGATACCTCGCAAAGTCAGCAAGCGGGAAGTATCGGGATGTTTATCATGTCGAGGGTGTTTCTGATCGCTCAGGTATTTTGATCCATTCCGGTAATTTTGCCGGGGATCGTGAGTTAGGTTATCGGTCCCACTCCTGGGGCTGCATTCTGCCGGCGTTGCGTGTCGGCTATCTCAAATCAGGTAAAGAACAATATCAGCGTGCCGGGCTGGCCAGTCGAGCGGGTCTAGGCCGATTGCATGACGCTGTTGAGCGCGGAGATTTTGAGTTGGAGGTGATCGAGTGATTGAGCTTGGTGAAATTGTTGGGATTGTAGGGTCAGCCGCAAGCGGTGGTCTGTTGGGCCTGGCGGGCACTGGCATTCAGGCGCTGCTGAAATTCTTCGAAGTTCGAGAGGAGCGAAAGACGCAAATCGCATTGCGTGAACTGGATATTCGTGAGATCGAAGTCGAGCGCCAGTTAGCCATGCAGCAGGCTGAAATCGATTTAGAGAAGATCAGAGAGCAGTCAGCGGGCGATTTGGCCATCATGGAGGAGCGTGTTGCCGGTGAGGTCATGACTGCCAGTTATGAGGCAGACAGGGCATCCTATAGCCTGGAATCTGTACAGCGCCTGACGGGGTTCTGGAAAAACCTAGCGGGTTTCTTCCTGGCTATTGTCGATGTGGTTCGTGGTTTGATGCGGCCATTGATTACGCTTTATTCGCTAGGGCTATTAACCGCAATTGCCTGGTTGCTGTATCAAGCGATAGATGGCGTGGTTCCTGGAATGCCGGCGCTGTGGTTAGAAATCGTGCGGGCTGTGATACTGCTATCTACTACATCAGTGACCTGGTGGTTTGGTTCGAGGCAGCTTCGGCGCATGGCTGGCGTTTGATACACTAAAGTGGACCCCATAGTAAAGACAGAATTGACCTGAATTTAAGTTATACATTCCACTTCACATGCAGCTGCACGGTGCTGCCCCAA
>JAHXHR010000003.1 GCA_025656505.1 Candidatus Thiodiazotropha sp. (ex Epidulcina cf. delphinae) | reverse complement strand
TCTTACGCTTCTTTCTCTCGCTCATTCCTGTTTCCCCTGATTCGCATGTACAGCTTAAACTACTGTCCAGAATCTGGGGTCCACTTTACTCACGAAAATCATGGTTTAATTACAATTTGGGTTCCTGTTTTTACTGAAGACACTATTTCTTCCATTGCCGTGTTGGATACGGCAATGCATCCTTCAGTCCAATCACTTTTAATAAATAATGGATATAACCATCCCAGGCCGTTTGGAAGCCCATGAATCATAATGTCCCCACCAGGGCTCACTCCCCTTTTATCCGCATCTCTTCTGTCTGCATAATTCGGATAAGAAATACGAAGGGCTTTATGGTACGAACTGTTAGGATGCTTCCAATCAATCAAGTAGATACCCTCTGGAGTTTTCCCATCCCCCTCCTGTTTTTTATGCCCTACCGGATTGATGCCGAGAGAAATCGGGTATGACTTTACATGCCTGCCATCCTTGAATAAAGATAATCGTCGTTGACCTTTATACACAACGATCTGATTGGCGTTTTCAATTATCTCATGGAATAGCTTAGGGTGAATTGTGTCGGAATAAACCATAATTAGAATAATGGAAATGCTGATAATTAAGCATCGTTTTAACATCACTCAATCAATGCCCCTGCTTCCGCCTGAATTTTTATTTTCTCATCGTCAAACGGGTAATTACCATACTGTTGCCCACCTTTTTCAGGCGAGAAAATATCATTTTCTTTTACAATATCATGCCGCTTATCGGTAATTACATTCATATTTTTGTCAAACACCATAAGGCCGTCTTTAATATATCGGTTTGTTAACTCGATATCAGATCTTAATTGATTTAGCTCCTCTGCAGAAAGATCGGAAGTTAGTGAGTCATCAATTTCCATCAAACCATCTTCAGATATCTTCACTGGCGGCTGTGGCTCAACTGAGTTATTGTTGATTTCACGACCATCCTTAATAATGATTTGCTTATTGTGGGCGCTAACTAAATAGTATTTTGTTGAATATCCGTCGCTACCCTCATACAAATAGTATGGTGTTTCTCCATCTTCAGTATAATAATACCCAGGAGAAACTGTATAGTTAATTAGGGGATATTTAGTATTCATCGCAAGCGCAGCATCATAAGGCATAACAGGAGGGTATGAATGCCAACCCTCTCTTCTTTCCGTCATCCTGCCAAGCTCTTTTTCGCCCTCACTGTATTCACGAAATATAGCAATGCCAACAACTTTACTATTGGCATAGAGCGGAATGAATTGTGAGGGGTTTTCAGTTTCATCAAAAAAGTTATTTACATTGATTGACTCACCGGCTTGTATATTGTTAATAAACCCATCTTCAAGCCCGGTAATTGAGAATATTTCGGTATAAAATTGAGAGGCGATTTTTTTCGATTCTTCGTCCGTTGTCGCAACGACGTTAATATCCTCTATCGTATTTTTTCCATGATTACCTTTAATTTCCGGAACTGTTAAGTCTTCCGGAATGGGTGAAGCAGTTGTATTTTCAACAGGATGCATAAGTAAGTTAGTGGTTTTAACCGGTGCATTTTCGTCCATCGCACTAAAGCCGAAAACAACTAAGCATACAACCAGAATAGAAGCTGGTATTTTTATTTTCATCAGTTGATCCATAATGTGAAAGGCAGCCCTTACGGGCTGCCCTACGATTTGCTATACTCTGGGACTACGGTTGTAAAGATACATGTGTTTACGCAACCAGGGTAAACTGCTCCCTGTTGGCTTCCAATACGATTCTAATTCATTCTGACTTAGGTATTTTCTAGGACTAACAGCGAGTCGTCTCACTGGGTGTGACGCGCTGTATGCCGGCGAATTATAGGCGCTATCATTTATGAATAGGCCAATAACATCTCTTGAGCATGTATCTTTGGGACAATATACCATTCCAGTTGCAAGGAAATAGTGTCTTCCTGCCGAGGCATATTTTACATTGCCATAGAGAATAGCTGGACTAAAGTTAACCGACATAGTTGTTGCGAGTGTGGAAATGGCACTTTTTATACTGCCTTCCTTTCCCTCCGTCATCGCAACATTGATTCCTAATCTTTTTGTTCGATTGATGTAATCAACCATTTTCGTTTGACCAGCTTTAAGCTCATCAGTTGTAAGCCCACTGGTAGCGCCACCTGTGGTATTTATGTAATTATGTATGCCAAGTGGATCATACTTCAGTGCGCGACCTTTTTTATGGGTTTCCCACATCATCTGCATAGACATGGTTGTGGCTCCGCAAGTGTAATTTGTCGGTTGCGCGTACTGATTAACCCCAAACCAAAGTCCAACCAGCTTGCCATTTACTTTTTGGTCATACGTGCTAGAAAGATAAGGATACTTTTTCCACGTTGCATGTACAGGATTCATCGCGATAACAGCGGCTAATACTGATCCCACTACAAGTAATCTTCGTTTAAAAACATCTATGTTTCTCCATGCCCTGTATTCAGGAGGTCAGGCAATACCAGGGCTTATACTGCCTAACGACAAAGGTCACTTGGCTGACGCCGGGTTAATTGCACAAAGCATGGAGTGGGCGGCTGAACTGATCGGTTTGACCACTCCGGGGCTTTCTACTTAGGGACATACAATACTGTACGAGTATGCATGGTTCCGTAGGCACAGATGTCGATAGTGAAGACTGCTGATCGCTCTTTCAGGCGATCCACGATCCATTGGCATCGGTGTTCATAGTTTCGACTGGAGTATTCGTCCTGACCGTATCGGGATACACAGTGATAATAAGGGGGGGGGGGGCTTCCCGGACGGATCTGAGTTTGTCGGGCTTTTGTCATACAACCTCTCCTTGGATGCATGTCGTATTGGTATTTAATCGAATCTAGTTCATGCTAAAGTTGATTGCAAGATTTTCTCGCGCAGGATTCGAGCCGCCTGTTGCATGTTTTCCAGGGCTGGGATCACCTCCCGCCATTGGCGGGTCTTCAGGCCGCAGTCCGGGTTTATCCATAACCGCTCGGGGGGAATGCGTTTCATTGCTTGTCGCATCAGCTTCAGTATGTCCTGCGTATCGGGTATGTTCGGGGTGTGGATGTCGTAGACGCCCGGGCCGATCTCGTTGGGATAATCGAACGCCTCAAATACATCCAGCAGTTCCGCGTCGGAGCGGGAAGTCTCGATGGTGATCACATCCGCATCCATCGAGGCAATGGCCTCGATAATGTCGTTGAACTCCGAATAGCACATGTGGGTATGGATCTGGGTGGGGTCCTGCACGCCGTTGGCGGTGATGCTGAAAGCCTGCACCGCCCAGTCGAGATAGGTTTGCCATTCGCTGCGTCGCAGGGGAAGTCCCTCTCGCAGGGCGGCCTCGTCGATCTGGATGATGCGGATGCCCGCCTGTTCCAGCTCAAGCACCTCGTCACGCAGGGCGAGGGCCAGTTGCAGGCAGGTGTTCGCACGGGGTTGATCGTCACGCACAAAGGACCAGTTGAGCATGGTTACCGGGCCGGTGAGCATGCCCTTTACCGGCTTTTCGGTGAGGGATTGGGCATACCCGGTCCAGTCGACGGTGATGCTGTTCGGACGCTCGATATCGCCATAGATGATCGGCGGCTTGACACAGCGGGAACCGTAGGATTGCACCCAGCCATGGCGGGTGAAGGCGAAGCCGTCAAGCTGTTCGCCGAAGTACTCCACCATGTCGTTGCGCTCGGGTTCGCCGTGGACCAGTACGTCCAGCCCGATCGTCTCCTGCTGCCTGATGCAATAGGCTATCTCCTGCTGCATGGCGGAACTGTACGCATCCTGGGTGATCTTGCCGTTGCGGTAGTCGCGGCGGCATTGGCGGATCTCCGTGGTCTGCGGGAATGAACCGATAGTGGTGGTGGGGAGCAGCGGTAGTCGGAGTGACTCGCGTTGACGCTGACGGCGGCTCGCATAGGGGCTTTGGCGTTGGGCCATGGACCGGGTGATCCCGGCCAGGCGCTCGTGAATCGCCGATCTATGCACCCGCTGCGACTGTTGCCGCGCCGATATCGATTCGGCATTGTCCGTCAGGGCCTGCGCCACCGCTTCGCGGCCTTGATTCAAGGCGGTTGCAAGCACCTGCAACTCGATCAGCTTCTGTCGGGCAAAGCTCAGCCAGGCGCCGATTTCGGCTTTGAGTTCGTTTTCGCTCTCCAGATCGACAGGCAGATGCAGCAACGAGCATGAAGGGGCCAGCCAAAGACGTTCGTCGAGGCGGCGGTGGATGGGTTCAAGCCAATCCAGTAAGCCGTTCAGATCGCTCTTCCAGATATTGCGCCCGTCGATGACGCCCAGGGAGAGGATTTTATGTGTCGGCAGCCAATCGATGACTTGGTTGACCTCGTCCCTGTGACGGCAGGCGTCGATATGCAGGCCGGCCACCGGCAGTTCGCAAGCCAACTGCAGATTTTCCCGTAGCCGGCCGAAATAGGTGGTCAGCAACAGTTTCACCGGGCCGGCTTGCAGTTGGTAATAGGTCATGCGCAGGGCGTGCTGCCATGCCGGTGGGAGTTCCGTCACCAGAATCGGCTCGTCGATCTGCAGCCACGTGACCCCGGCCTCGGCGAGTCTGGTCAGTAACGCCCGGTAGACCGGCAGTAACCTGTCCAGCAGATCGAGTCTGTCACCGTCATCCTTGCTCTTACCCAACCAGAGATAGGTGACCGGACCGAGGATGACCGGTTTGACCTGATGGCCGTGCTCACTTGCCTCTGCAATCCGGGACAGCAGGGCATCGGGGTGCAGCCGGAACTGCGTGTCGCGGAGAAACTCGGGGACGATGTAGTGATAGTTGGTATCGAACCACTTGGTCATTTCACCGGCCACAGCGGGGGGCGTCTCATCGGTGGAACGTCCACGGGCCACGCGAAAGTAGTTGTCCAGGGGAGGGATGCCGTCGTTTCGCCTAAAACGGGGCGGCAGATTGCCCAGCAGGAAACTGCTGTCCAAGACATGATCGTAGAGCGAAAAATCACCGACGGTCTGCCAATCAAGGTGGCGTTGAAATTGCAAATTCTCCCGGCGTCTTTGTTCAGCGGCCTCCAGCAGGTCTGACGGATCGATATCGCCCCGCCAATAGGCCTCGAGAGCGAATTTCAACTGCCGCTTGGCGCCGATGCGGGGGAATCCCAGGTTATGCGTGGTAGCCATGGTCCTTGCCTTGTCTGATTTGAATGGTAGGCGGGATTGTATTTTGTTGAATCATGAAAATATAATGATGTTTTCTATAATATTCATGAGATTTACTCATAGATGATTGAGCCCGTTCACCTCAGGATCGTGGCCGCGCTTAAGCGCCACGGGACCTTGACAGAGGCTGCCGACACGCTCTGTCTGAGCCAGTCTGCGCTGTCACACCAAATACGCCATCTGGAGAAAAAGCTGGGTATCGATATCTGGGAGAAGGAGGGGCGAAGGTTGAGGCTGACCCGGGCGGGGGATCATCTGCTGGCGGCTGCGCATAAGATCCTGCCCCTGCTTGAGCAGAGTGAGCGGACACTCAAGGCCTACGCAGAGGGCAAACAGGGGATATTGCGCATCGGGGTGGAGTGTTATCCCTGTTACGAGTGGTTGACGGGGGTTATGGGTGAGTATCTGAAAACGGCTGCGGATGTGGAGGTGGATATTTTCCATCAATTCAAATTCACCGGTATCGAAGGGTTGTCGAATCGGCATATCGATATGCTGATCACGCCGGACAGGGCCGGTCATCCCGGATTGGACTATGAGCCCCTGTTCGACTACGAGCTGGTCTTGCTGACAGCGGATTCGCACCCCCTGGGCGCACTCTCCTGGGTGGAGCCGGAGCGTTTGGCCCGGGAGACCCTGATCACTTTTCCGGTAGCGCCGGAACGCCTGGATATTCTGACCCGGTTTCTTTGGCCGGCCGCAGTCAGGCCGGCCAAACACAAACAGATCGAATCCGTTGAAGTCATGTTGCAGTTGGTGAGCTTCGATCGTGGCGTATGCGCCTTGCCCGGCTGGTTGGCGGACAGGGTGTGCCGTGATCTGCCACTGAAATCGGTGCGTCTCGGCAGGCATGGGGTGCAGCGCAAGCTCTATGCGGCTTTTCGAGATGAAGACGCCGACATACGCTATCTTCAGCAATTCATTCGACTGGGGAAACGGTTTCCCTTCCCACGAGAAGTGCGGGTTAGCGGGTTCTAATCGGCCTGTTCTCCGGTTTTTCCGTCTTGCGGCTGTAATTGGGCTTGATTTGTGCCGGTTAAGTGCAATATTGAGGAGAGCAGGAGCACTTAGGATGTGACGATTCGGGGACCTATCGATGAAAGCGTTTCTTGAGTGGCGGGATGACTGGTTTCTCGGGATAGGGCGGATCGATCAGCAACACCTGGGGCTGGTTGATCTGGTGAACCGGGTCGCAACATCGCTGCAAGATCCCCGACAGCCATCCGCTAACGGGAGTGATTCGATGGATCTTATGTTGAAACTCCAGGATCAGACCCGACGGCATTTCAGGGATGAGGAGGCATTTATGCTCGAACATGACTATCCTGCCCGGGTGAGTCATCACCGTGAGCATGCCTTGTTGCAGGCGGAGCTTCAGGCGCTGATCAGAGAGATCGAGGAGGGGATAAGAGAACTCGATCTCGAAACCCTGAAATCGCTCAAGCATTGGTTGATCGATCACGTCATTGACAGCGACCAGGCCATTGCCCGCTATGTGGAACAGCGTTATAGAACCTCGCCCGATGCACTCAGATTCTAACCCGGGTGAAACATCCGGTCTAAATGCTTTGCGTCCGTTGGATGATTTTTTCAGTGTTTCCGGTAGTCCGCATTCGGTCGGGTAAGTTCTGTTATATTGAGTCCCCGGCGTCCCGAACCGGGTAAACCTAGAATCCTCAGTTGATCACTATGCACACGACTCATCATTTTGAAAACATGGGTTTTCTCCGTATTGGGAATACTCACCTGGCGGATGAGCAGCGTTACGCTGTGAATAGCGCGCTTGTGGCGGCGCATGACTGCGTTACAACGCCTTGGAACAGAACAACTATTCCGCGTCGTTGTGCGCCGTGTAGGGATGCACAAGTGTCGCAAGCACAGGGATGTGCAGGAGCGACCCTTGCCCTGCACCACCACAAACGCACTCTTCACGGCGTTCAACTGAGGATTCTAGGGTAAAAGGTGTCTCTGATGGCGGTTAGTGTGTTCGATCTCTTCAAGATTGGCATTGGTCCATCCAGCTCCCACACAGTGGGTCCGATGCTGGCAGCCAAGCGGTTTATGCAACGCTTGGACGAATCCGGGCGACTGGCCGCCACGGCCCGATTGCGCATCGAACTGTTCGGCTCGCTGGGTGCGACGGGCAAGGGGCATGGCACGGACAGGGCGCTGATGCTTGGTTTGATGGGTGAAGAGCCGGCAAGCGTAGCGGTCGGCGCCATACCTCAGCGCATCGAGACAATCCGTGCGGAAAAAAAACTGCCGCTTCCCGGTGGGAAATCACTGGATTTCGATGCGGATAAAGACCTGCTGTTCCACCGGCGCAAGCAGTTGAGCTATCACGCCAATGGTATGTGCTTCAACGCCCTGGACGGCAACGGTGAGTCGCTGCAACAACGGCGTTTCTATTCGGTGGGAGGGGGGTTCGTGGTGCAGGAGAACGCCCAGGGAGAACCGCTTGTGGTTGAGGACAAAACCCCCCTCGACTATCCCTTCGGCAGTGGTGAGAAGTTGTTGATGCTGTGTGAGGAGTACGGGCTGTCCGTCAGCCGGTTGATGCTCGAGAACGAAAAGGCCTGGCGCAGTGAACAGGCGATACGCAATGGTCTGATGGAGATCTGGCGGGTCATGCAACAGTGTGTCGAGTCGGGTTGCGCCACCGAGGGGGTGTTGCCGGGAGGACTCAGGGTCAAGCGCCGCGCCCCGAGGTTGCATCGCCAACTGCGTAATGAAACGGAACTCAGCCGGATTCCGCTTGGCACCATGGACTGGGTCAATCTCTTCGCCCTGGCGGTCAACGAAGAGAATGCCGCCGGAGGCCGGGTAGTGACCGCCCCGACCAACGGTGCAGCAGGCATCATTCCGGCGGTGTTGCACTACTACCGGCGTTTCTCGCCAGGCGCCGATGAAGACGGTGTGATGCGCTTTCTGCTTTGTGCCGGGGCCATCGGCATCCTTTATAAGGTCAACGCCTCGATCTCAGGTGCCGAAGTAGGATGTCAGGGAGAGGTGGGCGCTGCCTGCTCGATGGCGGCGGGAGCGCTGACCGAGGTGTTGGGCGGCACGCCCCGTCAGGTCGAGAATGCCGCCGAGATCGGTATGGAGCACAATCTGGGTCTGACCTGCGATCCGGTGGGCGGCCTGGTGCAGGTGCCTTGTATCGAACGAAATGCCATGGGAGCCGTGAAGGCTATCAATGCTGCGCGTTTGGCCCTTCGTGGCGATGGATCTCACTTCGTTTCGCTGGATAAAGTGATCAAGACCATGCGAGAGACGGGGGCTGACATGCAGGCCAAATATAAAGAGACCTCCAGGGGTGGATTGGCGGTCAATCTGGTTGAGTGTTGATTCAGGTCTTGCCGATTCCGACGCATTTTCTCTTGTTCCAAAATTCACCGGGCGTTTAGAATAGAATATTTCACTAGCGGATCCGGGAAATACCGCATGTATTCGTACGAGATAGGGTAAGGACACAACATGTCAATCGTGAATGAAAAAGAGGTTTTCTTTACTTGGGATGATGCCTGTAAGCATGTGGGCGACGGTAAAGTCCTGAATGAGATAGAAGAGGTTTACTTCCACTTCTTGGGATTCGCCTCCGTGGAGGTGGAGGAGAGGGCTTTTGAAAGGGTCTATGTGAATGGCTATCTCAGGCTCTACCAAGCCGACGTGAACGAGCTTAAACAGGGTGAGCCGGTGACGTGCGGCAGCGCTCTTATCGATCATCATCTATCTATCAACGGTGAAGTGAGGGAGGATCTGTTGCAGAAATTTCTGGTGTTTGACGATGAACTGCTTGTCGGGAAGGATATGGGAAAGGAGGAGAACGAGTACAATTATCCGAAGAGTCTCTGTTTCCACCGGTCGGACCTGAACCGCGTCTGCGAACGCTATGGCATTCAATCCGCTCCGGGAGGGGAAGGGACGGCGATATCGAAGCCTTCCCCGGATGGTGAGGAGGATATGCTGAACGTCATCGGCGCCCTTTCCTGCATGTTGGCGATGAACAACGATCTGGAGAGCTCCCTTCACGGCGGGCAGCATATTTCCGAGATTATTATCGATGATCTGTTCACCATGATGAGCGGATTAGGCGTCTCTATCGACGGCAAGAATAAATTCCACTACGAACGATTGATTTCGGATGGGGTGAAATCGATTCTGGAGCAGTGACTTTCGGCTTCTGATCCGCCGTAAAAACCCTTGGACGAATGGGGTAGAGAGGAACGTCAAATTCAGCGAGTTACTCCCCTACTCATTGATTATCCAGAGGAATTAGCCACTTTCTGAATGTGTGCATGGAATGATATCCCTGCAAACCTGTTGGGAAAAGCGCTTGCAAATCTTAATACCTGACTGTATTAGTATGTTATTGGTTTTCGGTAATCGGTCGTATGGCCGAAGTCAGGCAAATGATCGGTTCTTTCACCACGGATGCTACGGCCGTCCGGATAGTGTTATCAGGCAACGCTGAACGCGCCCCCGTACCGAGTTCGGCACGATCATCACGTTCCTAGGTGAACCATACGGGTTAGGCATTTAATCGGAGTCATATCATGGGTTCATCCAATACCGCAGTGGAAGCGCTTATGGGCAAGGGGTACGCGCAGGGTTTCGTGACTCAAATCGAGTCGGATACCTTGCCGCCGGGCCTGGATGAGGCGGTGATTCGCACCATTTCATCGCGCAAGGAGGAACCGGCGTGGATGTTGGAGAAGCGTTTGGCTGCCTATCATCACTGGCTGACCCTACGGGAGCCCAATTGGGCGGCCGTCAGGCATCCGCCGATCGACTTTCAGGCCATCTCCTACTTCTCCTCGCCGAAAAAAAGGCCCCAATTGGGTAGTCTGGACGAGGTCGCCCCCGAGTTGCTGGCGACCTACGAAAAGCTTGGTATCCCCATCGAAGAGCAGAAGGCCCTGGCCGGTGTGGCGGTGGATGCGGTGTTTGACAGTGTTTCGGTAGCCACTACCTTCCGCGTGACGCTGGCCGAGGCGGGGGTGATTTTCTGCTCCATGTCTGAGGCGATTCGTGAATATCCCGAACTGGTGCGGCGGTACATGGGTTCGGTGGTGCCCCACAAGGATAATTTCTTCGCGGCGCTCAACAGCGCGGTCTTCAGCGACGGGACCTTCGTCTATATCCCCAAGGGGGTGAACTGCCCGATGGAGCTTTCTACCTACTTCCGCATCAACGAGGCGAAGACCGGCCAGTTCGAGCGCACGCTGATCGTCGCCGAGGAGCGCAGCCGGGTCAGTTATCTGGAAGGTTGCACGGCGCCGATGCGCGACGAGAACCAGCTACATGCAGCGGTGGTGGAGTTGGTGGCGCTGGAGGATGCGCAGATCAAATACGCCACCGTGCAAAACTGGTATCCGGGCGATAGCGAGGGGCGCGGCGGGATCTATAACTTCGTCACCAAGCGGGGAGAGTGTCGCGGTGATCGCTCTCATATCTCCTGGACCCAGGTGGAGACCGGTTCCGCGGTAACCTGGAAATACCCCGGTTGTATCCTGCGCGGCAGGGATACGGTAGGCGAATTCTACTCCGTGGCGGTGACCAAAGGGCGCCAGCAGGCGGATACCGGCACCAAAATGATCCATCTGGGTGAAAACAGCCGCAGCACCGTTGTCTCCAAGGGGATTTCGGCCATGTTCGGCAGCAATGCCTATCGCGGTTTGGTGCGAGTGGCGGCCAAGGCCGAGAACGCCCGCAACCACTCGCAATGCGATTCCCTGCTGATCGGCGATCGCTGTGCCGCCCACACCTTCCCTTATATCGAGGTAAAGAATCCCACTGCCCGGGTGGAGCATGAGGCGACCACCTCGAAGGTGAGCGAGGACCAGCTTTTCTATTGCCGGCAGCGCGGACTTTCGCAAGAGGATGCGGTGTCGATGATCATCAACGGATTCTGCAAGCAGGTATTCAACGAACTGCCCATGGAGTTTGCGGTCGAGGCGCAGAAGCTGCTCGCCGTGAGTCTGGAAGGCGCGGTTGGATGATTATGGGTTTTGAATTGGATGCGTGCGCTATGCGCGCGAAGCGAGCGCCGAAATCCAAGATTAAATTAAAGAGGTTGTGGCGATGTTATCGATCAAGCATTTGAGCGCCGGCGTCGACGGCAAGGCGATTCTGAAAGGCATCGATCTGGAGGTCAGGGCGGGGGAAGTACATGCCGTGATGGGCCCCAACGGATCCGGAAAAAGCACCTTGGCGCATATTCTGGCGGGACGCGACGGTTATACGGTGACTGACGGCGAAGTCCGTTATATGGGCCGGGATCTGCTGGGCATGGAGATCGAGGAACGGGCTCGACAGGGTGTGTTTCTCGCCATGCAGTACCCGGTGGAACTCCCAGGGGTCAACAATATGACCTTCCTCAGAGAGTCGATGAACGCCATTCGCAAGTCGCGTGGCGAGGAGGAGATGGATGCGGTCTCGTTCATGAAGCTGGTGCGGGAAAAGGCGAGGCAGGTGAAACTCGATGAGAAGCTGCTGAAACGCTCGGTCAATACGGGGTTCTCCGGTGGTGAAAAGAAGCGCAACGAGATCCTGCAAATGGCTGTCCTTGAACCTTTCCTGGCGATCCTCGACGAGACCGACTCCGGGCTGGATATCGATGCCTTGCGCAACGTGGCCGACGGCGTCAACAGGCTGCGCTCGCCGCATCGGGCGATGATTGTGGTGACCCATTATCAACGCCTGCTCGACTATCTCGAGCCTGATCACGTCCATGTATTGGCCGGGGGGCGCATCGTCCGTTCCGGCGGCAAGGAGCTTGCGTTGGAGCTGGAGGCGAAGGGTTATGGCTGGTTATTGGAAGAGGTCGCGGCATGAATCAGATGATTCGTGACTATCAGCAGACAGCGATGCGCTATATCGACAGCCTGCATGAGGCAGGCGGTGATCGGCTCACCGGCCGGAGACAGGCGGCGGCGAGGCGTTTTGCGGAACTCGGTTTTCCTCATACCCGCACCGAGGCATGGCGTTACACCGGCATCGAGGGTCTGATGCAGCGGGGTTTTGAGTTGACGGAAAGGGATGAAGCGTTTCCCCGGCATGCGGTGATGCGCCGGTTTCTCAGGGAACCGACGGCGGCGCGCCTGGTCTTCGTCGACGGTCGCTATCAAGCCGATCTTTCCGATACCGGCTTGGCGGGGGTCAGGGTGGGCAGTTTGCGCGAGGCCGTGGCCGTCGGCGACAGGCAGGTGCTCGAAGCGGTGGGTTCACTCTCCGGCTTGGGCGATCATGGTTTCGCGGCGCTGAATCTAGCGACCCTGCAGGATGGTGCGGTGATTCGCGTTTCCGCCGGCGTCACGGTGCAACAGCCTATCGAACTGTTGCATCTGGCCGGCAAAGGCGCGGCAGGGCGCGCCATGCGCCCCCGCCATTTGGTGATGCTGGAAGCGGACGCCTCCGCCAATCTGGTGGAGCGTTATCTGGCGTTGGACGGTGAAACGGCCTATTTCAATAATCTGGTGTGCGAAATCACGCTGGCGGAGCGGGCGAGCCTGGTCCACCAGCGGATACAACAGGAGAGCGCTCAGGCCTACCATCTGTGTGACATCCACCTGGGCCTGCAGGGTAAAGCGCATTATCAGGGGATCAATGCCGCAGTCGGCGGCGTCTGGTCGCGCACCAGGATTCACTGCCGCTTCACCGACCCCGGCGCCGGCTGTGAACTGGACGGCCTCTATCTGGCTGGGGAGGGCCAATTGACCGATTTTCACCTCGACGTGGATCATGCGGCGCCGCACTGCGACAGCCGTGAGAACTTCAAAGGCATCCTGCATGGCGGGGGGAAAGCGGTCTTCGACGGTCTGATTCAGGTGCGCGAACAGGCGCAGAAAAGCAATGCCCACTTGAGTAACGCCAACCTGATGCTCTCCCGCAGGGCCGAGGTCGACACCAAGCCGCAGTTGCAGATCTATGCCGATGACGTGCAGTGCAGTCATGGCGCGAGTGTAGGCAGGTTGGATGAGCAAGCCATGTTCTATCTACGCTCCCGGGGTTTCGACAAAGGTCAGGCGAGGCGACTGTTGTGCCTGGGTTTTGCCAACGAAATCGTCGAGCGGTTTCAATCCGCGCCCCTGAGGGAGCAGTTGAGCGAGGTGATCGGACAAAGGTTGGAAGAGTAGTTCAGTATCGGAATGGAGCGGTCAACTGCGGTTTTTAGCATGTTGCAGTTGGGGTTACTGTAACCCTAAAAACCGCAGTTGACCGCTCCATCCTGATACCAACCTACTGATATGCAAACTATTGACTTCGAGTTGCCTATTCACCTGCCGGGTGAACCACGCTACGAGGTGAATTGTACGCTTGCGGCGGCGCATGGCTGCGTTGCAACTCCTTGGAATAGAATGACTATTCCGCGTCGTTGCGTCTTGCCCTGCGCCCCCGCAAGCGCACACTTCACCCCGTCCAACTGCGGTTTTTAGGGTAATCGGTGAATAGGATGAGTAACGTCAATGAGATTGTTGATATTTTCGAATTTCTCGATGATTGGGATGCGCGCTATCAATACCTGAGGGAGCTGGGCGAGAATCTGCCGCCGATGCCGGATGAGCTGAAAACAGAGGAGAACTGGGTCAGGCCCTGTATGAGCCGAGTGTATGTGGCGGCGCAGCGCGTCGCGGATGATCCTGTGCTGATCAGGTTCGTGGGAGATTGCGATACGGCGATTATCAAGGGCGTGTTGGCGTTGTTGATCGATCTCCTTTCCAATCGTCCGCTACGCGAGATTCAAAATATGGATGTCGATGGTCTGTTCAAACGCCTGCATCTCGAAGAGCACCTGAGTCCGAGCCGGCATGTCGGGATCTACGCCATCTTGGAAAAAATGATCGAGCGGGCCACCGCAAGCGTGTAATTCGCCCCGTAGGGTGGTTCAGCCGACCGATGAATAGGAAAAATGTGAATTAACCTTTTGATTTAACATGTAATATTTAGAATATTAGCAAAGTGCAAAGTGTTACCCGGCAACGCTGAACGCGCCCTCGTACCGATCTCGTCGTTCAGGGGCGGTATTTCATTAATCATCAATAGGTTAGGCTATTAACCCAATCGTAAATCCGCCCCTGAACGGCACGATCATCACGCTCCCGGGTGAAGCATCCGGTCTAGGTGGTCGGATGCCGTTCAGGAATTTATTTACCATATAAACAATAAGGAAAACAGCGACAACTTGGTCTAGAATTAAATCTAACTAAATTGATTCCAGCTCATTTCAGGCAGGGAGCCGCAATTTGGACTTCCGCCATGGCGCAACCCAAACTATTCGCACCCGACGATGCCGCTTTGTCACTGGGCGTCTCTTCCATCACCGATAGCCGATCCGCGTATGAACTACGTATCGCACACGACGGTTTCGAGGCTGGGCGTTTGTTACAGGAGTTTCGACAACAGATCCTGTTGCCGGACCTGATGTCGCCGAGGATGGATTTTTCCGCTGTCGCCGGTAACCCTGAGGCCTAGAGGCGTCGGCCTGATGAGGGGAAAATCGCGTCATCATCCGGTCTCGATGCTGAGCTGGACGACGTATCGGGCGGGTGGGTTGCGATGAGATTCAAGGCCCTCGTCAAGCGAATAATAAAGTCGTCGGCCGCGACGGGTGCAAAAAACACTGCCCTCAGGAGTATCGTCGGAAACGCCTTGGTGATTTTGCTGCCTGTGCTGTCGTTGATCTGGGGCGTGCTCTTATTTGTGATCCGGGTGCAGGACGAAGCGGTCGTGCATCGGCTTCAGGATGCCAGTGTGGTGGAGCTGCAAGCCATTGAGAATGCCTGGCGGTACGAACTCAACGGCATTATCGAGGATCTGCGGATTCTGGCGGATCATGAGGATCTGATGACATGGCTCCGCCGCGGAGATGAGGACTCCCTCGGCATGCTACAGACGGCCTGGTCTTACTTCACCGCCAGCAAGCGTATCTATGATCAGGTGCGTTTCATCGATACCCAGGGCATGGAGCGGGTGCGTATCAACTATGACGTGAGCGGCGCCCGGGTCGAATCAGCAGAGACGCTGCAGTCAAAGGCCCACCGTTACTACGTCAAAGAAGGCATACAGCTCGACCGGGGAGAGATCTATGTCTCCCCGTTGGATCTGAATGTAGAAAACAACCGCATCGAGGAGCCCATCAAACCCATGCTGCGGCTCGCTTCACCGGTGTTTTTCGAGGGGGAGAGACGCGGTTTGCTGATCCTCAACTTCCTTGCGCAGGATCTGTTGCGGTACCACTCCGCCCATATCGGCCAAAGTGGCGGCAGTGTCTTGGTGCTGAATGCCGAGGGCTACTATTTGCAGGGGTCGGAGACTTCCCATGAGTGGGGATTCATGTATCCGGGGACAGCGAGAGCGGTGAGATTTCAGGATCGGTTTCCCGCTGTTTGGCGACAGATGCTGAAATCGGATGTCGGCGCGTTTGAGAGGCAGGGAGACCTATTCGCTTTTCAAAGACTGGTCTTTCCAGCGGGCGATAACGACGGAGTAAAAGCCCCTTCGGCCAGGGAGTGGATACTGCTGATCCAGATCTTGAAAGAGGAGATAATCCGGGCCGGTTCGGTCCCCCATGCCATCGTATACACGGTTGGGGCAGGCATCAGCCTGTTATTGGCGGTTTTCTCGCTACTCTATGCCCGGCTGTCGCTGATCAGACGGGAAAACCTGGAATCGGCCAACAACCTGGGCGCCAGATTGCAGGCCGTGATGGACACTGCGCCGGATGCAATTCTGACATTCGATACGAGCGGCGGGGTCGAGTCCTTCAACTCAGCCACCTTGCGTATGTTCGTCTGTAGCGAGGAGGCGTTCAGCCAGAGCAGGCTGGAGACCCTGCTGCCGGATGGGCATGATGAGCTCAAGATTTTGATGAAAAAGAGCTTTTCACGGGTTGACGGCGTGCCTCTCAGTATCCGCCGAGAATATACCGCGCAGCGTTTCAACAAGGAGTCCTTTCCCCTGGAATTGAACATGACCAAGGCCCATATCGATTCGCAACGCCTGTTCATCGTCATTGCCCGGGATATCACGGATCGCAGGGTTGCCGAGGAACAGTTCCATCGACGGGTCCTGTATGACGACTTGACCAACCTGCCCAACCGGGTGCTGTTACGCACCGAGTTGGAGACGATGATCTCGCTTTCGCAGCGTCGGAATAAGCACAGCGCCTTGCTTTTCATGGATCTGGACAATTTCAAGAATATCAACGACTCCATGGGGCATATGGCCGGAGACATCCTGCTGTGCCGGGTCGCGGAGCGTCTGAATCGCACCCTGCGCAAAGAAGATATCGTCTCGCGTCTCGGCGGCGACGAATTCGTGGTGGTGCTGCCGATGTTTGCCGGAGACGCCAATCAGGCTTCCGCGACTGCGCGCGACGTGGCGGAGAAGATACGTCAGGCCCTCAATCAGCCGGTATTGCTGGATGGGCACGAATACGTTACTACAGCGAGTATTGGTATTGTGCTTTTTCCCGCTGAAGGTATGGATGCCGATGAGTTGTTGAAACAGGCGGATACCGCTATGTATCGGGCCAAAGCGGCAGGCCGCAATACGATACGTTTTTTTCATCCCAGCATGCAGGCGGAGGTCAATGATCGGCTGAGGATCGGCAAGGAGTTGCGCATGGCCGTCGGGCAAGGCCAACTGGAACTCTACCTGCAACCCCAGATCGACGCCCGGTACGAGTGTATCGTCGGCGCGGAGGCATTGATTCGTTGGCGCCATCCTACACGCGGTCTGCTCGCGCCTTCGGCATTCATCCCCTATGCCGAGGAGTTGGGATTGATTAGTGAAATCGGTGAGTGGACCTTGCGCGAAGGGTTTGCGATTTTGCAACAGATACTCAAGGATCCACCCTGCCAGGGGTTGGAGTGCCTGGCCATCAATATCAGCCCGCGCCATTTCCGCAGCGCCGATTTTCTCTCCCGACTGAAGGCGCTGATGGGTGAATTCCGGATTCCGGTCCATCGCGTCGAGCTGGAGATCACCGAAAACCTGCTCCTCGAGGATCTCGAAGAGACGGTGGGCAAGATGAACGCCGCCAAGAAAATGGGTATCCGCTTCGCCATCGATGATTTCGGCACCGGTTTTTCCTCCCTTGCCTATTTGAAAAGGCTGCCGGTGGGACGATTGAAAATCGACCGTTCGTTCATTGTCGGCGTGGACGTCGATCCGCACAATGCGGCCATTGTTGAAACCATTCTGGCGATGTCGAGAATCCAACAACTGGAGGTTACCGCCGAAGGCGTCGAACGGACCAAAGAACTGGAGTGGTTGACGGACCGGGGATGCAACCATATCCAGGGATACTATTACAGCCGTCCGTTGAAGGTTGACGACTTTGTAAGATTCTGTCTGGACTTTACCGCAGAAAAGATCAGTCTGCAGAGACACGAGGCATGATCCTAAAAACCGCAGTTGACCGCTCCATTCCGATACTGAACTACTGATATGCAAACTCGTAACTTCGTTTTGCCTATTCACCGGTCGGCTGAACCGCGCTACGGGGCGAATGGCACGCTTGCGACGCCTTGGGACAGCATGACGATTCCGCGTTGTTGTGCGCCGTGCAGGGATGCACCAGTGTCGCAAGCACAGGGATGTGCAGGAGCGACCCTTGCCCCGCACCCCCGCAAGCGCATACTTCACCCCGTCCAACTGCGGTTTTTAGGATGATGATCGGCAAGCTATCGCTGCGCTGGTTGATGCCGTTGGCCCTGGTAGCCTTTATTGTGCCGCCGATTCTGGGTCTATCGTTTTGGCACTATCGGGTGGAAAGAGGGGCATTGCAGGCAAGATATATGAAGCGCGCCGAGATGATTATCGACAGCCTTTATCGATTCATCGAGTACGGTTTGGCTCAAGGGCAGGTGGAGATCGCCCGTCAGGCGATGGCCAGCATGGCGGTTTTTCCCTGTTTTTCCCGCGCCTTCGGTCTCGATGGGCAGCAAAGGATGTTCCTCGCCTCCCGAGAAGCCTGGATCGGCAACGCGCTGCCGGACATCGATCCGGGACTGGTCGGTCAATGGCCACCCGATGGTGAGCGTCTGGTGCGTCTCGAAGGAGCAGGGATGCGGGTCGTTGTTTATCAGCCGATAGCCGTCACCGTCGATGCACGACCGGATGCGCCGGCCGGCCGGGGTTGGCTGTTTCTCGAACTGGATTTGCGGGAGGAGCTTGCCAAACATTCCCAAGCCGCCATGGCTCAGACCTTGGCGGCGGTGATTGTGGTGCTGATCTTCTCCCTCATGCTCTGGTTCTGGACCGCCCGGTCCGTCACCCGGCCCCTGACGCGCCTCTCGGCAGCCGCCAGGGCGGTGGCCGCCGGCGATACCGAGCATCGGTTGAATGAGCGAGGCGGCTTTGAGTTGGCCGAGCTGTCGGAGTTGGCATGCAGTTTCAACTTCATGGGGCAGGAGCTCTCACGGCGTCATGCAGCCCTGATGCGCCAACGCATACTCTATCAAGCCCTCAGCGATACCAATCAGTCGATCGTGCGGACGGGTGATGAGGCGATGCTATTGAGCGATGTCTGTGAAGTTGCGGTCAACGCCGGCATCAAGCTGGTGTGGATCGGTTTCGTGGATAAGCGCACCAATGCCTTGAAGATCGCTCACATTGCAGGGGACGAAGCCGGTTGGTTGGAGACGGTGCGCAAGCACGTGGGGTTGGAAAACGACCCCCTGGTCCAGGCCGTCAAATCCGGAGAGGAGGCTATCGTCAACTTTGCCGATGATTGCCATCGTGACAGCCATTGGTTTTCGGAGGCGCAACTGAACGGTTTTACCGCAGGCGCGGCCTTTCCGGTTCGGCGCAGCGGCGCCCATGTCGGCGGTCTGGTGGTGATGTCGGATGACGCAGGGCTGGTGGAGGACGGCCTGCAACTCCTGCGAGAGATGGCGTCCGATCTCAGTTTTGCGCTCGATGGCCTGGACCGGGATATCATGCGTCACCGGTTCGAACAGAGTCTGGCCAGCGATCGCGCCCTGCTGCGCACCCTGATCGATACCATCCCGGATCTGATCTTCTTCAAGGATAAGGCGCAGATCTATCTTGGTTGCAACAAGGCGTTCGAAAGCCTGGTCGCCACCCCGGAGAGCAAAATGGTGGGCAGTAGCGACCGGGATATCCTGCCGGAGGCCCAGGCGAGGATGTTTCATGAGCAGGACGGCCGGATTCTACACAGCGGTATGCCCATGCGATGTGAAGAGTGGATGGAATATCCCGACGGTCGCAGGGTGCTGTTGGATATCGTCAAGACCCCCTACCGCGGGCCTGACGACAAGGTGATGGGACTGATCGGTGTGGGGCGCGACATCACGATGGAATACCGCGCCCGCAAGGAGCTGCAAGAGACCTTGCTGATTCTCGAGAATGCGGAGCGGATCTCGAATCTGGGTACCTGGGCCTATGATCCGGAAACGGATCGCATGCATTGGTCAGATGTCTTCTACCGTATCCTCGGTGTTGATGAGACGGTGACCGAACCTGATTTCGGACTCCTGTTGGAACGCTGTCACCCGGATGACAGGCCGCAGATGCTGCACAACAGAGAGGCTGTTAAAAGCGGTCAACTGTCGGAGTTCATCCATCAGCATCGAATCATCACCCCGGATGGCGAGATGCGCTATGTCGTCGGTCGTGGGCGTATTCATGGGCAGAGCGGTCAACCGTTCAAGGTGATCGGCACCATTCAGGACATTACCCGGCAAAAGCATGCCGAGCAAGAGCGGGAGCGCGTCCTGGATGCCATGCGCCAGATCCGAAAACCCGAGGCTATCGGTGAATTGGCCGGTGGCGTGGTCCATGACCTGAATAATATTCTTGTACCCATTCTGGGGTTTGCCGATCTGGCCAGGCGCGCCGAGACCCTTTCTCAGGAGAAGTTACAGGCCTATCTGCAAGGCATCAGCGAAGCGGCGATGCGAGGGCATGATTTGATTGCCCGGCTCATCACCGTCAGCCGGGGCGGTTCGAACCGGGATGTGGTCGCCCTGGATATGTCACAGTTGGTCGCAGAGACGCTAAAGCTGCTGCGGGTCGCACTGCCGGCGGGTATCCGAATCCAAAACCGTTGCGAGGAAAACCTGCCGAAGGCGTTGATCGATCCCATCCACCTCAACCGGATGTTGATGAATCTCTGCATCAATGCCAGAGACGGGTTGGGGGATAAAGGCGAGATCAGTGTCGACCTGAGTTTCAGGCGCGGTCTCGACTTGGTGTGTACCGTTTGCGGAGGCGTGGTGCTCGGCGATCGCGTGGAGTTGTGTGTTGTTGATAACGGTCCGGGGATTGCAAAGGACAAGCTCAGCAGGCTTTTCGATCCTTTTTTCACCACTAAGTTGTCGGGGGAGAAACGGGACGGTATGGGATTGGCTGCGGTGCAGGTGTCATTGCAGCGCTATCAAGGCCATGTGAAGGTCGAGTCAAGCGCGGATGCCGGGACTCGCTTCAGGCTCTTTTTCCTACCCTATTTCGGCGGCGATGAATCCCAGGTGATCACCCGCCGGGATTCGGACGGCAAGGCGCATCAACTCCCGCGTGGAACCAAGGTGTCGACCACTACCTGGAGAAGCCCGTAGCGTGGATCACCCGGCAGGTGAATCGGCACATCGAAGCCAATGGTTTGCCTATCAGTAGTTCAGTATCAGGATGGAGTGGTCAACTGCGGTTTTTAGGTTTAAGCGGCACTAGTGTACCTGCAACTCGATGCTCCCGGTGATCCCGACCTGCACAGTGCGGCTGCCGGCCTCCAGGGTTGGAGCGGCGGAGGCGCGCTCCATAGCCATCATGCTTGCACGCATGCGCAATGGCTGAACCGGTTGGCCGGATGTCTGAACGGTCATCTCCACCAACCGGTATTGGCTGCGGCCCAACTGATGGGTTATCAGCTCTGCCCGCCGGCGAAAGGCGTCTATGGCTTGCTGTGTCAGGGAATCCTCCACCTGCCTGCGACGTGCGGGAGAGATGGCATAGCTGACCGACTCCAGGGCCAGGCTCGATTGCAGTTTGCTCAGCAGTTCGCTCAACTTGTCGCTCTGCAGGCTCTCCAGGCGGATCGATTGGCGCACACGCCAGCCGGAGAGGCGCTGTTGCTGATAAATGGGGGAGGTCAGGTAGTCGAGGGTCTGGACCTTGACGCCCTTGCTGCGCTTCGCCTCGTCGATGCCCTGGGCGACCAGGCGATTGACGCTCCCGGTCAACGGGGCGAGATCATCGCCCTCCTTTTGCGCATACAGTACGGCGATCAGGGTGTCGTTTTCCACCTCTGAGGAAGCCTGTGCGCTCAAGTTGACCAGGTCGTAGCGAGGATCCCGTTCTTCCGACACCAGGGGCTGCGAGGCCGACAACAGGCAGACAAGGGCAAAGCCCATGCGGCGACGGATCGTATTTCCAGACATCTTCCCCCCCCCCTTATGTAGGTTCATCCAGGTTGCCGGGTTAATAGTAACAGGACTCTTGCAGCGATCATAAGAGGAAAAGAAATGCTCGCCCCAAGCCCGCGAATGATCCTCAGAGACTGTCTTCTTGGCGAGAGCCTCCTTTCACTGTATGTGCCTCAACGACTGACCGGATTCCAGCCTCCGCTCCGTGAACGATGTATTCATGCGCCGCTTCTCCAAGATGACTTGCCTGGACGAATCCCGAGGTAGCGGAACGACAGCATGAGGTCAGCGAATTCTAAAGATACCAATGAAATCGGCGATATAGTGTTAACAGATCCTAGGGGGCGTTCTCAATTAGCTGAGTGAGCGTGATTCTGAGTCATTTTTCGTGCCGGCAAGGCGCGATGAGGCGCAATAGTCATTCTATTGCAACGAATCGCAACGCCGCCGGCGCGGAAAAGGGCCGGAATCACGCCGCGAACGATGATTGAGAACACCCCCTAAGACGACCGACCGGGTATTTACCCGCATAAATATCTGAGGGATGGGGTATGAAAAACCAGGTAGCAATAACAGGTCCGGAGGTAAGATCGGGCGCCATGATGACAAGGTACACTAGGGAGAGGATAACCTCCACAAACCGGGTGTTCATACATGTTTGTCAGGCGGAAACCAAGTCAGGATGCCGCCACCTCTATTTCCGCAACGCTTTACGCTGCTGTGAAGTGCGGAAAACGGGCGGGCTCCGGGGATGCCGTCAAGGCATCCGTAGCGCATTGGAGTCATGCCGTCACTGAACAAAGGTGTGTGAACTATGAAGGCTCGGTTACAACGCTATGCGGCGGTTTTCGTACTGCTGAATCTCCTCAGTATCCTGTCGGTTCTCATGATGGATGGATACCGTCACTGGTTCTGGCTCTTTCCCGCACTTACCCTGATAGTCGGATTGGTCATCAGCCACCGCATGAAGACGCCTTTTATCGTCATGAAGCGGGTAGACGAGGTTCTGCGGGAGATGCTCGAGGGCCAGTTCGGCTCACGCATCACGCATGCTCCCAGGATGGGTGAGGTGGGACGCATCGCCTGGAATCTGAATGAATCCCTGGATCAGCTAGAGACCTTTTTCCGCGAGGTAAAGACCTGCTTCGAACTGGTCTCCCAAGGTCGTTACTATCGACGCACGCTGCCCGCAGGCATGTATGGTGAGTTGAGCAAGAGCCTTACGCGCATTAACAGCTCCCTGGACACCATGGCTGACAATGCAACCTTTATCAAACGTAACGAGATAGCCGCCAAGCTGCAGGAACTGAATACCGGTCAGACCATGAGTAACCTGCTGTTGAGCCAGAATGACTTGGCGCACATCACCAATGAGATGCAGAAAGTCTCCCAGATCGCTACCGACAATATGCAGAAGGCCCAGGAGAGTCAGGGGGCCGTCTCCCAGGTGCTCGATTCCCAGACCAGAACCCTCGGCATGATCGAGCAAAGCCACCAGACCATAGACCAGCTCAATGCCATGAGTGACGAGATCACCGGTATCCTCGGCATGATCAGCGAGATTGCCGACAAAACCAACCTTCTGGCCTTGAACGCATCCATAGAAGCGGCTAGGGCGGGTGAGCACGGCCGTGGTTTTGCCGTCGTGGCGGATGAGGTCAAGAAACTGGCGGAGAGCACCAAAAAGGCGACGGACGAGATTCGTGCGGTGGTCACCACCTTTCAGAGCGAAACCGCGATCATGCAGACCAACTCAAGCGAAATGCTGGAGATGGCGAACGGCGTGCAAACCGCCGTAGAGGAGATGAACGTCGATTTCAACGTCTTCGCCGAGCAGGCGCAAACGACTTACGCCTCCGTCGATTTCGCCCACGATATCTGCTATGCCTCATTGATCAAGGTAGATCACATGATCTACAAACAAAAGGTTTACAAATCGTTTTACGCAGGCACGGACAATACAGACGCCCAAGCCGTCATGGTGGATCATCACAACTGCCGTCTCGGCAAGTGGTACTACGAAGGGACCGGCAAGGAAACGTTTGGGCGCCTATCGGCCTTCAGGGAACTTGAGTCGCCGCATGCGGAGGTCCATAAGGCGGGCCATGCGGCACTCGCATACCTCACGCAGGAATGGCAGAAGGATCAAGAGCTGCAGGCCAGGATATTCGAGACTTACAAGGAGATGGAGCATTCCAGTGATCAAGTGATGGACCGCATCGATGCCATGATTACCGAAAAACACGGCTAGCCCGGATGTTTCACCCGGGAACGTGATGATCGTGCCGGTCTCGTCGTTCAGGGGCGGATTTGCGATTGAGTCAATAGCCTAACCTATTGATGATTGGGGAAATATCGTCCCTGAACGACGAGATCGGTACGAGGGCGCGTTCAGCGTTGTCGGGTAACACTTTGCACTTTACTAACATGCTAAATATTAGATTTTAAATCAATAAGTTAATTCATATTATCAGCGGCCGGGTGAAATATCCGGGCTAGAGGGTGCGTAAATGAAGAGTACAATATCTCCCACCGATCATGAAATCGTCATGAACGATAACGATTTCATCGTCTCCAAGACTGATCTGAAAGGACGGATCACCTACGCAAACCGGGTGTTCATGAAGATCGCAAAATATACTGAGTCTGAATTGCTGGACGTGCAGCACAACATCATTCGCCATCCCGACATGCCGCGCGGCGTGTTCCGTCTGCTCTGGAATACCATCGAGGCAGGCCAGGAGTGTTTTGCCTATGTCAAGAATTTGGCAAAGACGGGGGACTACTATTGGGTATTTGCCAATGTCACGGTCGATCACGATATCGACGGTCGGCCGACCGGTTATTTTTCGGTGCGGCGTAAACCCAGCCAGGCGAGTATAGAGGCGATCACGCCGGTCTATCAAGAGATGATGCGTATCGAGCATCTGGCCGGGGTTCGTGATGCGCCTGATGCCTCCGTAAAATGGCTGGTGGATTTATTACATGATAAGGGCGCCACTTATGAGGAGTTTATTCACACCCTGGGACATTGAACCTAGCCCGCATTTCTCACCAGGATTTGGATTTCTGGTGCAACCAGGCCGAAGCAGGTTGGACGACCGGGCGCAAAAGCATAGCCGGGCCTATGGTTCAAGCCCGGTCGTTCAAGAGGCTCGGCCTGGTTGTTCCAAAAACCAAATAGGACAGACTGTCCGATGAATGCCATACGGTGAGAGATGCTAACCTGTTCAACTTTCATAAGTTTTCCTGTTAGTACGGTCCGTCTGGTGAGAAATGCGGGCTAGAATCCTCAGTTGACCGTCTGCTCTCGCGTCCATCTCAATCCTTTTCGGACCGCTGTAGCAATTGTCGCTCACCCAGCCGGATGGCAAGACGATGGAGCGGATGCCGGTTTCCTCCGGGCCGCCAAGTGCGGCGCAACCGGTTTTGGTAGGCGTCGAACTGCAAACCCCAGGGGGCGGCTGGGACTTTTCCCCTGCCAAGCAGGAGTTTCAGGACCTGGGAGGCTGCGAAACCCGCGCACAATTCGCAGCCTATGGCGGTGGAGGGCCCTTTCTTTCCCGCCAGATCGATGCGATCAGGCAATACGAGATAATCCATATGCAGCCTGGCCGGCGCCAGGCCCACAAGAAATCGCAGGTATTGTTGATACTCTCCCTGTCCCTGCAACTGAAAATACTCTTCAAAGGACATACCCCCCGGCAAAAAACACAGCAAAGCCGACCCCATCCCTAGTGGGGCGGCGGTTACCGCAGGCATGCCGAGCCGTTCACAGGCGGCGAATACAGCGAGTCTCGCCGGCATTGCGAAGAAGTCGAGTCCATCGAGATAGAGGTCGCAATCGTTGAGAAATCGTTCGGCTTGGCGTGGCTGTACACCCTCGGGAAAGCGTTTGATATCCAATTCCGGGTTGATCGACAGCGCCATCTCCGTCAGGCAATCGAGCTTGGGCTGATCCACCGTGTTGAGATTGGCCCCCGCCTGACGGTTGAAGTTCTCCACCGCAAAGCTGTCAAAGTCGGCCAGGCTAAAACCGCCGATGCCGAGGCGGGTCAGGGTCAGCAGATGACTGCCGCCGACCCCTCCCATGCCGGCAATCGCAACACGGGCGCTACGCAGGCGGTGTTGTTCCGCTTCGCTGACCCAACCGATATTGCGCGAGAAGGCGGTTTGGTAGTCAAACCGGATCATTGAATTGTTGTAAGGGGGGTCTCTCCTGTGGAATGTGCCAGGGTTGTTTCTCGAGATCCTCGTGGATCATGTCGTAGAAGGCCTTGATTTGCGGGTTCATGTGACTGGTCAGCTTGTTGCCCGGCAGTTCGAACAGCGCCCGCTGGCCTCTGAATTCGAAAGGGCTGCTGATTTGATGAAAAAACAGTCCGAAGCGTTTTAAATGGCGTTGCAGCCTGGGCTCCATCACCACCAACGCCAGATCGAGATCACACAGATCCACCATGGCTATGGCGGAAAGGTATAGGCCGATGGAGATATTGGGAAAGTTGCGTTTCTCCTTTTCGGTAAAGATCGTGTTGGTGTTGTGCTTGCCGAGAATAAACGGCTTGCCCGTCTCATTGGGCCGGCGCCGGAAGTTGTTCAGCACCGCCAGTCTCGATATCTCGCCGACTTTGTCAGGTGAGAGTCGGTCCAGCTTGTCGGAGTTGATGGAGGAGATGCCGTGCAGTTGATGGGGCAAACAGGCATCGCGCCTGCCTGCCGGCGGAACCACCAGGCGCACGCTTCCGGCAATATCGCCGGTTCGTTTGTGTTCCAACAGGCAGTGGTGAGCATAGTCATCACAATCATCCGTTTCGAGTCGATGGTCGTTCAGGGGCTCCCAACCCAACTCTTCGGCATATACCTGATAGCGGATGGTGTAGCTATATCGCTGTTGGTGTCGGGTGACAGCATAGCGGGGACGAAAATAGCGTGAAAAGTTCTCAGCAAGACTCTCCATGTATCACTCCATGGTCATAAAAAGGGGTATTCAGCCGATCCAAATCCACTGCGCAGATCACATGCGGCTCCGAACATCGTCTGGCCCGGATTCGGGGCAGTATCAAGCCTGTGAGGTCGGAATTCACCTGTGGAGTGCGCCTCGACTGCCCCTTAACCATAGCCATTTCCGGTCTATGAGACAAATAATCCGGCGATTTTTTCCTTTCAACCGGGGGAGAACTTGATCTGGGTCAAAAACAGACCGGATTGAGGCATGGATGAGCCCCCTTCCGGGCGAGACGCCAAGCCGTCTCTGCGTGGCTTGGGGTGTATGTCCGGCATTCAGCGGATTGATTGATAACCGTCCCGTACGAGGCTTATCGTATAAGTTGCGATACTTCTTTGAAGTTCGGATGGGATGCATCGCCCATCCATTCGAAGATCACTGATTCGCAGTTGGTGACCTGTACCCCACCCTGGCGCATGCGGCTGAGGGCGTTGTTGCGATGCAGCGGATTTCTGGAGGAGATGGCATCCTCGACCACGAAGACCTGGTATCCCCACTGTTGTAGACCTGAAGCGGTCTGCAGGACACAGATATGGCTCTCCAGACCGACAATAATGGTCTGCTTACGGTCATCGTGCAGGCCGAGTTCCTCTTCGAATCCCGGTGCGGTGCAGCAGGAAAAGGTGACCTTGTCCTTTGCCTTGGTATGGGGAGGTAGATGTTGGGCTATTTCGGGGAGGGTTTTTCCCAGGCCTTTACCGTAGTGCTCGGACAGGATGATCGGCACGTCCAGCAGACTGGCGGCCTGACTGAGCCGGGTGATGTTGGCGATCATCAGCTCCAGATCGGGCTTGGGCATGGCCCGGGCAAGCTTCTCCTGGGTGTTGATGATCAATAGCTGACTCCTCTTGGCATGGGTCAGCGGCAGAGCGCTTTTGCTTATGCTCATATCTCCCTCTCTCTATTTATGGTGGCCCGCTCTGCCGCGAAGATCGACCAGGGAGCGGTAGCGTGATTAAAACTCGAACATTGCTGGAACCGGTGCGTTGATCAGGGGCGCCAACTCCGTTTCGAAGATGCACTCTTCCCTGAAGGAGCTTTGGGAATGGCGTGTGATTAACCGGCACGCCATCGCGGGAGGAGTACCGATCACGATGAACAGTCTGCCGCCGACCTTGAGCTGCCGGCGAAACAGTTCCGCCTGCTCGCTGGAGGGAACCGAGCCGGTAACGGCAATCGCGTCAAAGGGGCCTTCCGCGAGGGGGGAGGCAAGCGCATCGCCGGTCATCAGTGTTGTGTTGGCTATACCCTGTTGCTTGAGCCTCTGTTTGGCGGCATCGGTAAATTCACCGTGCAGGTCGATACTGACGACCTGCTGGGAGAGGTGCGCCAAGCAAGCGGTCAGATAGCCGCTGCCGGTGCCCACCTCCAGAACCTTGTCGGTAGGTTGCAGATCCAACGCCTGCATCAGTCTAGCTTCGATACGGGGAAACAGCATGTGTTGCCCCTGTCCGATAGGGATTTCGATATCGGCATAGGCCAAATCCTGATAGCTCTCGGGCGCGAAGGCCTCTCTCGGCAGGGACTCCATCAGTAGCAATACCTGGGGATCGATCACATCCCAAGGGCGTATCTGCTGTTCCACCATATTGAAGCGGGCTTTATCGAAGCTGTTTGCCATCATGCGAAATATCCTGGTTTATGGTTTAATGCGGCAGACGGTTAGCCTACGGTTTTTAGCTCCCGCGGGCAAGATTCTCTCATGGCCGTTATTTGCCTCGCTACTGAAAAAATTAACTAAGAAATTGTTTTTATTTAAGAATTTGTAAAGCACGAAGCGTTACCCGGGAGCGTTGTGCGCATGCTCCTGCCAGGCTTGGCGTTCAGACGCAGTATTTCCTCAATCATCAATAATTCAGGCTATTGACTCAATTGGAAATCCGTCCCGGATCTCGCGGATTCAGGTTATACTGTAGCGATTGACAGGCTGGGGGTGTCCGTGACAGGAGACTGTGGCGGGCTGAGAGAGACCCTTATTCACCTGATCCGGTTCATACCGGCGGAGGGAAGCTGGAAACCTGCTGGGTTTTTCCCTTCTCCCACCACAGCGAGGTTTCACCCATGAGCGTCATTGCAAAAGATTTCATCAATAAGACGGCCGGCCTCTCGGAAGCGGTGACAAAACCCTTCCATAACTCCCGCAAGATTCATATCGAGGGCTCCGGGTCCGATATCCGTGTGCCCATGCGTGAAATCAGCCAGTCGCCGACCGCCGCCGGCTTTGGTGAGGAGGAGAATCCGCCTATCCCCGTCTACGATACCTCCGGACCCTTTACCGATCCGGCGCACAAGAGCGACTTGCTGAAGGGTATGCCCGATCTTCGGTCACGTTGGATCGAGGAGCGGGAGGATAGCGAAATTCTCAGTGGTCCCAGTTCGGAGTACGGTCGGGGCAGACAGGCCGATCCGGCGCTCTCGCAGCTACGCTTTGAGCATATTCGCCCCCCCCGCCGCGCCAAGCCGGGAAGGAACCTCACTCAGATGCACTATGCCCGCCAGGGCGTCATCACCCCGGAGATGGAGTTCGTGGCGATCCGCGAGAACTGCCGTCTTCAGCAGTTGGCCAAAGACCCGCGCTACGCCAAGCTGTTGCGTCAGCATCCGGGTCAGGCCTTCGGCGCCCGGATTCCCGATGAGATCACCGCCGAGTTCGTACGTTCGGAGTTGGCCGCGGGGCGGGCGATTATTCCGGCCAATATCAACCACCCGGAACTGGAGCCGATGATCATCGGCCGCAACTTCCGGGTGAAGATCAATACCAACATCGGTAACAGCGCCATCACTTCATCCATCGAGGAGGAGGTGGAGAAGATGGCCTGGTCGGCGCGTTGGGGCGGCGATACCTTGATGGATCTTTCCACCGGCGACAACATTCACGAGACACGGGAGTGGATATTGCGCAATGCGCCGATGCCGATCGGCACGGTGCCCATCTACCAGGCCCTGGAGAAGGTCGGCGGCAAGGCGGAGGAGCTGACCTGGGACATGATGCGCGACACCCTGATCGAGCAGGCCGAGCAGGGGGTCGACTACTTCACTATCCACGCCGGTGTGCTGCTGCGCTATGTGCCGCTGACCGCTGAACGGGTTACCGGTATCGTCTCCCGCGGCGGTTCCATTCTTGCCAAGTGGTGTTTGGCGCACCATCAGGAGAATTTCCTCTACACCCATTTCGAAGAGATCTGTGAAATCATGAAGGTCTACGATGTGGCCTTCTCTCTGGGCGACGGCCTGCGCCCCGGCTGTCTGGCCGATGCCAACGATGCCGCTCAATTCGGTGAACTGGAGACCTTGGGCGAGTTGACCAAAGTGGCTTGGGAACACGATGTGCAGGTGATGATCGAAGGCCCGGGTCATGTGCCGATGCAGATGATCAAGGAGAACATGGAGAAGGCGTTGCAGGATTGTTTCGAGGCCCCCTTCTACACCCTCGGGCCGTTGGTGACCGACATATCCCCCGGTTATGACCACTTCAGCTCCGGGATCGGTGCGGCGCAGATCGCTTGGTACGGCACCGCCATGCTCTGCTATGTGACGCCCAAGGAGCACCTGGGGCTGCCCAACAAGGCCGATGTGCGCGAGGGCATCATCACTTACAAGATCGCCGCCCACGCAGCCGACCTGGCAAAGGGTTTTCCCGGCGCCCAGTTGCAGGACAACGCCATGTCCAAGGCGCGCTTCGAGTTTCGCTGGGACGATCAATTCGCACTCAGTCTGGATCCCCGGCGGGCGATGGCGTTTCATGACGAGACACTGCCGCACCAGGCCCACAAAGCGGCCCACTTCTGTTCCATGTGCGGACCCCATTTCTGCTCTATGAAGATCACCCGGGATGTACGCGAATATGCCCGATCCCAGGGTGTCAGCGAGGGAGAGGCCCTGCAACAGGGTATGCAGGAGAAGGCGGTGGAATTCAAACACCAGGGAGCCGAGCTATATAAAGCGTTATGAAACCTGCTATTTTCCTGAGTGTACTAACCTGGATGTTTCACCCGGGAAGGTGATGATCGGTGCGAGGGCGCGTTCAGCGTTGCCGGGTTACAGTTCCAGCATGGGTCGGCCGACCATATAGCACGTCAGCCCTGTATCCGGCCGTCGGCCGGGTATAGGATTGATTGAGATGACCTGACGGATTCCATGACGGATGTCTGCCCGATATCGGCAGCGGTCTCTCCTCGTTCGGCTATCTCAAGCACCTACCGGTAGAGTATTTGAAAATAGACGGCGTCTTCATCAAGGAGATGGTGGAAAGCACCATCGATGAATCCATGGTGGACGCCATCAACCGCATCGGCCATATCATGGGCTTGGAGACGATTGCCGAATTTGTCGAAAATAGTGAAATTCTGCATCGATTACAGGCGTTGGGAGTCGACTATGCTCAAGGTTACGGGATTCGCAGGCCGTTCCCCATCGATGAGCTGTTTAGCTATTAACCCGACATATTTGGTTGTCGGGTTAATCAATCGATTTCAGCGCTCGTACTATCTCGCTTGGTTCTGATCTCTCGGTATAGTTTTTATTGATGTAGGCAAAAACAACTTGCCCATCGCCATCGATAACATAGGTTGCAGGTATAGGGAGCTCCCAGGTGTTATCGCCATTGGCAGTGGGCACATCCAGACCCCATTGCAGGTACAATGGCCGCATGGAAACCGGCACGTCCATTACCACGCCATATTCGCGGGCGATCAGATTGCCGACATCGCTTAGGACTTCAAATTTCAGTTGGTGTTTTTCAGTAGTGCTGATGGGGTTATCAGGTAGTTCAGGCGATATGCCGACAAGATTTGCGCCCAGTTCATTTATCGTGGGTAAAATATCATTCAGCGCCTTGAACTCTAAATTACAATAGGGGCACCAACCGCCACGGTAAAAGCTGATGACAACAGGCCCTTGCGCCAACAGGTCCGCCAATGCCGTCTCGCCGCCCTTGTTGTTGGGTAACTGAAAGCTTTTTGCCTGATCGCCCTCACGCAAGGCATTGGCGCCGAAATCAGTCGCATTTATGGTTGTAAATGCACCCTGAATAATACCCTGGTTTTCAGCAGATTGGCTGCTGATAAAGTCTTCCGTTAACTTCTTTGTCTGTTTTGAAAGGCTCATTCGCTTTTTCCCTCGAAGGTGGTCAAATGCAGTTAATGGAAATTAGTGACTTGCCTTAAGAATTTCAACATCGAGCCATTGCTTTAATTGCGTCACTTCTTGATGTAAAAACGCTTTATCCTCAAAGGCGTTTGATACCGTGGCAATGCCTTGCCCGCGAGCCAGTAAATGCATGGAAAGTTGTTTGGCGTTTTTTTTGACGCCGACCAGTTCAAGTTGGGTGGTCAGCCAATCACGAAATACGGTAAACATTTTATTCGCGTCAACCAGCATGAAATGTCTGATTTTAGCAAGCTCTGTACATAGGCTGCCGACGGGGCAGCCATGTGAAATGATTTTTTCCTGGTTTCGTGACTGCATGTCAATGTAATAATGGAGGCGCTGTTTAGGGTCGGTTGTTTTTTTATCCCACTCGTTCAGCATTTCTTTAAAACGAGTGATGCGGGCGTCAATAACGGCATCCAATATTTCATCTTTACTTTTAAAGTGATAATAAAAATTACCACGTGATATACCAACTACATCCGCAATATCGCTAAATGAAGTATTCTCATATCCTTGCTGATAAAAGAGTTCATCTGCAGCGGCGATAATCCGTAGTCTTAGTGTTCCACCTTTATTTCGCATATTATTAACCCTGGTTTTTCGCTTAACCCGGTTCTGTAATAGTCTGTTCAAGAATTGGATAGTCGGTATACCCCTGTTCAGCGCCACCGTAGAGGGTGTCAAAATTTGCGTCATTTAAGGGTAAGTCATGCTGGTAGCGGTATACCAGATCAGGATTGGCTAAGAATGGAATGCCGAATGCGACAAAATCACTATCTCCATTGCTGAGCGATGCTTCTGCGCGTGCTTTATCATAGCCGTTGTTTGCCATATATAACCCATTATAGCCGTCACGTAAAACGCGATAATCGATATTAATCGATTTAGATACCATGTCGCCCTCTAAGATGTGTATGTAGGCAAGGTTTCGTGCATTAAGGTGTGAAATGAAATACCGAAAGTGTTCAAGCGGATTTGAATCCGACATCGAGTTAAAGCTGTTCTCAGGTGTGAGGCGTATTCCAACACGGTTACTCGGCCATACCGCTATCACTGCATCCAACACTTCATTCAGCATACGCATGCGGTTTTCCACGCTGCCTCCGTATTGATCAGTACGTTGATTTGAGCCGTCACGTAAGAACTGATCGATTAAATATCCATTCGCAGCATGCACTTCGACGCCGTCAAACCCTGCTTGCTTTGCCATCGCGGCAGCATGTTTGTATTGGGAGATGATGCCGGCTATTTCATCCATTTCCAATGCGCGGGGTGTGACGAATGCTTTCATACCCTCAAGGGTCGTTGCTTCTCCTTCGGGTCGAATCGCTGATGGTGCAACAGGTGTTCGGTTATCAGGTAATAGGTCGGGATGTGAAATCCGCCCGCAATACCAAAGTTGTATGAAAATATGCCCGCCCCCAGCATGTACTGCATCCGTAATCTTCCGCCAACCAGCGACTTGCTCATCACGGTATATTCCCGGTGTACCTGGATAACCGACGCCTTCCGCCGAAACCTGTGAAGCTTCAGTGATAATTAAGCCCGCTGTAGCCCGCTGCTGATAATAAGTGGTATTTAAATCGTGCGGGGCGTTGTGTTCGTCGGCGCGGTTGCGTGTCATAGGCGCCATAACCATGCGGTTGGCAAGTTTTATGTCACCCATGGTGATGGGGGAAAACAAATCAGCGGTCATCGACGCTCTCCTGGTTACTCGTCCGTTTGAAATACACGCTTGCACAACCTGAATTAGGATGTTTGTCCTAAATGTTAAGCGAAAGTAATACAAATGTCCTATTTTGTCAATTCAGTGACGCTAAATTTTTTAGCGGGGGAATATGGGCGTTTTGATTCTACTTTACTGTGAGCCTACGAGTCCGTGAACGGTGTCTGTGTTCCATGGGCATGGTATATTTTCGCCATGCTCTATTCACTCGGTGATCTCCTGCAACTATTCAGCCCCGGTGTTTTGGATAAGGCTGGTCGTATCCTTGACCGAGGGAAGGTGGCGCCCCCTTCGGTAACCCGCAATGGTGAGATCATCACTTCACTGGTCAAGCGCAACGGGCAGCGTGACTACCGGGTCTATGTTCGTGTGGAGCGGTCTGCCGAGGAGTCGATATCGATCCATGGCGAATGCAGTTGCTCTCAACCCGGAAATTGCGAGCATGTAGCGGCGGTGCTGCTGTCGGGATTGGAAAATGAGTCGAATGGGGCGGTTGGCGGCCAGGGTCAATCCAGATCCCGGCGTATCAATGGGATCGCCAAGAGAGATGTCGATTCGAGTCGTGCGCAACAGCGACTGCTCTATCTACTGTACCCCGACCGGCAACAGGATAGTCGCATTATGCTTGAGACGGCCTGCGCCCGGCTATTGAAATCCGGGGGATTCGGTAGCCGGAGGACATACCGACCTGGCTCGGCTGCGCGGGGTAGACCGCCAAGTTTTCTGCAGCCCGTCGATCGCGGGTTGTTGGCCGAATTGGATGCCGTGACGACGGATCTGCAGACAGGCATGCATTGTCTGCATGACGCCGGTAGTGACGATCTGCTCGAAGGCCTGTTGGATACAGGACGCTGTCTCCTGGGTGACAGCGATTTGATTCTGCGGCGGGGTCCGGATCGTGACGTCAGCCTGGTTTGGGAGGTCGACGAAGCAGGCAATCAATATTCAACATTTCGTACCGGGTCTGAAGCGCCTGTAGTGTTTCTGCTGGGGTGTCCCTGGTATATCGACCCCACCACTGGAGAGTGCGGAAAACTGGAGACGGATCTGCCGGGCGGATTGCTCGCTGAGCTGTTTAAAAGGATCCGTGTCGAACCAGGCGGTGAGGAGCGGGTCGAGGCCGCGTTGGCAAAGCGCTATCCAGGTGTGGCGTTGCCGCCGTTGCGCCGATTTAAAATCGAAGCATGTTCGTCGGTGCGGCCGGTTCCCTGCCTGCGATTCTGCGCCGAGGATATCGAGGATCCATGGCTCGAGACCGTGCATAATGATTTGCTGCGCTTGACGTTCGACTATGCCGGCATTCGCCTCGGGGGTGATCAGGTATCCCAGGTGCTGGTCGGCGAGCGGGTGATCAAGGTTCGGCGGGACCAGGATTTCGAAACGCGGTGCGCCGATCGGCTGGTGGAGGCGGGGCTGGTATGGGACGAGTGGTGGGACGATGAGGAGCCTGGCGAGCGCTTTGTTGTCGACGGCGATCCAGAAGTCTGGTTCGACTTTCAGGCCGATACCCTGCCCCGCTTGCGGGAACAGGATTGGCGTATCGAGTTCGACGACGATTTCGCTTACCGCCTGGCCCGGATAGAAGGATGGTACGGCGAGATCCGGCCCCAGGATGGCAACGCCTGGTTCGACACCAGCTTAGGTGTAGTCGTAGAGGGTGAGCGCATCAACCTGCTGCCGTCACTGTTGGCGTTGATTGAGGATTTCCCCAAGGTATTCCGCCAAGATCGGCTGTGGGAGCTTGATCCGAGGCAGCAGTTGATTGTGCCGTTGGAGGATGGGCGGATGCTACCGGTGCCGATGGATCGTGCGCGCAACATTCTGAGCACCCTGTTTGAAATCTATCGTGAGAGTGCGCTCGACGAATATGGCCAAGTGCGCCTTAGTCGGATACAGCTTGCCCGGCTGGCCGAGTTGGATGATGAAGGCGCCGCTTTGCGGGTGCAATGGACAGGCGCCGAGGAGCAACGGGCGCTTGCGGAGCGGCTTCGTGGTGTTGAGCGGATTCCACAGGTAGATCCCCCCGAGGCGTTGAATACCCGGTTGCGTGACTACCAACGGCAGGGGCTGTCCTGGTTGCAGTTTCTGCGTGAGAACGAACTGGCCGGTGTGTTGGCGGATGACATGGGTCTCGGTAAAACGGTGCAGACCCTGGCGCATTTTCTGATCGAGAAGGCGCAGGGCCGTATGGACAGGCCCAGCCTGGTGGTGGCGCCGACCAGTCTGATGGTCAATTGGCGGCGAGAAGCCGCCCGGTTTGCACCTGGGTTGCGGGTATTGACCCTGCACGGCCCTAAGCGAAGCAGGCATTTCAATAGCCTTGCGGATTACGATCTGGTATTGACCACCTATCCCCTGCTGGTGCGTGATCAGGCGGTGCTGTTGCAGCACCCTTACCACCTGTTGATCCTGGATGAGGCCCAGGTCATCAAGAACCCGAAGACCCGCGCCGGCCGCCTAGTGCGCCAACTGGAGGCGCGCCATCGTCTTTGCCTGACCGGGACACCCCTGGAGAATCACCTGGGTGAATTGTGGTCGCTGTTCGATTTCCTGTTGCCGGGCCTGTTGGGGAGCGCCAAACAGTTCGCTCGGGTGCTGCAGCATCCGATAGAGAAACACGCCGACGAAGCGGTCGCTCTGCGGCTTGCACAGCGGGTGCGTCCCTTCATGCTGAGACGCACCAAGCAGCAAGTCGCCAGGGATTTACCGCCGAAGACGGAGATAGTGCAAGGCGTTGAATTGGCCGGTGCGCAGCGCGACCTGTACGAGAGTATCCGGCTTGCGATGCATGCCAAGGTGCGTAAGGCGGTGGCGGACCAGGGGATGGAGCGCAGCCATATCATTGTCCTCGATGCCTTGCTGAAGCTGCGCCAGGTCTGTTGCGACCCGCGTCTGGTTAAATTGGAGAGTGCCGGCAAGGTCAAACAGTCGGCCAAATTGGCGTTGTTGATGGATCTGTTGCCGGAGATGGTCGAGGAGGGACGACGCATCCTGCTGTTCTCGCAATTTACCGGAATGCTGAAACTGATCGAGGAGGCGGTGGGCGAAGCAGGCATCGGCTATGTCAAACTGACCGGCCGCACCCGCGATCGCGCCACCCCGGTCGAGCGCTTTCAGGCAGGCCGGGCGCCGCTGTTTCTGATCAGTCTCAAAGCCGGCGGGGTGGGCCTCAATCTTACTGCGGCCGATACCGTCATCCACTATGATCCCTGGTGGAATCCGGCGGTGGAACGGCAGGCGACTGATCGGGCCCATCGGATCGGCCAGGACAACCCGGTGTTCGTCTACAAGCTGATCACGGCGGGTACGGTCGAGGAGAAGATGCAGGCCATGCAGCAGCGAAAGCAGGCCCTTGCCGACAGCCTCTTTGATCCTAATGGCGGGATGCAGGGGGCTTGGACCGATGGGGATCTGGAAACACTGTTCGAGCCGCTAGTGTAGTGTCCTACACTAGCATGAATCAGAGCGAGAGACGGATCCGTGAGGTCGTGGACCGGCTGCTGTTCGAGCAGGGCGTCTACCTTCCCCTTGAGCTGCTGCTGGTCGAGGGCAGGCTGTTGTACGCCGATTACGAGGCTTGGCGCGAAGGGCAGTGTGACTATCTTGAGGATTTGCTGTTCGGTGATCCCGAGCAGAGCCATGAAATGATGCAGCAGGCCGAGGCCTATGCCAGGGCGCTGGGTCTGACGCCGGAACCCCAGCGTTACCTCAGTTGGGGGGCAGGGCAGGGAAAAGGACTGCGTTTTAGCCCGATGAGCGGTCCGCACAACTGCTTTCAAACCGGCTACCGTAAAGGTGACGACGCGCCGCAAATGGATCTGTTGATGGAGTCTCCTGGCGTGATCCTGGCGAACGGCATTACCCAGGCGCTGCTCCAGCGGGATGAGGCAGAAGCCGGGCGACTGCTTGAACGGCTGATCGAGGTCGACCCCGGTCATCATCAACTGGGCGGGTTTGAGCATCTGGTGGCGTCTGTCAACCGGGGGGCGCCAGTCGATGACATTGCGGGGGAACTGCACTACCTGCAACAGGAGCTGCGTCCCCTGGCGGAGGAGATATTGGGCGCTTCCGCCCGTCATTTTCTGGCGCCGCAGTGGCAGCGCCTGTCGCAGGCGCTGGCTCAGGTCGCATTCGATCCACGCAAACCGGAACTGCACGGCAGCTACACCTTGTTGCAGGCAGAGGATTGGCGGCAGGTAAAAGCGAGTGTCGAGGCGGCGTCACGCTGGCGGGAACAGCCGCTGCTGTTGCGCCGGTATGCCTGCGCCTGCGGCCGCCTGCATCTGGATATGCAGGCATTGACCGGCTGGTTCCTGCTGTGTTGGCGCTTTCCCGAACAGGCGACGCCCATCGGCAGCGAGGCCGAGCCCGAGTGGCAGCGCAGTTGGCGGCGTTTTCTCGAGTTGGACCCGGAACTACCGGATAGTGATTTTCCCGCCTGGCTCCTCATCGATCATCCCGGTTTGGCGAGGAGGTTGGCGACCGAACGTTGTTTCGATGATATCGATCTGCCAGAGGAGTTCCAGGTAGTCGCTGAACTGGTGCAGGCAGCAGCCACGAAGCGAGTCGATGCCGATGTGATGACGTTGAGAAAGCGCTTGCAGCAGTGCAACCCAGGGTTGTTCGCCTACTATCTGCGGCCTTGAGCCGATCTCTGAACGTCTTGTTTGATATAACTAAGATATCTTAATAGAATCTTATTAGATTGTTTTAAGATTCTATTATGGGCGGATAGTGGGGTTGTTGTGGCTCGTCGCAATAGTGTAAATACAGTTAAGCTTCAACTGACGGTGGACGAAACCACAGACCGGCTCCTGGCTGACATGGTTGGCGTCGGAATTCACGGCGCCACGAAGGCGGAGGTGTGTTCCTGGGTGATTCGTACCTGGATCTGGGAAAACCAGGAGCAATTACGCAATAATGGCATTAGCTTGCGAAAAGCAATCGATGGGAAAAATCAATGATTGAAAAGAGGCATCTATCACATGCACCCATTAAGGAAGCGCTGATCGATATTCAGGTTGCCTTGCCTGAGAAGGTTACAACGGAAACGTTGAATTCGAAGTATGCGCAGATTGCCGGTCAGTATCCGAAGCATGAAACTCTGCAACGTGGGGAATTCGGATTACACAGTGATGAGGGTCAACCGACCAAGGTCACCATAGGTCAAAGTATGGTCGGTTATCGATATACTTCTGAAGACCGGCGCCGTGTCGCCCAGTTCCGGGTGGATGGGTTCACGTTCAGCCAGTTAGAGCCCTACGGGAGTTGGGATGAGATGAAAGAGGAGGCAGTTCGCTTATGGGAGGTCTATGCTGCTTCAGTTTCGCCTGATCCGATTACGCGTGTAGGCGCACGGTATATAAATGTATTGAAACTTCCTTTAAATACGGAACTCGAAGAGTATCTGACGGCACCGCCAACCATCCCGGAAGGGCTGAACCAAGAGCTAAGCAGTTTTCTGACCCGGATAGAGATTAGTGATCCAACGATCGAATCCCGTGGTATCCTGACGCAGGCTCTGGAAGGTGTGCATGGGAATTATGCACCGATTGTGCTGGATATTGAGGTCTTCATCACAAAACAATTTGATCCGCAGGATGAGGAGTTTTGGTGTTGTCTCGATCAATTGAGAAATTTCAAGAATACGGTGTTTTTTGAGAGTATAACCGAGAAAGCAGCAGAGCTTTTCCAATGACGGCAGTTGCAATTCATGATCGATTCACCTTCCCTGTCCATGCCTATAGTACGGGATCGAGTGAAGCCTCTCTGAAACTTCAAAAATTATATGAAGACTCGCTGATACGTCTGCGTAAGTCGGTTACATGGGGCTATCTCGGCGATACGCTTGATGAACTCAGAGAGACCTATCAAGAATGTTATGAAGATAACTGGGATGGATACGGTGCGCTTCCGGTTTCGCAGGCAACATATGATGAGGCAGTGCGATTTCTTAATGCATTACCATCATGGTTACCAGTACCCGGAATTGTGCCTGAACCAAGTGGCGACATTGGGTTTGAGTGGAATTATGGAAAGAACCGGGTGCTTGCTGCGAGTGTAAACGGTACAAATCGTATAACCTATGCCGGTCTTCTGGGGACGGGTAACAAGGCACATGGAACAGAGGTGTTCGATGGTTCAATTCCTCAGGCGCTTATTGACCATATTTCGAGGATCTGCCCAAAATCCGCAGCAGGATAAGGTGGCGTCCAGTGAGCAGATCGCTCGCTACATCCTTTCAAAAAGATATTTCAGCGTCTCCAACCACACTGTGAAATACGGTGCTTATCTACCTGCGCCAAATGGTGAGGCTTCGGTATATCGGATATCAAACCTCTCTGAGAAAGAGATCTGGGATATAGGACAGGAGTATGTGGCGGGGCCAAGTAAACGAACTCTCCGTGCGAGAGGAGATACCGCAGCGGCAGTGATCACAGCATCGGGTCTGGAGATTGTTCTGGAAACTGCACCACACCCTTTACACGCGAATATTGTGAATTGGCCATCAGAGAAGGACAAGCAAAAGATGCTTGCAGTGGAAATAGCCAATGAGGCGAAGCTGGTTATGCAGCCGGCTTGATGTCGCCTGTGTCAGGCTGTGTTTCTGATTGGCATTATCGACCGCTCCAGCATGCATTGATCAGTACTCTCCGCCCAGCAATACTTTCTGGTGATTCCTATAGATGGGATTGTCTTGCGGAAAATACTCCAGCATCACGGCAACATAGCGGTCGAAGGGGTTGTCCACCAGACCGATCTGTCTTCTGGTGGTGGTGGGTAGATCGTAGCTGTTGAATCGGATCGGAAAGGGAACCGGATAATCGGTGCCGAAAAGGAGCTTGTCATGCACATCCCTCTGTTCGGAGAGATGGCGCAACGCCCTGGCCCGCAGGGGGGCCGTGATGGCCGATATGTCGGCATAGAGATTGTCGTGCTCTTTCAGCATCGCCAGGAGCCGGAAATAGTCTTCGTCGAAATAGCGGGGATCTTTGGACAGGTTTCGCCAAAAACGCAGTTTGTGATTGATCCGTCCCAGTCCCATGTGCGCGGCGATGACGGTGATGCCGGTCGCCAGGGGAAGGTCGAGCATGTCGATGCGTTCGAAACGGGGGTAGGAGTGGATGCTGTACTCGCTGCCGATATGCACGATCAGCGGCAGCTTGTGTTGTTTGAGCTTTTCATAATACGGAATCAATCGCTCATCATTCAGATCGACTCCCCAGTAGTTCTGCAGAAACTTGGCCCCTCTGCTGCCTTTTTCAACCTGTTCGTCGATCAACTCCAGGGCATTGGGGCGCCGGGGATTGATGGAGAAGAAGGGGATGAACCGGTCGGGATAGCTGTTGGCCACCGCCAGCACGTCATCGCTCATGGCGCAGACCGTCTTGTCCCGGTCGATCTCTTTTCCCTGCTCGTCAAAGCGCGCATCCACGCCGAACAGACAGGCCTTCTCGACATACCGGGATCCGGCGATGGCCTGGGCCATGGCTTCGATGTAGGCCTGGTACGGCCTGGCCATTAATTGCGCCGGGTCGGCGCCAAGGCTGTTAGCGAAAAAGCGCACCGCAACCTTGTCGAACAGCCGGTCGAAGGCGACTTCGGGGCTGAGAAGATGGGTATGGATATCGATCGTCTTCATACTGCTGATATACCTCGTCATCCCGGCGTATGCCGGAGAAGTGGTGCATGGATGCGCCGTAAAACGCTGTAACAACACAGACTTTTAAAAAGTCATGTAGGGTGCGACCCTGCCGCACCGAATTCTCTGCCCACAGATCCACACTTCGTTGAGACAGCGCATAATGACTTCACTCTGTTTTTGTTTCATCCGATACGCTTATGGTGCGGCAGGGCCGCACCCTACAACAGGTCAAGAGCTTGCGCACTATGCCTCTAATGCGATCTGTTTGGCCCGGCTGAAGTCACTCTTGCCGCTGCCCAGTTTGGGAATGGCGTCGACTTCGATCAGTGCTGCGGGTCTCATCAGCGGGTTGAGTGCGGATTGCTCGATGCGTTGCTTCAGTTGATCCCGCTCGATGTTGCCGGCGAAAAGCAGTACTACCTTTTCCCCTTTTTTACCGTCCGGTAGGGCAGTGGTCAGGATCTCACTCTCCTCCGGGAGAAGTTTATTGATCGCCCCTTCGATGGCGCCGAGGCTGATCATTTCACCGCCGATCTTGGCAAAGCGTGAGTAGCGGTCGACGATGGTGAGGAAGCCGTCCTCGTCGAGACGGCCCTTGTCGCCGGTCTTGTACCAGCGCTTGCCCGCCAGTTCAACGATGGCTGCGGCGGTCTTTTTCGGGTCGTTCAAATACCCCAACATCACCTGGGCGCCGCCGAACAGGATCAGGCCGTCCTCGCCGATCGGTAGGGTCTGCAGGGTCTCCGGGTCGACGATGCGGAAACTGCCTCCCGGTAGAGGCATGCCTACCGTACCCGGTTTGCCGCCTTGCTGCACCCGCCAGTTTCTCGGGTCGATTCTGTCCGGGATATTGACGCTGGCGACAGGGGTCGTCTCGGTGGTGCCGTAGCCCTCATAGATCTCTTTATTGAATTTCAGTTTGAAGTTATCCCTGACTTCGGGATTCAGCTTTTCAGCACCGGCCACCACCACCCGCAGGGATTGCAGCATCAACGGGTGGATGCGCCGGTTGCGGTTGAACAGTCGCAGGAAGGTGGAGGTGCCGCAGAAGACGGTCGCCTGATGGCGGGCGATGGCCTTGGCGATGGTCAGGGCGTCGGTGGGATCGGGGTGACAGATAGCCGGTATCCCTTCGACCATCGGCATCAGTCCGGTCACGGTGAGACCGAAGGCGTGAAACAGAGGCAGTGTCGCCATCACCACATCCTCGTGGCGGGTGTCGAGGACATCGGAGACCTGGCGGATATTGGCCATGATATTGCGGTGGCTGAGCACCACGCCCTTGGGTTCTCCTTCGCTGCCGCTGGAGAATAGGATCGCCGCCGGTTGCTCGATATTGATCGAACGGCCGAACAGGGTATAGAGCAACCGGGTCGGCAAGAGGATCGAGGACGCCATGATCAGTAATTTGCTGAAGCCGCTGATATCCTCCTTCAAATCCTCGAGGTGGAACACCGTCACTTGCGTCAGCAGTTCGCTGAGATCGATTCCTTTTTGTTGCAGCTTTTTGAGGAAGCGCCGAGAAGTGTAGATGGTTTTGATATCCGCTTTCCTGACAGCCGATTGGAGCGCAGTCAGGGTGGCGGTGTAGTTCAGATTGACCACCGTCTTACCCCGCAGCAGGGCGGCCATATTGGCGATCACGCCGGCGCTGCTGGTCGGTAGCAGCAAACCGATATTGGATTCCGGGCTGCGTTGCCCGATCAATCGTGAGAAGGCGATCACCCCGGTCATCGTTTTATAGCCCGAAAGGGTCGTGTCACCCTGGGCATCGGCCAGACAGGGTTCACCGCCGCGTCGTTTAGCGGTACGTAACCAGGCTAGAGGAATGGGATCCAGCGTGCGGGTGTGTTGCTCCCAGGCATCGGTGGAGAGTTCGAAGACATGGCTTTTCAGCTCATGGACGGGCGTCTCCATGGGTAGTGGTCTGCCGAAGGCGACGATCACGTTGCCCCGCAGACCGGTGTTACGCTCCTGCCGCAGCTTCTCGCTGGAGCGGGAGAAGCGGCTGCCCCAAAGTCCGCGCAGATAGAAGGGCAGGATCACCCCCTCTACGTCCTTCACGGCCTTCTCATAGCCATGCTTGAACTCGCCAAGCTGCCCATTGCGGCTGATCGAGCCCTCTGGAAACAGACAGACCACCTCGCCATCCCGCAGCCGTTGGTTGATCTGCTCCAGGGCCTGTTTGCTTTGCCCGCCGGCAATCGGAATCACTCCGAACAGATCCAGAAACCCTCTCAGATACCAGCGTTGGTAGATCTCTCGGTGCATGACGAAGCGAACCGGACGGGGGCAGGCGATCTGGATCATCGCCCAGTCAAGCCAACTGATATGGTTGCCCAGCATCAGCACACCACCCTGTCCCGGCAGGTTTTCAAATCCCAGGACTTCAATCCGGTGAGTGCCGGCAAACAACCGGCCAATCACATAGCGGACCAGTGACTGGGGTAGTTGGTAGAGGGTATAGAGCGCACCCACCAGGGCGGTCAGGGTCAATAGATGGAACAGACCGATGCTGTCGATGCCCTGGATGGCAAACAGCACCGTCAAGCCGAGGAAGCCGAGCATGACCAGGTTCTGAACCCAGTTGTTACCCGCCAGGATGGTGCCTAACTCCCTGTCCCGGGCGTGAAATTGAATCAGTGAGTTCAATGGCACAATGAACATCCCCCCGGAGACGCCCAAGATCAGAAAATCGATCACCAACAGTTCGGTGGATTTCAGTTGAGGCAGGAACAGCAATGCGCTGACGATCCCCAGGGCGCCGAGGGGAACCAGACCGGTTTCAATGTAGTGTCTGGAGGCCCTGCCGGCGATCAGGGAGCCGATGATGATGCCGATACCGGAGCAGGCCATCATCCCCTGGATGATCACGGTGTTGGTCTGCCCCATTGTCTCCTTGGCGAAGGCGGGGAAGGTGGCCAGCACCACCTGGGATATTCCCCAAAATACGGAGAGTCCGACAATCGAGAGCCAGATCACCCGGTTGTTCTGCAACTTGCCGAGGTTGTTTCTCAGGGTGCGGCCGGCGCCGTATGCCCGCCAGTCAAAATGGATCTCGGGCGCCTCTGCCGATGTCGGTTGAAGCCGCAGGGTGAGCAGTAACTCGACCAGGGCGCAGGCCACCAATACCCAGCCGACAGGGGCAATCGTCCGCAGTATCTCCTGTTCACTGCTGAAGTCGACCATCGCCAATCGTTGTTCGAAGAGCATGGAATAGACAAAGATGCCGGAGAGGATGGCGACGATGGTGACGGCCTGTACCGTGGCGTTGGCGGTGGCCAGACGCTTGCTGCCCACAAGCTCTTTGATATAGCCATATTTTGCCGGTGAATAGAAGGCGCTCTGCACGGCCAGCAAAAAGGTCAGGGCAAAGGAGAACTGAAACCAGCCAAGATAGTAAGAGAGGGTGATCAGCAGGGTCAGGCCAAGCGCCACCCCGGCGCTGGCCTGCATCACCCGTGGTTTGCGGTATTTGTCTGAGAGGAAGCCCGCCGGGGTGAAGAGGAGCGCAAAGGGTAGCAGGATAAGGCCGTTCACCACTGCGGTCAGCATGATCTGGGTCTGGCCGTCGTAGATCTTGAATACCGTGTTCTGGATCAGGATTTTGTGGCCCAGATCGATGAAGGCATTGAGAAAGATAATCAGAATAAACGGGATGAACCCGGTGAGTCGTAACAGCTTATCCATGACTGATTGGCCTGTGCTAATTGATATGGACGCTAGGTTAGACCCGTGTATCCATGCGTACTACGATAATAGGAAGAGTCTCATTATATACATCTTTTCGTATTATAATATAATACCTATTAAGGTTTTCGTTGTTTTGCCGGCAAGTCTGCCGGGTTAATAAATAGCACTATCAGAATTCGTTGAGGCCACATCATGACTCAGACCACCCAACTGATCGAGGCGTTGAAGAAGGCGCTCAAGGCCCATGGCCTCACCTATGCCGATACGGCGCGCATGCTGAATCTCTCGGAAGCCAGTGTTAAGCGCCTCTTCTCGCAGAAGAGTTTCTCCCTCCAGCGGCTGGATAAGATATGTCAGATGATCGATATCGAAATCTCCGACTTGGTGCAGATGATGAATGAGGATGCTTGTGCGCCGATCTCAGGGTTGTCATTGGAGCAGGAAAAGGAGATCGTCGCCGACCTGGAACTGCTGCTGGTGGCTGTCTGTGCGCTAAATCGCTGGACCCTGGCTGAGATCATCGACTACTTTGCTATCGCTGAAGTGCGTTGTATAAAACACCTGGCCAGGCTGGATCGGCTGAAGATGATCGAGTTATTGCCGAAAAACCGGGTCAAGCTATTGGTGGCCCCCGGCTTTAAATGGCGGGAAAACGGCCCCATCCAGCGCTTCTTTTTACAGAAACTGCAATCGGACTTTTTTAGTTCCAAGTTCGATCAGGCCAGTGAGCGGCTTATCGTCCTCAATGGCATGTTGGCTGCGAGTTCGGTTGCCGTATTTCAGCGCAAAATGGAGCATCTAGCCCGGGAATTCGATGAACTCTCCAGTGACGATGCGGCTTTGCCTTTGCGGGAGCGAGATGGCAAGAGCGTGGTTTTGGCGATGCGCCCTTGGCGGTATGGACTTTTTCGTCACTTTAGGAAAAAAGGTGGTGGCTGATCTTATTCTCCGGCTCAATCAAAATGGTAAATGTAACTAGCCCGCATTTCTCGCCAGACGGACCCTACTAACAGGAAAACTTATGAAAGTTGAACAGGTTAGCATCTCTCACCGTATGGCATTCATCGGACAGTCTGTCCTATTTGGTTTTTGGAACAACCAGGCCGAGCCTCTTGAACGATCGGGCTTGAACCATAGGCCCGGCTATGCTTCTGCGCCCGATCATCCAACCTGCTTCGGCCTGGTTGCGCCAAAAATCCAAATCCTGCTGAGAAATGCGGGCTAGTCAAATCGACATTAATGGCGAGAAATAATATTTATATTACTTTATTCGCCGTTTTTGGCGATATATAGAAAGATAGGTATTCAAAAATCGCTATAATTGACGATATAAATAGTTTATTGATACTTAAATCGTTATATTTGGCGAATATGAAAATAGCTGATTTATCGACGGATGAGGCGGTGCTTGCGGAGATCGGTCGGCGTATCCTGCATCGCCGGCTCGATCTGCAGTTGACCCAGGCGGAGTTGGCTGAGCAGGCGGGGATTGCCAAGCGGACGGTGGAGCGGATCGAGGCAGGGGCTTCGGCGCAGATGTCGAGCATGATCCGGGTGCTGCGGGTATTGGAGCTGTTGCCGGGGCTGGATAGCATGATTCCGCAACAATCGCAGAGACCGATGGATCTGCTGAAGCGGAAGGGTAAAGTCCGCCGGCGTGCATCCTCCCGTCGTCAAAAGAAGCACGCCGATGAACCATGGCGCTGGGGTGAGGAGAGATGAGCAGGGTTGCCGAGGTCCGGCTATGGGGGCGGACCATCGGTGCGGTGTCGTTGGGTGATGGTGATGATGTGGCACTGTTTGAATACGATCAGGCGTTTGCCCAAAGCGGTATCGAGATCGCCCCGCTTACCATGCCGTTGTCGAATCGTGTCTACAGCTTTCCCGAACTATCCCGTGAGACCTTCCACGGGTTGCCGGGACTATTGGCGGATGCGTTGCCCGACAGGTTCGGGAATGCCTTGATCGATGCTTGGCTGGCCACACAAGGCAGGTCGAGCCACAGTTTCAATGCCGTGGAGCGTCTCTGTTATACGGGCAGAAGGGGCATGGGGGCGCTGGAGTTTGCGCCTGTGACCGGTCCCAGGGCCGGGCAGTCGAGTCAAATAGCGATCGACAAGCTGGTTGAGTTGGCGTCACGGGTGCTTAGCCACCGGAATCGATTGCAGGCATCCTTTGCCGACACCGATAAGGAGCAGGCGCTCACCGATATCCTGCGGGTCGGCACATCGGCGGGCGGCGCCCGGGCAAAGGCGGCCATTGCCTGGAATCCGCTCACCAATGAGGTCCGCTCCGGTCAGGTGTCGGCAGGGGAGGGCTTTGAGTACTGGCTGTTGAAATTTGACGGAGTAAGGGGGAACCGGGACAAGGAGTTGGACGACCCGCAGGATTACGGCGTCATTGAATACGCCTACTACCGGATGGCAAAGCATTGTGGCATCGCTATCAATGCGTGCCGGCTGTTCGAGGAGGGTGGCCGGCGCCATTTCATGACCCGGCGCTTCGATCGTCTCGGCGGTGGTGAAAAGCTGCATATGCAGTCACTGTGCGCATTGGCGCACTATGACTTCAATATGGCGGGCGCCTATAGCTATGAACAGGCACTGTTGGTGATGCGTCGACTGGGTTTGCCGATGCAGGCGATCGAGGAACAATTTCGCCGTATCGCATTTAATGTCATTGCGCGCAACCAGGACGACCATGTCAAGAACATCGCCTTTCTGATGGATAAATCCGGGAAATGGTCGCTGTCACCCGCTTTCGATATGACCTATAGCTTCAATCCTGAAGGGAGTTGGACGGCAACGCATCAGATGACCCTGAACGGTAAACGGGATGAATTTACGATGGATGATTTCAAGGCTTGCGCCAAAGCGGCCTCGATGAAACGCAGCCGGGCCAAGGCCATTGTCGGTGAGGTGCTGGAAACGGTCTCTCGCTGGAAGCTATTTGCCGAACAAGCAGGCGTGCCGGCAAGGATGCGGAATCAGGTCCAGAGTACGCTCCGGTTAAAAGGTTTTTGATGTACCGTGTTATTTCGTATGCCCTGTTACTATCCGGGGTGTTGGGGATGGAACGCCTGTCGGTTGATAAGAGGCACGCTATCAGCGGTTTTATGCGGCATCTTATTTATATTCCATTCTGGGTGCTGATCCCGTTTTCTGTCCATGGGTTGGATGTAATAGTCAACGTAGATGGGCTGGAGGCCCGGCTGAAGGATAATGTACTGGCTTATCTCTCTGTGGAACGGGAGAAAAAGCGTGACGCCTTGAATGAAGCGCGATTGCGGCTGCTGCACGACAGGGCAGAGGCAGAGATCCAGGCTGCACTCAGGCCTTTCGGCTATTTCAAACCGACCATAACCGCTTCAATGCAAAAGACCGAGCAAGGTTTCAAGCTGGCCTACAATGTTCAACCCGGCCCCCCGATTAAGTTGGTAGAGGTCGATTTTCAAATACTAGGCGAAGGGGCCGATGATCCGCAGGTCGAAAGCGTCTTTCCCATGGCGCCTGGCGAGGTACTGGATCAGACGCTCTATGAACAGGCAAAGCAGACACGGCTGGCCAATACTATTGAACGTGGTTACTTGGATGCCCGCTACACCCGGCATCAACTCGAAGTGGATTTGCGACGCGATACCGCGACTATTTCCCTGCATCTGGATACCGGTATGCGATTGCGATTCGGTGAAGTCAGGATCAATCAGGATGTGATGAACGCGGAATTTCTTGCGCGCTATGTCAGTTTCAATGCGGGTGACCCGTTCAGTCAGGAGGGGCTGCTGACCTTGCAGGGTGACCTGATCGACAGTGAGTACTTTAAACAGGTGGAAGTGGTTACCCGGCGAGATGAGAGAGAGGGGAATCGAGTGCCGGTCGATGTGAATCTGAAACCGAATAAACGCAATCGCTATCGTATCGGCTTGGGCTATTCGACTGATACGGGGCCACGGCTTACCCTGGATTGGAAAAACCGCCGCAGAGGTCGCAACGGGCATCGTATGCGCAGCGAGTTGCAGATTTCACAACCCCTCAGCAGTTTAAGCAGTGAATATGTCATTCCATTGGAGCGCTCGACCGTGGACTATGTCAGTTTCGGGGCCTCTTTGGAGCATTTCAATTCAGATACCAATCAAGGCAACCGTGCCCTGCTCAGCGCCACCCATTCGGTGAGTCTGGAACGGGGTTGGCGGCGCAGTCTGGGGCTCGAATACAGCTATGAAGATTTCAAAGTGAGCGATCAGGAGGATAGTTCACATTTACTGGTCCCGAGCGTGGGTTGGTTGCGTATAAAAAGCGACGGTAAAGAGATCATCCGGCGTGGCAAACGGCTGGAGTTTCGCATCGAAGGGGCGGCAGAGTCCCTGCTTTCGAGCACCCGTTATCTTCAACTCTATGCCAACGGCAAGTTCATTCACGGTTTTGGGGAAGGTGACTGGCGTCTGCTGAGTCGCCTGGAACTGGGTACAATCCGGGCCGATGATCTGAAGGGACTGCCACCCAGCAAACGTTTCTTTGCCGGTGGCGACAATACGGTGCGTGGTTTCGGCTATCAGGGCCTGGGGCCGAAAGATGAGAACGATGAGGTGATTGGGGGGCGTTATCTCGCGGTCGGCAGTCTGGAGCTGGATCGCCATATCAGCGGCAAGTGGAGCGGAGCCTTGTTCGTCGATGCGGGTAACGCCTTTGACCCGGATTATGATGCCGAGACGGCTTATGGTGTCGGTTTCGGCGTGCGCTGGCGGTCGCCGGTCGGCCCGGTACGATTTGATATCGCCTCTGGTTCGGATGGCGATGAACGCCGGTTGCGTCTGCATATCGTGGTGGGACCGGAGCTGTGAATAGGGGGGGTATCAAACGAGTCGCAACTTACATTGTGATGGTATTGATGCTGTTCCTGTTGATAGCGGGCTCGACACTGTTCTATTTCTCATCGACCCATGACGGTACCCGCCGTCTTTTCCACTTGGCCCGGAAAGTGGCGCCCGGAGAACTACAGGTCGACATATTGCAGGGACGTTTGGTTGGGCCGTTGGAGTTAACCGGGCTCAGCTACCGTCAGGCGGATGGTCTGACATTAGAGATTGAACGTCTCTATCTGGACTGGCGGCCGCTTCAATTGTTGAGCTTGAGATTGACGGTTCTGGAACTGGCGCTGCAGACAACCCGCCTTCATCTGCCGGAGTCCGGGCAAGCGCCTAACGAGGTTCCGGCTGAGCCATTCCAGGGAGTGACACTACCTCTGGCCCTGACAGTGGATCGCTTTTCCTCTGAAGATTTCGAGATTGTTCAGGCAGCGGATGCAGAACCGTTGAAGATTGACCGTCTGCTGTTGACTGCCGCCACCCAGGGAGATCGCCTGACGATCTCAGCGTTGGTTGCCGAGGCGTTTTCGGCCAACCTGGTGCTGAATGGCTCTGTGGGCCTCGATAAGACGCTTTCGATGGCGCTAAATCTCTCCTGGCGTTACCAGCTTAAGGATGGCCCTAGCTTGTCAGGAGAGGGTGAACTGAGTGGAGATCTGCAGCAGATGACACTGCATCAGCAGTTAGCGCTACCCCTATCGGGTGTACTGCAGGCCCGTCTTTCCGAGGTGCTGGGATCACCGGACTGGGAGGCAACGCTGGTGTTGGAAAAGGGCGTCGTGGCTGAGTTTGCCAAAGATTTCCCCGCGTTGCTTGGTGGTCGGTTGAGCGCTGAAGGCGATTTCGAATCGGTAAATCTGGATAGCACACTGCTGCTGGAAGAGCCGAGTCTCGGTGAGCTGCGGACAGTGTTGCAGGCAAGTTACGAACAGGGTGCCGTCAAGGTCAGGGAACTGCGGCTAAGCAATACGGATGGGCTCAACCTTCAGGGTAGGGGAGACTACCATCTGCAAGGCGGTGAGTTGTCCGTCGACATGCAGTGGGAGGGGGTGCGTTGGCCGCTGATTGGGGAGACGGTGGACGTCACCAGCGATCAAGGGGCGCTTGACCTGCAGGGGAGTCTCGAGGGGTATCGCTATCGGTTGGCCATGCAGGCTTCCAGACCCGAGGTGGGGTCGATTCAGGTCGATGCCTCCGGTGCAGGGAATCTTGAGGGGGTCAACTTTGAAACACTGCTGATCGCTTTGCAGGAGGGCAGGATAGAGGGCAGTGGGGAGGTTGCCTGGTTGCCGAGTCCCGCTTGGCGAATGGCGCTGTCGGGCGACGGGGTTAATCCTGCATTACTGCAGCGGGACTTTCCGGGCGCTCTGGCATTCAGCCTCTCTACCCATGGCGAGGTTGTGCAGGGAGTGCCTACTGCCGAAGTACGACTGGAGAAGTTATCCGGCTCGTTGAGAGACTACCCGCTAGAGGCTAAAGGGCTGTTGAATCTCCGTAGTGGCGAGCTGAATGTGCATCAGTTGGAGGTGGTCACAGGGAAGAACCATATTCAGATAAACGGCAGCTTGGGAGACCGCCTCGCCCTGGATTGGTCGGTGGATGCGCCTGAGCTGGCTTCTCTCCGGCCTGGACTGTCGGGCCTGCTGCAAGCGGATGGGAAGTTGGGTGGTACGACTGAACAACCCAATATCGAGGCAAAGATCAAGGCCGGCGAGCTGGCATACCAGGACTACCGAATTGAACAACTTGATGGAGAGATTGAGTTCGATTCGGCCGGTGAGCAGCCGCTACGGTTGTCCCTCAACTCCGACGGCTTGAGTGGGGCCGGAAAGCAGTGGCAGTCCCTCAATGTCGCTATCAAAGGGAGTCTCCCGCAACATCAACTGGCCCTCGACCTGGTAGGGGAGCAGGCGCCACAACTCTCCCTGGTTGGCGAGTCGGGTCTCAGCGAGAATGGGGTGTGGCATGGTCGGCTGCAACGACTGCGGTTGCTGACCGCTGAAGTGGGTGATTGGCAACTTGAATCAGTCGTAAACTATCGCTTCGGACCCAGTGATCAGTCACTGGAGCCCTTCTGTCTGACTTCTGGGGAAGCAAGGGTTTGCGGCAGCTTCACCGGTAGATCCGAAGGCGGATGGAAATCGAACCTGCGGGTCAGCGACTTCTCTCTCGCGCTACTGCAGCAGTGGTTACCGGCAGAGACCTTGATCACAGGCAAGGCAGTCATACTGGCTGATCTTTCTGCGGATGCAAACGGGCGGATGGAGGGTAAGGCTGAACTGCAGATCCCACAAGGCGGGCTTAGCTTCGCGTTGGGCGGCGGGCAGGAGCAGGTGGACTTTTCGGGGGGTGTGGCAAAAGCGGTCATTGCCCGGGATGGCGCCCAGGCAAGCCTGAACCTGCCACTCCGGGGGTTGGGTGGCTTTGATGCGGAGTTGGACCTGCCAAGGTTGAATCCAGCCAATCCGGATATCGAAAAACAGCGATTGAAAGGCTGGATTAAAGGGGGAATTGACGATCTGGCCCTGCTTTCGGCGATCTCGCCGCAGTTGCGAAACAGTCGAGGAGAATTGCTGGCCGATTTCAACCTGGGGGGGAGCCTGGCAGCGCCGCGTGTGAGCGGTGATGCGAAGATAGAGCAAGGCGCAGTCGACATCCCGGTGCTTGGCATTGAGCTGCGTGAACTCGAGTTGCGTATGCAAGTGCTGGACCTGGATACCCTGTCCCTGGTGGGTAGTGTGCGCTCCGGCAAGGGCAAGCTTTCGCTGCAGGGAACCACTCGCTTGGATGCCTCGAAAGGTTTTCCCTCGCAATTCAAGATCGAGGGCAGGGAGTGGGTCGCGGTGAATGTGCCGGAAGCTGAAGTGCATCTCTCACCCAACCTCATCTTTGCGCACAATGCCCAGCGCAGTGAATTGAAGGGTGAAATTCACCTGCCCTATGCGCGGATACGTCCACGAGAACTACCGGAATCGGCGGTGTCCGGCAGTTCCGACCTGGTTGTGGTGGGAGCTGAGGATGCAAAGGAAGCACCGCAGGACCCCCCACTGCATGCGAAAATCCGTCTCAGTCTCGGTAAGCGGGTCAGTTTCGACGGTTTTGGTTTGCGGGGTAAATTTACCGGTAGTCTGCTAGTCATCGATGAACCGGGTCGACCGGTTATCGGCAGAGGGCGTTTGGGTATCGACGAGGGTGTCTACCAGGCCTATGGGCAAGATTTAAAAATCGAGCGGGGATTCGCCCTGTTTGCCGATTCCCCGGTCGATAATCCGGGCCTCGATGTGCGCGCCGTGCGGGAGATCGAAGCGGTGACCGCAGGGATACGCGTAACCGGGACGATGAAAAAGCCGAAACTCAAACTCTTTTCATCGCCCTCCATGTCGGAGACCGATGTCCTCTCCTACCTGATCACCGGCCGTCCGGCGGGTGAATCCTCAGGAAAGACGGTGGGTATGCTCGCCGCCTTGCAGGCGAGTGGGGCGAGTAACGTGGCTTCAGCGCTTGGGCGGCAATTGGGCTTGGAGGAGTTGCGGGTAGATACCGGCAGCTCTCTGGAGGAGGCGTCTTTGGTGGCCGGCACCTACCTGTCGCCCAGGCTCTATGTGCAGTACGTCAACGAACTGTCCACCAGTGAGACCAAGATACGCATGCGCTACGATCTGACGGATCGCTGGCAACTTGAAGCGGAAACCGGACGCACCCAAGCGGGGGATTTCTTCTATACCTTCGAGCGCTAGTGTAGGACGCTACACTAGGGGGTGTTCTCAATCATCGTTCGCGGCGTGATTCCGGCCCTTTTCCGCGCCGGCGGCGTTGCGATTCGTTGCAATAGAATGACTATTGCGCCTCATCGCGCCTTGCCGGCACGAAAAATGACTCAGAATCACGCTCACTCAGGTAATTGAGAACGCCCCCTAGTTACTGCTACGTACAGCGTCGGAGTCATCCGCGATGAGCCGATTGGTCAAAAAGAATGCCTTAGCCTTGGCAGCTTTCAGGCGCCGCTTTTTTTCTACTTGGATCGGGCATTCATGGGGTTGCCAGTCACAGGCGATGCCGCTGACGATCTGATGGGGGCATTCGCTGCAGATGGGGGAGGTGTCTGAACCGGTCATGGTAGTAAACTCAATGGATCGTGTATATAAAAACCAGTGTTTTATTAGTCTATTACAAGCAAATATTGAAGGCAGTTAACTGGCTTACCGTATAAGTTAACAAACCTAGAGCGAAAGTCCGTTTGCAGCATCAGGCTCGCTTCGTACGCTTGAGACTAAGACGGCTGTCGAAACTCGGGCAACAACCTTTATGACTCAATAACTTAATCGGCAGAAACCTGATGATATTTACCCTGTCAGACCTTTATAATAGGGAATATTTTCCCAATAATGGGCTGCTGTCGCCACTTTATTCTCGAAATGCCTATTCGGTCCCATTTTTTTAGTCACATGATTGCCGCTAGTGATTGTGTATACTCTATTGATGCGTGGCCCGTTTCCCGATTCATCCGGGTCCTAATCGAAGTTACTGGTTTGTCTATCAGTAGGTTAGTATCAGAATGGAGCGGTCAACTGCGGTTTTTAGGATTATGGTGATGGATCGATGTGTCTGCAGTAAGTGAAACGGATAAAATCGGCATGCAGGATAGTAAACAGTCTCAGGTGAAGATCGGGCTCGCTCTCGGCAGCGGCGCGGCGCGGGGTTGGTCACACATCGGTATTATTCAAGGCCTGTCCGAGATGGGTATAGAACCGGACATTGTCAGCGGGAGTTCCATCGGCGCTCTCGTGGGGGCTGCCTATACAGCCGATAAGCTGGATTCGCTGGAGGCTTGGACCCGTTCCCTCACCTGGAAAGAGATCATTAAGTTTCTTGATCCGAGTCTGCTGGGAGGCGGCTTGATCCAGGGAGAGAAATTGACCGGTTTCGTGAATAGCTATGTAGAGGAGCTGGCGTTCGAAGGTCTGAAGCGACAGCTCGGCGTGGTGGCTACTGATTTGGAGAGTGGGCGGGAGATCTGGTTTCGGCAGGGGCCGGTCATGGAGGCGGTGAGGGCTTCAATCAGTCTGCCCGGACTCTTCACCCCCCTGCATCACGAAGGGCGTTGGCTGGTGGACGGCGGTCTCGCCAACCCCGTCCCTGTCTCCCTCTGTCGCGCCATGGGGGCGGATCTGGTGATTGCGGTTAATCTCAATGGCGACATACTCGGCAAACATCTCCGCCGTGACGATACCTCGGACGACAAACCGGGACAGGCCGGGGAGGGGGATCTCTGGAGCCGCATCGCCGGGCAGATGAAGAGCACCCTGAATGCACGAAAAAAGGATCTGATGTCACGCTTGTTCGGCCTGAACCGGGATATTCCAGGGCTTTACGACGTTCTGGCCAGTTCCATCAACATTATGCAGGATCGCATTACCCGTAGCCGCATGGCCGGGGATCCGCCGGACGTGATCCTTGCGCCGCGCTTGTCAAAGCTGGGACTGATGGAGTTCGATGAAGCGGATATGGCGATTGCCGAGGGTCGCCGGGAAGTCGAACGTATGCGCCCTGCCCTGGAGCAACTGCTTGAGCGCTAAATGTTACAGAATCTATGATGAGGCATACCAGCCTTACTCATTCACAAACGGATAGGAGCATCATTTGGCTAACTCACTACACGATCAGCTGCTGAAGGCGGGCTTGGTGGACGAAAAAAAGGTCCATAAAGCGAAAAAGGCCAAGCAACGTAAGGAGAAGGCGCAACGCCACGCTAAACATAAACAGAAGCCGGAGGATGAAGCCGCACGCTTGGCCAGACTGGCCAAGGGCAGGGATGCGGAACGGGATAGGCAGTTGAACCGGAACAAGCAGGAAGCGGCGAATCGCAAAGCGATTACTGCCCAGATAAGGCAGTTGGTGGAGATGAATCAACTATCCCTGGAGGGGGGTGAGATCGCATACCATTTCAGTGACGCCGGCAAGGTCCAACGGATCTTCGTCACGGAAAAGCTGCATCGGCAACTAAGCAGCGGTCGGTTGGCGATCGTCAAACCGGATGACCGATATGAGGTCGTCCCTGCGGGAGTTGCCGAGAAGATAGGCTCGAGAGATGCCGCCTGCGTTATCGTACAAAATAAAACCGAAGGAACTGACGATACAGACGATCCCTATGCAGACTTTAAGGTGCCTGACGATCTGATGTGGTGACCCCGGGGCTATGCTGCATACTTTGCCTATTCGCCGGTTGGGTGAACCAGGCTACGGGGCGAATTGCCCGCTTGCGGCGGCGCATGGCTGCGTTGCAACGCCCCGCCCCCGCAAGCGCACACTTCACCCCGTCCATCTGTGGTTTTGAGGCATGGGTCGGATTCCATCCCTGGATCCGTCCTATGCGGCGCTCCCGCCGCCCGGTGGTTCTTTATTCAGTGCGTGATAGCGGCCTTCTCCACCAGCATTGGATATTTGTAGCCGGCGCCGAAGTCGTGGTCGAGGGCCAGGGTGCCGGTAACGGTTACCTGGTCGCCCACATTGGCGGTTTCCTGGCTGGTGATCGTAATGTCATCGGTGCCGTCGGCGGCGCTGCCCGTTCCGTCCTGCAGATGAAGGAAATTTCTCTTCAGGATCTCGTTGTTAACTTTAACGACTTTCCCTTGTAGTTTTACCAGCTTGCCGTTCAGCGCGGTCTTCTCTTTGTAGAGATTCTCTACGCTGGTGCTGATGGCTTCATCAGCCTGCAGTGAAAAGACGAAAAGGCTGAGGAAAAGCCCGACGATGGTGTTGATGAGGGCTCTGTTCATGTGCCTCTCCTGTAAATAGGTTATGAGAAAAGAGCCTGGAGTATATCATCGCTAAAATTACCTGGCACCATGAAGACGTATTTGGTTTCAGCGCGGACCGAGGAAACGGCCGCAATATGGATTAAGCTCGAACCCATGAATTCCGGGCAAAACATTAACATTAGAGTATTAGAATATCTCGTGGGAGAAGTAGAGATGGGCGCAGGTGTCATCCCTTTTGCCGTCAGCGACGGTACGCTTATTTTTTGTTTCAAACGACCTTTACGGGTAGAAAGGTGGGTTATCTGATTGATTTCGGTGGTGGCGTTGGAGCAGGCGAAGGTGACCGGGATGCTGCAATACGGGAATTCGTGGAAGAGACTGAGGCCATGTACTTTTCCGATGGTGTGCGGCAGGCAAGCAGGCGTGTTGAAAGGGTCAAGCATCAGATCCCGATCATTGAGACCCTGTTAAGAGACACTGGCGGTCCACCCGGACTGGTGGCGTAGACGGGCGCTGGGAAACGCAGTGCGCCCGAAACGGTCTTTGCTGCCGTTCACGATGTTTCAGTGATACGGGTTTTATTTATCCGCTAGGGTCGTTATCGTCTAACGTGTCGCTCTCTTGGAAATCATAACTGATGATGTGGCGGTTATCATTTGAGACCGGCTCGCCAAGTCCTATCTTACCACTACCCAACAGCGGGATGGTTTCGCGGCGTAAGTAGAGCGACTGCCGGTTTTGGGTGGTCACGTAGGTGCCATTGGTGCTGATGTCCGAAAGGACGTGCTTTCCACGACTGAATTCAAGGATGGCGTGTGTTCTCGAGGCAGCGGTGGTGGAGACCACCAACTCATTACATGGGTCACGCCCGATGCGCATACTGCCTTGTGTGGGAGGCATGTAATGAATTTCGCCTGCATAGGTAAGGACCAGGGTCTTGGCAAGTTGGTTTTGGGTGAGCGGTGAGGTATGCATGAAGGTGATGTCCTTGCGCCACAACAGGTCGTAGATAACCACCCGTAGCTGCTTGCCTTTGATTTTTACCTTGTCGAAGCGCCGCACCAATTTCCTGTGCTCATCGGAGAGGTTTTGCACGACCTGCTCGGTGGTGATAATCTGTCGGGCCTGGGCAATGGATGCCATGCGCGCCGCTACATTGACTGAATCGCCGTACATCCTGCCGTCTTCAATGATCGTCGGCCCATAGTGGAGCCCTAACCTGGCCGACACGGGCATACCGGACTTTTCCGAGTAGGCGTCGACACGTTCCTGGATTCGGCATGCGCCTGCCACCGCTGCGTTGGGGTTGTCATAGCGGCCCATCACTTCATCGCCGGTCACCTCCACCACATGGCCGCCTGTCTCCTTTACGACACGGGATATTTCCTTCTCCAGTTCGGTGATCAGTTGCTTCGCGCGACTGTCCCCGAGACTTTCATACATCCGGGTGCTGTTGACGATATCGGCAAAAATGATGGCGTATTTCTGATGGTGGGTGCTTGGCATGATGATATCGCTGGCATCCTCGAAAAGCGGTTATTGTGAAAACCTAATCCTTAGTGTGCGGCATTCCGGAAAAGACGAAGAACCGCAAACCAGTTTATTAACCCGGCAACATATTAGGGGGCGTTCTCAATTAGCTGAGTGAGCGTGATTCTGAGTCATTTTTCGTGCCGGCAAGGCGCGATGAGGCGTAATAGTCATTCTATTGCAACGAATCGCAACGCCGCCAGCGCGGAAAAGGGCCGGAATCACGCCGCGAACGATGATTGAGAACGCCCCCTAGGTCGCCGGGTTAATAGTCTATGGATACCTGTGAATGAACGGCGGAATCGTCATGCTATTCTAAGGCCTGTCTTCAATCGATCATAGAGGATGTCGACAAGTCCGGGGTGGTCACCCACCAGACGGCTGATGTGGATTTTCAATCCTGGATGGCGTTGCTCGAGGTCGGCGCAGATCCTTACGATGTCGCCGTTGCGGCCTGCATGACGGCCGGGGGAGAGAAACAGCAGCGAGAGGGCGACGGGTTTGTCGTTGACGGCTGGAACGGTGCGTTCCAGTAACGGTTCCAATAGCGCTCCGTTAAAATCGTACTCACGGCTGTTGCGCCGCTCCATCACAGCCTCTTCCAAACCGACTCCGGGCGGCAGAATGCGGCGCATGTCCCCGGCTACACGTCTGCGTACCTCTGTCACGGATGGAGTCGGAGAACCGTGGTCTACCAGAATCACGCGCGGTAAAGGTGTCTCCTGGAGGATAGCGGAAACCTGATCACAGAGGATCCCCGCCAGCCGGGGTTCACCGGCGGGGAGGGGGTAGAGTACATCGGTTAGTCGCAGGGTGAACGCCCCGAACTCCGCTTGAAGCGATTTCACCTGGTCGGGGATGAATGAGGTGAGGGCTCGGCCGACACCGAAGAATAGCGGCACTGCCAGGAATTCCCGTATGCCGCCGGTTAATTTTTGTCGCAGGAAAGGCGCGAATGTATCCGCCGCTCTGCCGTCGAGCATGTCAGTGGGTATTTTATCGGCATGCTGTAGGGAAACGGGATAGACGGTCTGACCGCTGACATGGCTCAGTTCATCGGCCAAGCGTCGTAGGTAGCGTGCCGACTCGGCGCGGCTGGAGCCGTTATCGAGCAACAGGAGTGTCGGTCTCTTCATGGCCCGGGAGTCCAATGGTGGTCTGACGCGGTCAACTGCGGTTTTTAGGTTCAGGAAACCCGCGAATACCGCCAGCCTGTATTCTGTTACCAAGGGTATCAAGGTGCAAACGGCATCACGAACGCTACAACAAAGACGAGATCGGTGCGAGGGCGCGTTCAGCATTGCCGGGTAATACTTTGCACTTTGCTAATATTCTATAAATTACATATTAACTCAAGTTTCGGCGTTCAAATTCAACTCGTTTCTATGTTATTCCTGTCGCGGATACCGAGCACTGAAAGATCAGTCATTAGGCTCTAAAATGACTTACATTGGAACAGCGTATCTACGAAGCTCGTAGAATATGGGAACAGGACGAACTCCGAAACTTGAGTCATAATTAATCATAAAATCAAATGAATACCAGAGACTTCTTATGAAGAAACTTAAAAATAAAGCCGAGTTGGTCAAGGGCGCGATTATTGCGGGTGTGAAATATGCCGAGACGCGAGGGGCTGCGGTGTTTGAGCCGACGGACTCGGCAAGCGAAAAAATCTTGTACATCTACCGGCTATTGGTACACGATAAAATCATTCAAGCCTTGCCTGAGGATCAGGTATCGCAACAGACCATGAAACATAAACTCGCCATCTGGTATGCAAAACAGCTACCAAAAGGCCACCCTCTTTTATAGGGGGGGGTTATAGCGTCATTTGATAACAATCACTTCACTCACTAGACCCCATTGGTTACTGCAAACATGAAAATTATAGTGCGTAATTTGTCCCGAGAAACGACGGAAGCTGAGCTGTTGACCTTATTCAAAGAGTATGGAGATGTGCAGTACTGCAAGGTGGTGACGGATAAAGCGACAGGGAAATCCAAGGGCTTTGGTTTCGTTGAAATGCCACGTGTTGGTGAGGCCAAGATAGCGATCAAGGGGCTTAATGCCCGGGATATCGGTGGCAATAAAATTCGCGTGAAAAAGGCGGAAACGAATATTCCGGATACTCACTCGTTGCGGCCTGGCAATACCGCGTAATCTTGTAGGATGAAAGCCTGTCCGGGCTAGCCACGGGCCGGGAATTGCAACGTGGTAACGTGTTGATTGATGGGTAGGTACGAAAGGAGGCGATGATAGGAGTCGTCAGGCGTTAGAGAACCGGGTTAAAGCGTAACCTTCTGGTTTACCGCCCACACCGCAGCCTCGACCCTTGATTTCAATCCAAGCTTTTTCAGCAGGTGTTTGACATGCACTTTTACCGTCGCCTCTGCAATATCGAGCTTGCGTGCGATCACCTTGTTGCTTTCGCCGCCGCTGATATGTACGAGAATTTCGCACTCGCGTTTGGTAAGTTCGGATATGTTGGTTACTCCCATGCCTCTTTTATCAGTCCGCAGCGCTCTGATAAGACATTCGGCGATGTTGGGAGACATGACTAGGCGGCCATTTGCGACTTCACGGAAGTTATCAAGTAACAGCTCCGGATCCATATCTTTCAGCAGATAGCCATCCGCCCCGCCACGCAGGGCGGCAACGATATCTTCCTCTGCATTTGAAACGGTGAGGATGACCACGCGAGTGTCCAGGTCCATCTGCTTCAGGGCTATCAGTGTTTCCTGGCCGTTCATTCCCGGCATGTTGAGATCAAGCAGGACAAGGTCCGGTTTCAGTTTTTGTACCATGATCAGTCCGGCAGCGCCGTCATCCACTTCACCGACAATTTCGATGTCAGGGCTAAGGTCCGCCAGTTGCTGCAGTCCTTTTCGCAACAACGGGTGGTCGTCGATGACCACGACTCGTAGGGTCTCTCTGGCGCTCATGATGCTGGATATTCCTGAGGTTGTGGTTTGTTGGATTGATCCCCGCTGGGGATGAAGTTCAGGCAGACTCGGGTTCCCCCGTCGGCCAGGCGCTCGATCTTTAAATCACCGTTTAGTGATATGGCGCGCTCATGCATGATGGCAAGACCATAGTGATGGATGCGCTCGGCTTCTGTGGGGATACCGATGCCGTCATCCTCTACACTGACAAGAATGTCCTGATCAGATGGTTCTTCGCTTAGCCGCACCTGAGCATGAGTGGCGCCTGAGTGATGTATTACGTTGGAGAGGGCCTCGCGCACAATCTGCAATACATGGATCTCCTCATTGACGCTGAATACCCCTCCTCTGATCTGATTGTCTAGTGTGATTTCGACTTCGTCACGGGTATTGAAATCGGTGACCGTTTCACTCAACATCGATGCTAGACCATCCCCATCGATCTGCAGGCGAAAAGTGGTGAGCAATTCGCGCAACTGGTGGTAGGCTGCACTGAGCCCTTCCTTCAGTTCGCTAAGCACTTCATCGATCGGTTGGTCATCGGCGCCTCTTGCGCGCAGTATGGTAAGGCGGGCCACCTGGATCTTCAGGTAAGAGAGGGACTGGGCCAGTGAATCATGCAGTTCACGGGCGATTACGCTACGCTCGTCGAGTAATGCAAGGCGACGGCGTTGAATAACTCGGCGAGCGATCCCAACCGATATGCCTATGTGCTTTCCCACGGTCTCAAGCATTTGCACCTGCCAGAGTTCGAGCGAATGATTCGGCTGCGGTTCGATCAGTAGTACGCCGTAGCCGTGTTCCTGATCGCACACCGGTACTGACAGGACGGTAAGTCCTTTGCCGGATTTAGTGCTATCGAATTGCCGGGTCCTTTCATCACTCAGGCAGAGCGAGCATTCCTCGGTTTCACACATCAGGGGGAGGGACTCGCTCGGTGCGGTATGATAGGCGCAGTTATTCTCTTCATCCTTGAGGCAAAGGGTTATCCTGCCGCCTCCCACCACTCGTTGGATCTCCTTGAGTATTTTACGGTAGATGACCTTAGCTACCGGCGCCTCGGTGAGATGTTGGGAAGTGTGGTAAAGCAGTTCCAGTGAACGGTTGCTTTGACTCAGTTCCTCTGTTTTTTCCGCCACCCGGTTCTCCAGCTCACTGTATATCTTTGACAGGTCTGCGGTCATGGTATTGAAGGCTTGGCTCAAGCGTCCCAATTCATCGTCGCCCACATGTCCGACCCGCACACTGAAATCCCCTTGACCGGCTCGTTCGGCAGAGCTGAGCATGTCGTGCAGTGGGTTGATGACATCGGTATACAAGAGATAGAGGGTAATGATCGCGACCGTCAGGGTTAGCATCAGGTTGATCCCCTGAATAAGCCCCAGCATGTGGATGCGGGATTCCGCATCTTCTTCCAGGAGGTGGACCATGTGGTCGATATCGGCCACATAATTCGCAATCAGGATGCGGAACATCCGCCGCGTCTGATCCAGGCTGTCGTTCGTATAAGGCGCGGAGATCTGATCGATATAGCTTTGCACCAAAGGCAACACGGAGCCTTGCCATTGGTGTTTTATCTGGGCGTAGGCTTGCTGCAGTGATTTACGTTGGGAATTGATGATTACCTTGGTTAAGGACGATTTTTCGAGGCGTTGCTGAAATTCCGTTGTCAGTTGAGTGACTTGATGAGCAAGATCAGGGCCAATGCGGTGCCCCGCCTCAAGTATGGCCGTTATCTTGTAACACTGCATGCGAAGGCTGCCCGCCAGGTTGACTGCGGCGGCTTCGCCATGAGTGGACCGGGCGATATAGACCGCACTCGCCATACCCGCTATGGCCAACACGGTAACCACTCCCATCGCCAGACCGGCGCGTAGTAGCAGAGAGTGTCGTAAATAGCCGAGCATGAAGCGACCTCAAGAAGGGGTCTCCGATATAAAAAACATTATCGAGACGATACAAGACCTTACTGTGGACTGGGTTAATGGGATTAATCCTTATTCCCCTGCCCATTCTCAGATCATTTAGCCCTACAGGTCAACCCTAACGAGAAATAACAATTTAATCAAAGGGTTATAGGGTGGCACTCCTACTAATACAAAAGTGGTAGAAAGAGTTCCGGCCGTAAATCAGACTTGATTTGCATCAATAGACATACTTTATTTCCGTGTTTTATGCTGTCTGCACAATTCGAGTTACGAAGGAGCATATTGATGGCTTCGCAGAGGACGAAACAACTTTCGGTTCTCACCATGAACACTCTCGCATTCACTGCCTGTTTTGCGGTGTGGGTGATGTTTTCCATTATCGGTATCCCGATCAAAGAACTGCTGATGTTGAATGAGACCCAGTTCGGGATACTGATAGCCACTCCTATTCTGACCGGTTCGCTGATGCGTTTGCCGGTGGGGATACTGACCGACAAGTTTGGTGGGCGAATCGTCTATTTCATCCTGATGCTCGCCACCATTCTGCCGCTCTACCTGATCGGTTCGGCCACCCAGTATTGGCAGTTCCTGGTTCTCGGGCTGTTTGTCGGCATTGCCGGCGCCTCTTTTTCGGTCGGCATCGCCTATACCGCACGTTGGTTCAGCAAGGGGAAGCAGGGTTTTGCGATGGGGATTTTCGGCGCCGGCAACGCCGGCGCCGCCGTGACCAAATTCGTCGCCCCCTCCCTCGTGGTGGCGTACGGTTGGCAAACAGTGCCCACGGTCTATGCCATCGCTATGTTTGTGGTGGTGGTGGTTTTCTGGATGTTCACTTATGAGGATCCAGCGCACAAGGTCGGTTCTCACGTGACTTTGCGAGACCAACTGCGCCTGCTAAGGGATCCGCGTATCTGGAAATACATGCAGTATTACTCGCTGGTGTTTGGCGGGTTTGTCGGTCTTTCGCTGTGGATGACCAAGTACTACATCGCCGAGTACGGTTTCGATATCACCACTGCGGCATTACTGGCAGCCATCTTCGTGCTGCCCTCCGGGGTGATCCGGGCCTTGGGCGGTTGGTTTTCCGATAAATTCGGAGCCTACCGTGTGACCTGGTGGGTGATGTGGATCTCCTGGGTTTGCCTGTTCATCATGTCTTATCCGCAGACCGAGATGGTGGTGAAGACCCTCAACGGCGAGGTCAGTATCGGCATCGGACTCAATGTCTGGGTCTTCACCGCTCTGCTGTTTGTCGTAGGTTTGGCCTGGGGCTTCGGCAAGGCATCGGTGTTCAAGTTCCTGTCTGACGAATACCCCGAGGACATCGGCGTGGTCTCCGGTATCGTAGGCCTCGCCGGCGGCATGGGCGGTTTTCTGTTGCCCATCATGTTCGGTGCTCTGATCGATCTGACCGGCATCAACAGCGTGGTCTTCATGCTGCTCTACGGCGCTACCTGCGTCTCCCTGATTTGGATGCATTACACCTTCGCCAAGGAGCATCAGGAGGAGGGTAGGAAGATCGCCCGGAAGCATGCCTACGATGCCTATGTCCGCGCCCATGAGAATCCCCAAGAGTATGCAGCGGCCCGAGCCGCAGTCGAGCAGGCCGCACTGCTGGAACAATTGATGGAGAAGTACGCCGCAGCACGAAAAGCGGCGGAGGCAGAGGCGGAGAATATCCGCTCCGGCCGGCTTCTGGCAAGGTCGGCGGATGTTCTTGAATAACCTATTTTTGAAAGTACTACGCTGATTGCAGAAGAGGAGTTAAGTAATGGCTGATATAAAAACCTGGAACCCGGAAGACGTTCGGTTTTGGGAGTCTTCCGGTAAAAAGGTCGCCAACCGCAACCTTTGGATATCGATCCCGAGTCTGCTGTGCGGATTTGCGGTCTGGCTCTACTGGGGCATCATCACGGTGCAGATGCTCAACCTTGGCTTCCCCTTCGCCAAAACCGAGCTGTTTACCCTGGCTGCCATCGCCGGCCTGACAGGCGCCACGCTGCGTATTCCCTCGAGCTTTTTTATCCGCATCGCAGGCGGCAGGAATACCATCTTCTTCACCACGGCGTTGCTGATGCTGCCGGCCCTCGGTACCGGTTATGCACTGCAGGATCAGAATACACCGCTGTGGATGTTCCAGATCCTGGCCTTTCTCTCCGGCTTTGGCGGCGGTAACTTCGCATCATCGATGTCTAATATCAGCTTCTTCTTTCCGAAGCGGATGCAGGGATTGGCGCTTGGTCTGAATGCGGGCCTGGGTAACGCCGGTGTCACCACCATGCAGATCCTGGTGCCCCTGGTGATGACCTTCGGCATCTTCGGTGGCGAGCCGATGATCCTGCAGAATACCTCCGGCACTCTGATCGGGAAGATTCCAGCGGGTGCTGAAACCTATATTCACAATTCCGGTTATGTCTGGCTGCTGCTGCTGATACCGCTGGCAATAGCCGGCTGGTTCGGCATGAACAACCTGCGTACCGAGGAGGTCTCTCCGCATATCGGTTCGCCGGCAGGCGCAATGTCCAAGATCATCGGCATGCTGATGATCGGCTTCATCACCGCCGCCGCCGGTCTCTACATCATCCTGCCCGCTCCAACCGGCCTGGGTGCGCCCGGTTGGGCCAAATGGCCGGTCATCGCCGGCATCCTGTTCGGCACCGTGATGCTGATGAAGATGATCCCAGGCGATATCAAGCCGAATCTGCAGCGCCAGTTCAAAATCTTCGGCAACAAGCACACCTGGATTATGAGCATCATCTACACCATGACCTTCGGCAGCTTCATCGGCTACTCCGCCGGTTTTGCCCTGGCGATCAAGGTGGTGTTCGGCTATCAGCACGTGATGGTGGATGGTGTGATGACCCACGACTTGGCCAATCCCAACGGTCCTTCCGCCCTGATGTATGCCTGGATGGGACCCTTCATCGGTGCACTGATCCGCCCGATCGGCGGCTGGATCGCTGATAAGGTGGGCGGCGCCAAGGTGACCCAGATAGTTTCCATCGTGATGATCGGTTCCGCGCTCGGTGTTGCCTACTACATGCAGCAGGCCTACCAGTCAGGTACTCCGGAAGCGTTCTTCGTGCCTTTCCTGCTGTTGTTCCTGGTGCTGTTTGCGGCGACCGGCATCGGCAACGGCTCCACTTTCCGCACCATCGCCATGGTGTTTCCCAAGGAGCAGGCGGGTCCGGCCCTGGGTTGGACCTCGGCGGTGGCCGCCTACGGCGCCTTCATCATCCCCAAGGTGTTCGGTGAGCAGATCAATCTGGCAACCCCTGAAGTCGCACTCTACGGGTTTGCCGTTTTCTACCTGATCTGTTTGATCCTGAATTGGTGGTACTACCTGGGTCCCAAGGCGGATATCAAGAACCCCTGAGAACGGTTTTATTTCCGGAATGTCGGTGGGTCTGCATCTAACCCAAGGTTTCGTGCGGACCCCTCCGACCTTGACAGGCCCACCCCAACCGATATAGCGGGACGGCATTTTTTGTGACGCCCCATGGGAGAACATAAAAATGAGTCACTTTCTCGATCGACTGAAATATTTCAAGAAAGTAGAGAGTACCTATGCAGGCGGTCACGGTATCGTCACCACGGAAGACCGCCAGTGGGAAGACAGCTACCGCAATCGCTGGCGTCACGACAAAGTGGTGCGTTCCACCCACGGGGTGAACTGTACCGGTGGTTGTTCTTGGAAGATCTATGTCAAGAACGGTCTGGTCGCCTACGAGATGCAGCAGACCGACTACCCGCGCACCCGCCCCGACCTGCCCAACCATGAGCCTCGGGGCTGCCAGCGCGGCGCTTCCTTCTCCTGGTACCTGTACAGCCCGCACCGCATCAAGTACCCATTGGTGCGCGGCCGCCTGGTGGAGCTGTACCGCAAAGAGAAGGCGGCGGGCAAGGACCCGGTGGAGGCCTGGGAGGCGATCCAGAGCGATCCGGAAAAGCGCAAGAAGTATACCGCAGTGCGTGGTCTGGGCGGCTTCGTCCGTGCCGATTGGGAGGAGATGACCGAGATCATTGCCGCCGCCAACATCTACACCATCAAAAAGTGGGGACCGGACCGGATCTACGGCTTCTCTCCCATCCCCGCGATGTCGATGATCAGCTATGCCGCCGGTTCGCGTTACCTCTCTCTGATCGGCGCTGCCTGCGGCTCTTTTTACGACTGGTACTGCGATCTGCCGGCCGCCTCGCCGCAAGTGTGGGGTGAACAGACCGATGTGCCGGAAGCGGCGGACTGGTACAACTCCAAATACCTGATCGTTTGCGGCGCCAACCTGCCCATGACCCGTACCCCGGATGCCCACTTCGCCATAGAGTCCCGTTACAACGGCACCAAGGTGGTCTCCATGGCGCCGGACTACGCCGAGTATGTGAAGTTCGCTGACCTGTGGATGCCGGTAAAGCAGGGCACCGACGCCGCTGCCTTCATGGCCATGGGGCATGTGGCGCTCAAAGAGTTCCATATCGACAAGCAGGATCCTTACTTCACCGAATACGTGCGGAAATACACCGACCTGCCGATGCAGTTGATGTTACGCAAGGACGGTGACCGTTATGTCTCCGACCGCTTCCTGCGCGCCTCCGATTTCGACGACGGCATGGGCGAGACCAACAATCCCGAGTGGAAGACCGTGGTGTTCGATAGCAACAGCGACGCCTTCGTGGCGCCCAACGGATCCGTCGGCTTTCGTTGGGGAGAAGAGGGTAAGTGGAATCTTCTCGAGAAAGGCGGTCAAGATCAGCTCGAGATTGAAGCGGAGCTTAGCTGTATTGACAGTAAAGATGCGGTGGTAGCGGTCACCTTCCCTCATTTCAACCCGGATGACGGCGATACCCTGGTGCGCAATATCCCGGTCCGTAAGCTGAAACTGGCCTCCGGTAAAGAGGTTCTGGTTACCTCGGTGTTCGATCTGCAGGTGGCCCAGTACGGTATCGACCGCGGCCTGGGCGATAATCTGGCGATCTCCTACGACGATGAGCGTATGCCCTACACGCCGGCCTGGGCCGAGAAGGTCACCGGTGTCAAACGCGCCGACCTGGAGCGTACCGGCCGCGAGTTCGCTCAGAACGCCTCTGCCACCAAGGGTAAATCCATGGTCATCATGGGCGCCGCGATCAACCACTGGTATCACAACGATATGGGCTATCGCAGTATCATGAACCTGCTGCACATCTGCGGCTGCGTCGGCCAGACCGGCGGCGGCTGGGCGCACTATGTAGGTCAGGAGAAGCTGCGTCCCCAGGCAGGTTGGGCGCCCATCGCCTTTGCACTCGATTGGCACCGTCCGCCTCGCCACATGAACAGCACCACCTACTGGTATTTCCACACCGATCAGTGGCGTTACGAGAAACTACAGGCCGATAATGTGCTGGGCTCTACCGCCCAAGCCAAGTACCGCGGCTACCAACTGGCTGACTACAACGTGGTTTCCCAGCGTCTCGGTTGGTTACCCTCCGCGCCGCACTTCAACAAGAACCCGCTGGAGATCGTCAAAGAGGCCGAGGCCGCAGGCGCGACCGATGAGGCGGGCGTGGCCGACTATCTGGCTGAGCAGCTAAAGCGTGGCGAAACGGCCTTTGCCTGCGAAGACATCGATGCGGAAGAGAACCATCCCCGTAACCTCTTTGTCTGGCGCGCCAATCTGCTGGGTTGTTCCGCCAAGGGCCATGAGTACTTTCTCAAGCACCTGATGGGCGCCCAGAACGGTGTCATGCAAGAGGGTGAGGAAGGCAAGAACTCCAAAGAGATCAAGTGGCGCGAGGAGTCCCCTGTAGGCAAGTTGGATCTGATGGTGGATATCAATTTCCGTCTCAACTCCACCGGCGCTTATTCGGACATCATTCTGCCGACGGCAACCTGGTATGAAAAAGCGGACCTCAACACCACCGATATGCACCCCTTCGTGCATCCGCTGGGCAAGGCGGTGGATCCCGCCTTCGAATCCAAGTCCGACTGGCAGATATTTCAGGCCATTGCCAAGAAGTTCTCGGCATTGGCCGAAGGGCATTTGGGCGTCCTCAAAGATGTGGTTTCCCTGCCCATGCAACACGATTCGCCGATGGCGCTGGCACAGCCCTTCGGTGAGGTGAAGGATTGGAAAAAGGACGAATGCGAGCTGATT
>JAHXHR010000002.1:48344-69571 GCA_025656505.1 Candidatus Thiodiazotropha sp. (ex Epidulcina cf. delphinae) | reverse complement strand
TTGGGGCAGCACCGTGCAGCTGCATGTGAAGTGGAATGTATAACTTAAATTCAGGTCAATTCTGTCTTTACTATGGGGTCCACTTTACTCTTTGACTACCGACCTGGACTTATCCGTCGAGCAAGTGATTGAGTACTATGGCACACGCTGGAAAATTGAATCCGGATTCAAAGAGATCAAGCAGGATATCGGTAGTACAAAAAGCCAAATTAGGAATCCTCATTCCGTTACCAATCACCTCAATTTCTGCATGATGGCAGCGACGATTACATGGATATATGCTGATCGTCTTGATCATACGCCAAGGCGTTGTTACGCTGTCAATGATCGAAAGCACTTTGCGTTTTCTGATGTCAGAAAACTCATCACTCAAGCCGCTCTTGATGATGATTTCGTTAGTGTTTGCCCTAAACCGGGCAAACCAACGTAAAATTCATTGATCACTGTACTACTACGCATGGTCGCATAGGGAAAAGCGTGAAACTTTAGCTTTAGTACATAATCATACAACCATCGATTCAATCAGCAGGTCAGGATGAGGTGATCTGAAAATTATGCGTTAGTTTTTCAGACTCTCTGAGCCTACCCCTCTCACAACCCGACAGAGACCATACGCCATGCCCAAAGACAGTCTGGATAGACTCAATACCCGGTTAAAGGCCTTTGCCCAAGCCCGCAACTGGGAACAGTTCCACAACCCGAAGAACCTTACCATGGCGATGATTGCCGAGTGTGCGGAACTGGTGGAGCACTTTCAATGGTTGACCCCGGAGCAGAGCATGAACCTGCCCAAGGAGAAACAGGATGCCGTGGCGCTGGAGATGGCTGATATCCTGATCTATCTGATCCGCTGTGCGGAACGGCTGGATATCGACCTGATTGAGGCCGTTGAACGTAAAATCGCCATCAACGAGGCCCGCTATCCGGCCGAGATGGTCTTTGGCGATGCCAGACGCGCCTCTGAATATGACTAAAACAAGCCTATCCTGCCTGTTTTGGGGAGTTTCCTCATTCTTTATAGGGTGGCGTAGAAACTTAACTGGCGCTATCTTTAATAACTAAAGTTTCACGGTTTTGTGAGCACCGAGGTGCGTAGTGGATATGGGCTAAGGTTATTTTTGATGGGGTTTGCCCGGTTTATAGCAAACCCCCATAAAACTAATCCTGGGCGCAGCCGCTGCTTGCTAAAAAAACACTCTTTTTTTCAATGAGATAGTCCATGCACTTGATATTACCACAAAATCAATAGCGTGAAACTTCAGTTTAATAAAAACCCTTACATCAACTCAGTAATCGATAGGGAGTGACGATGAAAAAGTACCAATGCATAGTTTGTGGGTTCGTCTATGACGAGGCCAATGGACTGCCCGATGAGGGCATCGTTGCCGGTACCCCTTGGGTTGATATCCCGGATGATTGGGAGTGCCCTGAATGCGGCATCAGTAAATCCGATTTCGAAATGGTCGAAATGGTTGCCTGAGCCCATGCTTTTCAGCGCTTGAAGGCCAAACCGTCAGGATAGAAAAATATAACCCAGCGCACATAAGAAGCGCAAAGCTCACTATAATCATATCCATGCTTCTCATCGGTTGTGCTTTTCTGCGCACGCTGCGCTATATTTCATGAGGGAGCCTGAATAGTGGCTATGGATGATATTCTGATATTGGGTTCCGGTCTTGCCGGCTATACCCTGGCGCGGGAGATCCGCGCCATCGACACCGAGATTCCCCTGCATATGATCACCGCCGATGCGGGCGATTTCTATTCAAAGCCGATGCTCTCGAACGGTTTGCAACAAGGCAAGGATGCGGAGGGTCTCATCAGCGCCTCCGCTGCCCTGATGGCTGAGCGAAACAGACTGACCATCGACACCGGTTGCCGCGTTACCGGGATCAGCGATGTGCAGCGAAAGGTAATCACTGAAAAAGGCGATCATGAATACGGGTCGCTAGTGCTGGCCCTCGGCGCTCATCCCATCATTCCGGCAATGGGTGGTGATGCCGCCGACCAGCGCAGCACGATCAACAGTCTTTATGACTATGCCTGGTTTCGCCAACGTCTGCCCGCTCCGCCGGCGCACATCGCCATCATCGGTCCCGGCCTGATCGGCTGTGAATTCGCCAACGATCTCCTCATCGCCGGCTACCAAGTCACCCTGATCGGCCCCGACCCTTACCCGATCAGCACCCTGTTGCCTGAAGCTACGGGCAAGGCATTGGAGCAAGCCATGCAGAAAGCCGGCGCACAGTGGCGCCTTCAGCAGACGGCGGCAATCATGGAGCAAGCGGACAAGGGGTATCGATTGACCCTCACTGATGCCTCGACCCTGTCGTGCGACCTGGTTCTTTCGGCTGTGGGACTGCGCCCTGAGATAGCCCTGGCCGCAGCTGCGGGGCTAAAAGTCGCACGGGGAGTGGTCACTGACCGACTCCTGCAATCCAGTGGCACGGCGATCTATGCGCTAGGGGACTGCGCCGAGGTGGCCGGGCACAACCTGCCCTATGTGATGCCGATCATGCATGCCGCGCGCGCCCTGGCAAAGACCCTGACGGGACAGCCTGCCGAGGTGGTCTATCCCGCCATGCCGGTGGTGATCAAGACCCCGCTCCATCCCGTCGTGGTTGCGCCACCGGGCTCGGGGGTGGCGGGCGACTGGCATATCGAGCAGCATGACAAAGGCACGCGCTGCCTATTTCAAGCCCCCGAGGGGGGACTGCTGGGTTTCGTCATCAGCGGTGGTTTCATGGACGAAAAGCAGGCATTGACTCGCTGTCTGCCGCCCGTGTTGGCGGCAAGCGTTTACACATAATGCCTGGTCTGGATGCTGAAGTAACAGATTCTGTCTGGAATGGGCCTGTTTGCCCCTGCGCTGGTAACCGGCGCAGGGTTTTCAGAGGAATTACTTTCTGAAAACCGCATTTTTTGGCTACATTCCTATAGAGGTCTGCCGATAGTGAATTTTGTAGCTCATAACAAACCCACCGACTGACCAGACTCGATCCGGCAGTATAGGAGGAAACCGTCCATGGATATCGTACCCTATCTGAAGCTGATGGTGCAAAAGAATGGCTCTGATCTCTTTTTCAGCACCGGAGCCCCACCGAACCTGAAGGCGGAGGGCGAGACACGTCCCATTGGCGCCTCCCCGCTACAACCCGGCCAAGTGCGTAAACTGGCCTATGGTATTATGAGCGACGATCAGATCAAGGAGTTCGAGGCCACCTACGAATGCAATCTGGCCATCTCCATCAGCAATCTGGGGCGATTCCGTGTCAATGTCTATAGGCAACGGGGTGATGCGGCAATGGTCATCCGTTACATCAAGGGCGTTATACCGCCGGTTGAGAAGCTGAATCTCCCGATTATTCTCAAGGACTTGATCATGGAGCCCCGCGGCCTGATCCTGGTGGTGGGTTCGACCGGTTCCGGTAAATCCACCACCCTGGCCTCGATGATCGAACACCGCAATCAGAACCGCCCCGGGCATATCCTGACCATCGAGGATCCCATCGAGTACCTCTACACCCATAAAAAGTCGGTGGTGGATCAGCGCGAGGTCGGCATCGATACCCTCTCGTACGAGAACGCCCTGAAAAATGCCATGCGTGAAGCCCCGGATGTGATACAGATCGGTGAAATCCGCGAGATGTTTACCATGCAACACGCCATCGCCTATGCCGAGACAGGTCACCTCTGCCTCTCGACCCTGCACGCCAACAATGCCAACCAGGCACTCGACCGGATTATCAATTTCTTTCCCGACAGCGCACACCAGCAGCTCTATATGGATCTCTCCCTGAACCTGAAAGCGGTCGTTTCGCAACGCTTGGTGAAGGACAGCAACGGAAAACGACTGCCTGCGGTGGAGATCATGCTGCTCACCGCCTATATCTCAGAACTGATCCAAAAAGGCGATGTACACACCATCAAGGAGGTCATGGAGCAAGGCACCGAATGCGGTATGCAAACATTCGACCAGTCTTTGTATAAGCTCTATCAAGAGGGGAGGATCACCCTGGAAGAGGCTTTGTCCCATGCCGATTCACGCAACAACCTCTCATTGAAGATACGTCTTTCCGACACCGAAGGAATAGAAGCGCCGGGAGGCCTTGGGGTGGCGGAGGATCATTTCTGAACAGCGCCTGGGGGAACTGCCGATAAAATGATGTAACAGCGCGAGTCAGTTGGCACAATGGATTGATTAACATGGATAGGGAGCAGGATTGTCATGAAGAAGTCGCTTTTGACTAAGGACCGTCTCTCGACCGGATTGAACTCATCGGATCCCGGCTGTGGCCGGACACTATCCCGGATAATCCGTTTCAGCGCGCTTGCCAACATAGTCCAGACCGATGGGTCTGACGGGGCCAGGCCTTGAAGCGATATCGATTTCCTCTGTTAATGCTGCTATTGCTCTGTCTGGAGGGAACGATCCTATTCTTCAACTATCGGCGGGAAGTCGACAACCATCAGCAACTGCAGGCGTCCATGCTACAGACCGCCATCGCCAATATCCTCGACAGTTATCAGCGGATGACCGGGCTGATTTATGAGGAGAGCTTCAACCACCCACCTGTCATCTCATTAATCGAACGGGCAAAGGATGCCGATGAACCCGGCAAGGTCCGATTGCGCGATGAGCTGTATCGGCATTTGTATTTCACCTATGAAAACCTACGGAAACTGGATCTGCGAGTACTGCACTTTGTACTGGCCGATGGAAGGTCGTTCCTGCGCTTCAGTCGTCCCGACCTGTTTGGCGACCGGGTCATTGATCACCGGCCGATGTTGCAAAACGTGCTGGCGGGCAGGCCGCGAGGGGGGGTCTTTGAAAATGGACGCACCTCCCCCTACTATCATTACGCCTTCCCGCTGATCTCGAACGGCGGCGTAGTCGGCGCCGTGGATTTCGGCATCTCCTTTGAGGCCGTTCGGCACTCCCTATCCAGGGTCGAGCCGGATGCCGATACCGAATACCAGTTTATCATCAAGCGGGATCTGATGGAGCCGACCGGCCACCCCGGCACACGCATGCTTTTCAAAGAGACCCTGATCCATAGTGACTATTTAATCGATAAGGATGCCGATTTTCAATTCCACTCGGAACAGCGTGACGGGATAGATGCACTGTTGCAAAAAGATCCTATTATCCAACAGGCATTGAATAAGGGAAAAGGCATGGTTACGGAGGCATGCCTGAACGGTAGCGGTTGTTTCTCCGTAAGCCTGCAGCCGGTGTCCGACAGCCATCAGCGTACCGCGGGTTATATCGTAAAGTACATGCCGATGGAGGAGTTCCGCTACCTGAGAGGTTCACACCTCACTATCTTTTTGCTCGGCGGCATGCTGATCATCATTGCAGGACATTCATTCCGTCACTGGTTGCAGAGTAACCAACGGCTACGAACCATCACCGATCATATGGCCGAGGGCATGTATGTCATGGATGAAGCAGGCAAGGCCCTGTATGTGAATCCCACTGCCTGTCAGACACTGAAGTATTCCGAACAGGAGCTGGTTGGAAAAGATGCGCACAAGCTATTTCATCATCACGGAGGCGATCCAAACCTGTCCAGTGAACACTGCCCCATTCAAAAACGCACCTTCAAGGGAGGCATCTACAGAAGCGATGAAGAGCATTTTCTTTGCCGCGATGGAAAGGTCATCCGTGTCAGTATCGTCAGTTCACCTTTCTGGACCGAGAGAAGACTCTCCGGATCGGTGACCCTGTTTCGTGATATCACGGCGGAATATGAAGTCAAACAACGTCTATTGCGCAGCGATGTGGCATTCAGTAGCCTGGCCGAAGGTGTAATGGTGGTCGATGCCGGCGGACGGATTCAGGCCGTCAACCGGGCATTCAGCGAGATCACCGGGTATAAAGAACACGAAGTGCTGGGCAGGAATCCGCGGTTCCTGAAATCCGGTCAACACGATGATGTGTTTTATTTAGAACTCTGGCATCAGGTGACCGAGAACGGCTACTGGGAAGGCGAGATCTGGAACCGTAGAAAAAACGGCCAGATCTATCCGGAGTTTTTACGCATCGCCAGTGTCAAGAGGAGCAGTGGCGAGGTCACCGCTTATGTGGCCACCTTTAGTGATGTCACTGAAAAACGTCATCATGAACAACAACTTCGCAAGCTGGCCTACAACGACATGCTGACCGGCCTGCACAACCGTGCCGCATTTCTCGAGATGTTCGGGCATGTCTTGGCGCACGCTCAGAGGCGCCATTCGCGTTGCGCACTGCTCTATCTCGATCTGGACCGGTTCAAGAAGATCAACGATACCCTGGGACATGAAGTGGGCGACAGAGTACTGGTGGAGACCGCCGATCGATTACGTGAGGGGATACGCAGTGAAGATGAGGCCGCCCGGTTGGGTGGGGATGAGTTTATCATCATGCTGGAGGACATCCGCGACGGCGACACCCCGGCCAGGGTGGCGCGCAAGATTATCAGCTTGTTGGGACAGCCGATCATGCTCGATCCCCATGTGCTGCACATAACCGCCAGTATCGGCATCGCCGTCTTTCCCGAAGATGGAGGCGACGTCACCACGCTGTTAAAAAATGCGGATGCCGCAATGTATATGGCGAAACGTGAAGGACGAAACGGCTTCCACTACTTCACTCCGGCAATGGCTGAAAAAGAAAAGGACCGGTTCAAACTTGAGATCGACCTGCACACAGCGTTGTTCAACGATGAGTTCTTACTCTGTTACCAGCCGAAGATCGATCTCCTCAGTGGTGAGATTACAGGTATAGAAACGTCGCTGCATTGGCAACACCCGCAACAGGGGCTGCTGGGCGCCGGGGAGTTTATTTCGGTGGCCCATGACGCCGGCGTCATGCGGGATATTACACATTGGGTTATCACTGAGTCCTGCACCCAGTTGCAGATGTGGCTGGATGCGGGGCTACAGCCTGGGCGTATCGCCATCAACATCGATGCACATACATTCAACAGCAGCGATGCCTACGACCAGATATTCAGAACCGTGCAGATCACCGGTATCAGCCCCCATCTGGTAGAACTCGAAATCCCCGAAAGCGGTCTGCTGGAGAAGGCCTTCGATGACGAATTCTGGAGACAGATGGTCGAACTCGGCTTCATGCTGACGATCGACGATTTCGGCACGGGAGAGTCCTCTCTCTATCGCTTGAAACATCTGCCGGTAAGCACCCTGAAGATCGCCAGATCCTTCGTACGCGACATTGAATGCGACGAGGACAGCAGGGGGATTATCCGCGCCGTGATCGCAATGGGAAAGAACCTCGGCCTGAAGGTGCTGGCGGAGGGGGTCGAAAACCGACGGCAGCTCCGTTTCCTCCATGAAACGGATTGTAATGAAGTTCAGGGACAGCTCTTTTCCGAACCGCAACCGGCAGATGCGATTGCCGGGTTACTGGCAAGCAATCCATACAAGCAACTGGTGGAAACGATAAGCGAGAAAGAGGAATGCCGCCTTGGAACGGGATCAGAGGCGGGCTTGTAACTCAAGTTTCGGAGTTCAAATTCAACTCGTTTCCATATTCTATGTGGGAACGCATGATGTGAACAGGACGAACTCCGAAACTTGAGTTGTAAAACGATCAGCCACCCTATCCAAAGAACCGAGGAAATCACTCCGCAGGCATTGAGGGAAGAACCACTTCGAAAGAAAGAGATTGCCTGAACTGTGAAATCCACACGGCATCCTGGGTTGAAGTGGAACATGGGCAATTAAGTTTGTTTGTTACACGCCGATATATTCTGTCATGAGGTGTTGTACTTTTATAAGCTGTTTTACCCATCCAGCCTACATGGCTGTCCGGCAGCGGAATCGCTTGAATGGTAGGGAAGCCATCAATGGTCCCTGCCGACGGCGATATCCGCTATGTTCAGGGAACTAAAAAAGCCTTTTGCGGGGATCTTCAGCCTGATATGGCTAACCATCTGTCTATTTTCCACCCCGAACCTGGCCGACGGCCCTCCCGTCAGTTCGGCCGGCGAACTCGATTATCCCCCCTTTTCCATCGTTCTCGATGACGGCACGGCCGGCGGCTTCTCCGTTGAACTGATGCGTGAAGCCCTTAAGGCTATGGGCCGTGAAGTGAAGTTTGATGTCCGGCCCTGGTCGGAAATCAAGCAGGATCTCGCAAAAGGCCGCTTGGAAGCACTGCCTTTAGTAGGGCGCACCCCCGAACGGGAGGCGCTGTTCGACTTCACGGTCCCCTATATCAGCCTATTTGGCGCAGTCTTTGTCCGCGCCGACGAAAACGATATTAACACCGTTGAAGATCTTCACGACCGACGTATCGGCGTGCTGCACGGCGATAATGCAGAGGAGTTCATTCGTCGTGAGAAGATCACTAGCAGGCTGATTGCCACCTCATCATACGAGGAGGCGCTGCTGGCGTTATCCAGAGGAGAGCTGGATGCCGTTGTAGCCCAACGCCTGGTGGGCCTGAACCTGATTCACAAACTCAAAATCGAAAATCTGAAAACCGCTATCGCACCCTTGCAAGGTCTGCGCCAGGATTTTTGCTTCGCCGTCACCGAAGGAAACAAGGAACTGCTCTCACAACTGAACGAGGGCTTGTCGATTGTCATAGCGGACGGGACATATGACCGTCTGCGCAACCAATGGCTCGGTGTTCTGGACCGTGATATGGAGAAGAACAGACTTGTCTGGATGGTGGTGACCGTTTTCTCGGCATGCCTGTCGCTCATCCTCTTCAGCCTCTATCTGCGCCAATTCTGGCAGGCGCACCGAAACCTGAAAGCAAGCGAACGGCGTTATCATTCCGTTGTGGACAATATCAAAGAGGTGATCTTTCAAGTCGATGGGCAGGGTAAGTTGCTGTTTCTCAATCCGGCCTGGAGCGAAATAACCGGTTTCTCGGTCGAGGAGAGTCTGGCTACCCCTTTCCTTGATTTCGTGCATCCCGATGACCGTCAGGGGATCGCAGACCTGTTCAGGGCGCAGAACCGGCACAAGAGAAGTGATTCACGATACGAAATTCGCTGCCTGCACAAGGAGAAGGATTTCCGGCTGACCGAGATTTATGCCCGACCGACCCTGAATGGGGCCGGTACGGTCACCGGCGTCTCCGGCACCCTGATCGATATCACCGAGCGTAAACAGGCCGAAGAGAAGCTGCACCTCGCCGCCAATGTCTTCACCCATGCCCGTGAAGGGATCGCCATCACCGATACCGAAGGCAGCATCATTGAGGTCAATGACGCCTTTTCCCAGGTTACCGGTTATCCCCGTGAGGAGGTGCTGGGTTGTAACCCACGGATCTTAAAGTCGGGTCGTCATGATGAGGATTTTTACGCTGCATTGTGGCGCGACCTGATCGAGAAAGGACACTGGAGCGGTGAAATCTGGAACCGGCGTAAGAATGGCGAGGTATACGCCGAACTGCTCACGATCAGCGCCGTGCGCAACAGCCAGGGCGAGACCCAGCACTATGTCGGCCTTTTCTCCGATATCAGTGCGCAAAAGGAGCATCAACAGCAACTCGAACATATTGCCCATTATGACGCATTGACCAGTCTACCCAATCGTGTACTGTTGGCCGACCGCCTGAATCAAGCCATGCGTCTGACTCAGCGAAGGGGGCATCGCCTGGCGGTCGCCTACCTTGACTTGGACGGCTTCAAGGCCATCAACGACACTTACGGCCACGAGGTCGGTGACGAGTTACTGATAACCATAGCCACCCGGATGGCATTGACCTTACGCGAAAGCGACACCGTCGCCCGCCTCGGCGGTGATGAGTTCGTTGCGGTTCTGTTGGACGTTGCCGATTCCGAAGACAATGTACCCTTGCTCAATCGCCTGCTCGCCTCCTCCGCCCAACCCATCCATGTCGGCAATCTCGAGCTACGGATCTCCGCCAGTCTCGGCGTAACCTTCTATCCTCAGGCAGAGGAGGTGGACGCCGACCAACTCCTGCGTCAGGCAGACCAGGCCATGTATCAGGCCAAGCTGGCCGGAAAAAACCGCATTCACGTCTTTGACAATGAACTGGACCGCGTCCTCAAGGGGCGTCACGAAAGCCTTGAGGATATCAACCGCGCCTTGACGGAGCGAGAGTTCGAGCTCCATTACCAACCCAAGGTGAATATGCGCACCGGCGAAGTCATCGGCGCTGAGGCCCTGATCCGCTGGCTGCACCCGCAGCGGGGAATGCTCCTGCCGGGTGACTTCCTGCCGATGATCGAAGACCATCCGATATCGATAAAGTTGGGCGAATGGGTCATAGACAGTGCGCTGACACAGATGGAAGCCTGGCGTTCGATGGGATTGAATATCCTGGTGAGCGTGAACGTCAGCGCCCATCAACTGCAACAAGAGAACTTCATAAACCGTCTGCACGAACTGTTGGCGGCGCATCCGAAGGTAAAATCAACCGATCTGGAACTGGAAGTGCTCGAAACCAGCGCCCTGGAAGACCTGACTCAGGTATCCCGGATAATGCAGGCCTGTGGTGAGATAGGGGTGCGTTTCGCCTTGGATGACTTCGGCACCGGCTATTCATCGCTCACCTACCTGAAACGCCTGCCCGCAGCCCTGCTGAAAATCGACAAGAGTTTTGTTCGCAATATGCTCGACGACCCGGAAGACCTGGCTATCCTCGAAGGTGTATTGGGTCTGGCCAGGGCCTTTCGGCGCCTAGCGATTGCCGAAGGCGTGGAGAGCGAGGATCACGGTGAAATGCTGCTGCAACTCGGTTGTGAACTGGCCCAGGGCTACGCCATCTCACGCCCCATGCAGGCCTCCGACCTCCCGGGCTGGATCGATGGATGGCGGCCCTCTCCTCGCTGGACGCATCAGCGCCAGATCAGCCGAAAGGAACTGCCGTTGCTCTTCGCCGGCGTCGAGCACCGGGCCTGGATCAGGGAAATCGCCACCTACCTCAATGGTGATGGTCCGATACCACTCACGCTGGATTTCAACCAGTGTCGCTTCGGCCATTGGCTGACAGGGGAGGGCAAAATCCACTATGGTGCGCAACCCATCTTTCAGGATGCCGAAATATTGCACCGGCAAGTGCATTCGCTGGCGTGGGAGCTGATCCGGAAGCGAAACCCGGCGACGCCGGCGAAGCTGGATGATCTTTACACCTTACGTGATGCCTTGCTTGGGCGAATAAAGGCGTTAGTGCATGAAGCCCAGGCATAAATATTAACTCGGCAAAGTGCTTTGAGACTGCTCCATGAGTGTCAGTCGTTTTTCCGCTATCATATGAGCAGGTCAAAACATGATGTCTAGTGTCCGCTCAACCCTAGGGAGGTCTGAAGCCGATATGAACGATACGTTAATGGTGCTGCCCAGTTCGCAACACGATGAGATCCGTCTGGTGAAGGTTCCCCGTGACCTGGATCGTCAAGAGGCCTATCGCTTCGCAACCGGCATCATCGCCCAGGCGGAAGAGACCAACCGCAATTGTCGTTGGGAGGATATCGCCGAAGCCTTGGAAGCAAGGGGATTTGAACCGATCGATGCCATGATCGGCCCGACACTGGACTGATCCCGGCGGGTTTTAATCAAGATCCTCGTACTCGTCCAGATCCATTTGTAGCAGGATGGCCTTTCGCAGTAGCTTCTGCTCGTTGCGCTGGGTCTTTTTCAAGCTGCTGATCTCTTTTTCCAGATCCTGAATCCGGTAGACCAACTCATCCGCATGGGCCATGGGCTGGGGGGCGGGAACCGTTGCCTGTTTCGCGCCCGAAGCAGCCCCATTGGGATGGAGCGGCGATACCGACGCCAGCGGCGGCGGCTCCTCTTCGCCCCCGGCCGGCGGATTGAAGCTGACCTCCTGCTCCAACTCACGCATCACGGAGAGCACGGCATCCTTCCCGAGAATATGGAGTTCCTCCAGACAGCCAAAGAGCATCAGGCGGTCGCACATGGCGTTGATACGACGGGGAACCCCGCCCGTAAACTCGAAAATCATCCGAAAAACCCCTTCCCCAAAGCCGGGGTTCTGATTCCAGCCGACAAGCTGCAGGCGATGCAGGATATATTTTTTCGTCTCTTCGGCGCTCAAGGGGTCGAGATGGTACGAGGCGATGATGCGCTGGCGCACCTGCTCCATGCCGGGACTCTGCAGGGTGCGTTTGAACTCTTCCTGACCCAGGAGAAAGGTCTGCACCAGGGCCTTGTTGTTGACCTGAAAATTGGAGAGCATGCGCAACTCCTCCACGGAACGCGGGGGCAGATTCTGCGCCTCATCCACCACCAGCAGCATCAGCTTGCCCTCAGTATGTCGGGCGCGGGCGATGGCCTCGAGATTATGCAGCAGGGTGGCCTTGTTGAGCCCCTCATGGGCCAGGCCGAATGAGGCGCAAACCATGCGCAGCATGTCATCCGGGTCGACCTGGGTCGTGACCAATTGAGCCGCCATGACATTCATGCCGCTCAGTTCATCGAACAGGTTCCGCACCAGGGTGGTCTTGCCGGTGCCGATGCCGCCTGTGATAACGATGAACCCTTCACCCTGTTCCAGACCGTAGCGCAGATAGGCCATGGCGCGATTATGGCCCTTGCTGTTGAAAAAGAACTTGTGGTCCGGCGTTAGCTGAAACGGTTTTCCTTTGAGCTTATAAAAATCATCATACATGTTGAATTAGCCTTCAATTGATTTCCGTGCTTCCCTGCTTAATGGGTTACCAGCCACTTAGAGACGACAAGGGCCTCGGTGAGTGTATTATCCTAAAAACCGCAGTTGACCGCTCCATTCTGATACTAAGCTACTGATAGGCAAACTATTAACTTCGATTTGCCTATTCACCGGTCGGGTGAACCACGCTACGGGGCGAATGGCACGCTTGCGGTGGCGCATGGCTGCGTTGCAACGCCTTGGAATAGCATGACGATTCCGCGTTGTTGCGCGCCGTGCAGGGATGCACAAGTGTCGCAAGCACAGGGATGTGCAGGAGCGACCCTTGCCCTGTCCCCCCGCAAACGCACACTTCACCCCGTCCAACTGCGGTTTTTAGGATTATCGATGCTGCCAGGGGAAAAGGGCATTCCCTTCAACATCATTATGCAACGAAACCGGTGCTTTGCCTACCGTACGGCGGCAAGGGGCATTGGCTCATGATGTCTGGCTCGCGGGATGAACCGGCAGGCTCCGTAGCTGTTGGAGGCAACGGCGGGAGGTTGACCGGACGCCTTGGCGTCAACTATCTTGCCACTGTAGATCCGCCCTTGTGTGGTGTAACGTATAAACTGCACATATCAGCAAGACGTTATGTCGTAAGCTGCCAGGCACGGTTTATACGTTACACCACACAATGCTGCGCATGTGAAACTCCGAACCCAGATACTGATCCTGCTGTTTCTCTTCGGCTTTGCGCCGTTGACCGCGATGGTCATGTCGAATCTGCCATTCGTGCTGGAGCGTCTGGAGTTTTTCTACCACAAGGCCTATCTACAAAGCCTGCGGGCCGACTTCCGTGATCTGGACGAACATCTGGCCGGTCGCCACGAAATGCTGCGACTGTTGGCGAAACTGCCGGAACCCGGTCTCGTACTCGGACAGCGGGAGGCGGAAGAGGGTCGGGAGCAGATCGATCAGGCCCGGGTGCGTTACACCGAATGGATCAACCGGATCCTGCGCAATCATCTGGATATTTTCCAGATCCTGTTTCTCGATTTGCAAGGGAACCCCCGATTCTGGCTTGAACTGAACGCTCGCACCCACCAGTGGGAGCCTACCATCAAGAAACCGGACATGCCGTCCCGGGATTTTTTTCAACGTAGCGTACACCAGGAATTCGGCCGCGTGGCGGTGAGCAAGATCAGTCTCAACCCCGGCGTCGCCCATTCGGCTCCACGCCGCTTCATGACCTTGCGTATGATCAGTCCGATCATCGGACCCGACAACCAGGAGCGGATCGCTCCATTAGGCGCCGTAGTCATCAACATCGATGTAGGCGGCATGGCGCGAGCCTATCGCAATACCCTGTGGGTCACGAACGACGGCGCCTATCTGGACGAACGCCTCAACGGCAGCGACAAGGCGAGCGCCTTCGGGGATTTCACCGGCCTGCAAGCACTGTTCGCAGAGGGTAGCTTGGCGCTCTGGGAAGGCCGGGGACGCCAGGTTATTTGGGCGCCGTTGTTCACTACCGAAGAGTCTGGGCCCTTATGGGTCGGCCGCCAGGTCGATCCCTCGCCTCTGGATACCTTTCGCAACGTACTGATCAGCCGGGTGATGACCATTGTGCTGGTGGCGTTGGTGATCCTCCTCGTGGTGGCTCGCTGGATCGCCTTGCGCACCGAACAGTTCGGTGAAAAGCTGCGGGAGGGCGTGGAGCGCGTGTTGCGGGAGGATGCGCCGGTGCGATTCGACTGGCGCGGGTCGAGTGAGATCAAACAGTTGGGCCGGCAACTCACGGAACTGGCAGAGACCCATGCGCAACAGGCGGAGGCGCAACGCCAACATGCCAGACAACTGGAGGAATCCAATCGTTATAAATCGGAATTCCTGACCAACGTCAGTCATGAACTCCGCACCCCGTTGAACTCCATCCTGTTACTCTCCAAGATGCTTACCGAAACCGGGCAACCGTTCACCCCTGAACAGAAAAGACAGCTCCAGGTGATCCATGAAGCGGGCTGCGATCTACGGGCGTTGATCGACAATATCCTCGATCTCTCACGGATAGAGGCGGGGAAAGCCAGCATCAGTCTGCAACAAATCCCTTTGCGGCCCCTTGTATCGGACCTGATCGATTTGGTGAAACCCCAGTTCGACGCCAAAGGACTGGCACTGGCGCTCGAACTCGAGCAGCCCTTAGCGGAGCATTTTCTCTCGGATCAGGAAAAGGTGCGACAGATCCTGAAGAACTTTCTCTCCAACGCCCTCAAGTTCACCCGCCGGGGTGGGGCAACCCTGCGGGTTTATAACAACACCCAAAACGGGGCGTGCCCCGTCTGCTTTGCCGTACAGGATAGCGGCATAGGTATTCCGCACGACAAGCATGAACTGGTCTTCGAGGCATTCAAGCAAGCGGACGGCTCCACCAGCCGGCGGTTTGGCGGTACCGGGTTGGGGCTCAGCATCAGCCGGGAGTTGGCCCATCTGCTGGGAGGAGAGATCAGCCTCCAAAGCGACGAAGGCAGAGGGGCCGTTTTTACCCTGTGCCTGCCGCTGGGGTTCGATCAACGAGATCTCTCCCCTCAGCAGGTAGAGCTCCAGGAAACGGAAGAGCCGGAACTGCTGCGTGAACGCCACCCCCCGCAACACAGTCAATCGGCGGGGATACCGTCGAGGGTTCCTTTTGCCGGACTGCGGGTGTTGGTTGTGGATGATGACCTGCAGAGCCTGCTGGCCCTCACCCCGCAACTGGAAGCCTGGGGTTTTGAGGTGGCCGCCGCCGGTGACGGCCGGGAGGCGATCGACACCCTGAATGAGGACCGGAAGTTCGATCTGGTGTTAATGGACATCATGATGCCGGAGTTGGGCGGCTATGATACGATCGGACATATACGCGAGGCGATGCAGCTCAAAGCACTCAAAATCATTGTGCTGAGCGCCGAGAATGCGGTGCAAGACCGTGAGCGCAGCCTGGATGAGGGAGCAGACGATTTCCTCGTCAAACCGATCGGTTCTGACAAACTCAAGGCGGCCATCAGCCGGCATTTAGGCTAATCCAATCAGTCACTTATCCAGCATGAAAAGATACGCCGGTTTCAAGCTCCTGATCGTGGATGACCATGAACACAATCTGTTCACGTTGCGCACGCTTATCGAGCGCCACATGGATCTTGAGATCCTGGAGGCCACCTCCGGCCGGCAGGCATTGGATATTGCGATCAAGGAAGCGGGCATTGACCTGATCATTCTGGATGTACAGATGCCGGAAATGGATGGTTTTCAAACCGCTTCGATGTTGAAAATCCGCAAAAAGACCAAAGACATTCCGATCATTTTCCTCACTGCGGCCTTCAAAACGGAAGAGTTTCAACAAAAGGGGTACAAGGTGGGCGGGGTGGACTATCTACTCAAACCCATTGACGACAATCAACTGCTGAACAAAATCAGCACCTATTTCCGGCTCATCGAGAAAGAGCGCGAACTCAACAGGGTTCTGGAACAAAAGGTGGCGGAACGAACGGCTGAACTGGCCGCCGCCAAACGGCACCTCGAAAACATCCTCACCCATATGGGTGAGGCTTTGCTGGTGCTCAATCCCGAAGGAGAGATCGAGTCAGCCAATCCGGCAGCCTGTAAAATGCTCGACTACAACGAGACGGACCTGCTGGAAATGTCGATCGGCGACGTCTTCGAGGAGGCGGAAGAGGAACAGGCCGGCGCCTTTTTCGGCACTTGGCTGGAGGCGTTGATACGCACTGGAGCGTTGAGCCGCATCGAGGCACGTTTCATCGCCAAGGACGGACGCCGCGTACCGATACTTTTTTCCCGTACCGCCGTCAGGGACGGTGACGACAATATCAGTCATATTATCTGTATTGCAAAGGATATGACCGGCTATATCCGCGAAATGGATGCGGTCAAGGCCGTATCCAAAGGAGCTTGAAAAATGAACGAGCCAATCGACCCACGCATGTCCGAAGACGAAGATGAAGACACTTCACTCACTGCCTATGCCCTCAAGGCCATGGCGCATCCGTTGCGTTGGAAGATCCTCTGCTCTTTGGGAGAAAACGAACTCTCCGTCGGCGAAATCGTAGAGCGCACCGGCACATCTCAGAGCAACATCTCCCAGCACCTGGAACAACTGCGCAACAAGAACATCGTGGCGTCGCGCAAAGAAGCAAACCGCATCTACTACCGTATTCGCAACAACCAGTTGTTGGAGCTGATCGGCATTATGCGCAATGTGCTTTGCCCGGCCAATCTCGACGATCGCTACCCGAGATAACGATGGATGAGCGGATGACAGACCTGGAGAGTCGTCTCACTTTTCAGGAGCAAGCCATACACACCCTCAATGAAACCGTTGTCGAACAACAGCGACTCATCGATGCACTCTCTCGAACCGTGGAGGCGCTACGCGAGCGCATCAAAGCGTTGAACCCGTCACCTGTGCATCCAAATGAGGTAGAGCCTCCTCCCCCCCACTATTAAAAAAAGGTCAGTCATGTAGGGTGCGGCCCTTCCGCACCGAATTCAATACATGCAGATCGGCAGCCCACTGAGAAAATATACAACGCAAGCAACTATTGTTCTGTTTGATCAGGCATACTCATGGTGCGGCAGAGCAAGGCGCAACGACGCGGAATAGTTGTTCTATTCCAAGGCGTTGTAACGCAGCCATGCACCGCCACAAGCGTACTATTCACGGCGTAACGCTGCTCACCCGCCAGGTGAGTATTCCCAATACGGAGAAAACCCATGTTTTCAAAATGATGAGTCGTGTGCATAGTGGTCAACTGAGAATTATAGGTTCAATCGCCTGCGTATAGCGTCACCTCAATCTTCGGCGGCATCTGCAAATGAAAACCCTGGGCACGCAGATTATCCATCACTGCAACGACATCCTCACGAGCCAGTTTTCGCTTATCACTCAGGGTGATCTCCATGACTCTGAGCGGGGCGCCGAACCGGTCCAGCAAGGCTTCGGGCACGCAGGAGAAGTCATCCTCCCGGGAGACGTAGAGATACATCTCATCCTTGCGGGGACTGCGGTAGATCCAACAAGGCATGCCGCCCTCCGTCACCCGCTGACCCCATTCACTGACGGAGTCGGTACCGGCGTCAGACGCCAGATATCCCGGTTGTATTCCTGAATCGTGCGGTCGGTGGAAAAACGCCCGCTCTTGGCACTGTTGATGATGCTCATGCGGGTCCAGCGTTTCCGGTCTCGAAAGGCGATCGCCGCCTGTTCCTGGGCATCCAGATAACTACGGAAGTCGGCGGCCGTCATCCACGGATCATAGGGATTGCGGATCGACTCGATGACAGGATCGAAGATGCCCGGCTCGAACTGGTTGAAATAGCCGCTCTCCAGCAGATGCATGACCCGCTTGAGGTCACTATCCTGCTCGATAATGCCGTTGGGGAGGTAGTGGGTGCGCATCGCCTCGACCGCTTCGCTGGTGAGGCCGAAGAGAAAGAAGTCGGCCTCGCCCACCTCTTCGAGGATCTCGATGTTGGCCCCATCCAGGGTGCCGATGGTTATCGCTCCGTTCATCATGAACTTCATGTTGCCGGTGCCGGAGGCCTCCTTGCCGGCGGTGGAGATCTGTTCGGAGAGATCGGTGCCGGGGGCGATCACCTCCATGGCGGTGACCCGGTAGTTCGGCAGGAAGGCGATCTTCAGCAGATTGCCCACCTGACGGTCATTGTTCACCACCCGAGCCACATTATTGATCAACTTGATGATCAGTTTGGCCATTCGGTAGCCTGGGGCCGCCTTGCCGCCGATCAGAACACAGCGCTTGGTCCAATCAGCCGTATCTCCGGCCTTGATGCGATTGTAGAGATGGATGACATGGAGGATATTCAACAGTTGACGCTTGTACTCATGGATGCGTTTCACCTGTACATCGAACAAGGCATCGGTATCGAACTCCACGTCACAGTCACTCTTCACCAATTTCGCCAAGCGTTGCTTGTTCTGCAATTTGACCTGCTGCCACTTACGCTGGAACACGGCGCTGTCAGCCTGTTTTACCAGCTTTTCCAAGTTGGACAGGTTTGAGATCCAACCGTTGCCGACCGTGGTGTCTATCAATCGACGCAGGCCGGGGTTACACGCGGCCAGCCACCGCCGCGGGGTAACCCCATTGGTCTTGTTGTTGAAGCGTTCCGGCCAGAAGGTATGGAAATCGTTAAACAATCCCTGCTTCAGCAGTTCGGTATGCAGTGCCGCCACGCCGTTGACCGAGAAACTGCCGACAATCGCAAGATAGGCCATGCGCACCATCGGCTCTGGCCCCTCTTCGATGATCGACATACGCCTCAGCCGGTCGGTGTCGCCCGGCCATTGCAGGGCCACTTGACTGAGAAACCGGGCATTGATCTCATAGATGATCTCCAGCAGCCTCGGCAACAGGCAATCGAACAACTTGACCGGCCAGCGCTCAAGGGCCTCGGGCAACAGGGTGTGGTTGGTATAGGCCATGGTGTTACCGGTGATGCGCCACGCCTCCTCCCAAGTGAGTCCCTGTTCGTCCATCAATTGACGCATCAGCTCCGCAATCGAGATGCTGGGGTGGGTGTCATTGAGATGGAAGCAGTTCTTATCGGCGAAACGGCTGAAATCGCTGTGACGCTCTTTCCACTCACGAATCACGTCCCTGAGACTGGCGGAGGCCAGGAAGTACTGCTGGCGCAGGCGCAGCTCCTTGCCGTTCTCACTGGCATCATTGGGATAGAGCACCATGGTAATGTGCTCGGCATCGTTTTTGGCCTCGACCGATTCGGTGTAACTGCCGGCGTTGAACTCCTTCAGGTTGAATTCGTCGGTGGCCGCAGCCTTCCAGAGTCGCAGGGTATTCACCGTGCCGTTGCGGTAGCCGGGCACCGGCAGATCATAGGGAACGGCGAGTACGTCCTGGGTATCGACCCAGCGCACCGAGCCGTTGATATGCTCGGTGCGCCCGGAGAATTTGATCCGTTGCGTATACTCCGGACGCTCCAGTTCCCAGGGGTTGCCGTCGCGCAGCCAATGGTCGGGATCCTCTATTTGCTTACCGTTGGCGATATGTTGGCGGAACATGCCGTACTCATAGCGCAGACCGTAGCCGCGCACCGGTAGTTGCAGGGTGGCGCAGCTATCGAGAAAGCAGGCGGCCAGACGGCCCAGGCCGCCGTTGCCGAGTCCGGCATCCGGTTCGCTTTCCCGGATCTCATCCAGATTGACGCCTAAATCGATAAACGCCTGGCTGACCTCTTCGCTGACATCGAGGTTGAGGATCGTATTGCTGAGGGTTCGTCCCATGAGAAACTCAAGAGAGAGATAGAAGGTTCGTTTGCAATCCTTCTCCTCGTAGGTGGAGCGGGTCATCTTCCAGCGCTCTATCAGCCGGTCGCGGATGGCCAATGCAAGGGCCTTGTAGGGGTAGTGAGTGGATGTGCAGTGGTCATCCCGCCCCAGGGTGTGGGCGAAATAGCGCCGAAAATCGAATGAGATGGCGCCCGCATCCATGCCTAGGGGCGGCAGTGGCGTAAGCGGGTTGCAGGTTTGGTTCGAGCGCTTGCTCGGGGTGTTGTCTTTATCAGGCATGGCGGATTCGTTAATCGTTAGAGAGGCAGATCGGTGGCGCCCGTGAGGTATTCATCCACTGTCCGGGCGGCTTGCCGCCCTTCACGAATGGCCCACACCACCAGGGATTGACCGCGCCGCATATCGCCCGCGGCGAATACGCCGTCGATGGAGGTCTTGTAGGCCCCAGCACCTTCGATGGCGGCCTTGACATTACCCCTTCCATCCAGCTCCACCCCCAGTTCCTCAAGCAATCCTTCATGGACCGGGTGGACAAAACCCATGGCAAGGGTGACCAGATCGGTCTTGAGTTCGAATTCCGAATCGGCTAACTCACTCATTTTCCAGTTGCCGTTCTCGTCCTTCTCCCATTCGACCTTTACACAACGGATAGCCGCCAGATTGCCCTTTCCATCATCCAGAAAGGCCTTGGTGGCCACTTGCCACATGCGCTCACACCCCTCCTCCTGGGAGCTGGAGGTGCGCATTTTATTCGGCCAGTTAGGCCAGGTCGTGCCCTTCTCTTCCTTTTCCGGCGGGCGGGGCAGGATCTCCAACTGGGTGACGGAAGCCGCACCATGACGGTTGGAAGTGCCGATACAGTCGGAACCCGTATCGCCGCCGCCTATCACCACCACATGCCTGCCCTCAGCGGAGATGAAATTATCCACGCTATCGCCCTGCACCCTATGGCTGTTGCCGCGCAGGAAATCCATGGCGAAATGAACGCCATTATAATCTCGCCCGGGTATCGGCAGATCGCGGGGTTTTTCCGAACCGCCGGTGAGCACCAAGGCATCGAACTCATCCACTAATTGCTTGGCCGGGATGTCGGCGCCGATGTGGATGCAGGTCTTGAACTCGACCCCTTCGGTACGCATCTGTGACATACGCCGGTCGATAATCTTTTTATCGAGCTTGAAATCGGGAATGCCGTAACGCATCAGTCCGCCGATGCGATTCTGTTTTTCGTACAGCACCACGGCATGACCCGCCCGCGCCAGTTGTTGCGCCGCTGCCATCCCGGCCGGGCCGGAGCCGACCACG
>JAHXHR010000002.1:46751-48334 GCA_025656505.1 Candidatus Thiodiazotropha sp. (ex Epidulcina cf. delphinae) | reverse complement strand
GATGGTCTTGATCGTGACCGGCTGATCGTCCAGATTCAGGGTACAGGCGGCCTCGCAAGGGGCGGGACAGATTCGTCCGGTGAACTCCGGGAAATTATTCGTCGTATGCAGCACATCGATCGCCGCGCGCCAGTCACCACGATAGACCAGATCGTTCCAATCCGGAATGATATTGCTGACCGGGCAGCCCTGATGGCAAAAGGGAATACCGCAATCCATGCAACGGGCGCCCTGCTGACTGACATTCTCATCCGTCAGCGGAATGACAAACTCCTGGTAGTGGACGACACGGTCCGCAACCGGCGCATAGGTCCTGTCCTGGCGAGCGATCTCTTTGAATCCTGTCGGCTTACCCATGACTAATGACTCCCCTGGATGACTGCTGAGCCGTGCGCTTTTGCGCCTGCATCTCTTTCAATGCACGCCGATATTCGACCGGCATGACCTTTACGAACTTGGTCAGCATGCTCTGCCAGTTATCGAGAATACGCTTTGCGGCCTCGGAGTTGGTGTAGTGCAGGTGGCGTTCTATCAACTGCTTCAGACGCAGCGCGTCATAACGTGTCATGTCGTGGCTGAGATCCACCAGGCCGTGACTCTCCAGATCACCTCCCTGGTGATCCAACGCCTCAAGGGCGATATCTTCCGCCTCGACCGGCTCCAACTCCACCTGCGCCAGGTTGCAACGTTCGGCGAAATCACCGGCTTCATCCAATACATAGGCGATACCGCCCGACATGCCCGCCGCAAAATTCCGCCCGGTGGCGCCCAGGCAGACCACGATACCGCCGGTCATGTATTCGCAACCGTGATCTCCCACGCCTTCGATAACCGCCGTGGCGCCGGAGTTGCGTACGCAAAAACGCTCGCCCGCGACACCGCGGAAGAAACACTCACCGCTGATGGCGCCATACAGCACCGTGTTACCGACGATGATATTCTCTTCCGCCTTGCCGATCTTCGACGCTGCCGGCGGATAGATCACCAGCCGCCCGCCCGAAAGCCCCTTGCCGACGTAGTCATTGCCTTCACCGGAAAGCTCTGCGGTCACACCCTTGGCCAGCCAGGCGCCGAAGGACTGCCCCGCCGTGCCCTGCACCTTGATATAGATGGTGTCATCGGGCAGGCCCGCGTGACCATACTTCTCCGCCACCCGCCCGGAAAGCATGGCGCCGAAGGTGCGGTTGTAGTTATGGATATCGATATCGATTTTCACCGCCTCACCCTTCTCCAGGGCAGGCTTGGCGCGTTTGATCAGCTCCAGGTCGATGGCCTTGTCAAGGCCGTGATCCTGCTCCTCGCAGTTGTGGATAGCCACATCTTCCCCTGTCTCGGGCTTGCGCAACAGCCGACTGTAATCGAGCCCCTTGGCCTTCCAATGGTTGGTGGCCTTGCGCATATCCAGGCGATTGCTCTGACCAACCATTTCGCTCCAGGTGCGAAAGCCGAGTTCGGCCATCAATTGCCGCACCTCTTCGGCGACGAAAAAGAAATAATTGATGACATGCTCAGGCTCGCCGGTGAAACGCTTACGCAGCTCCGGATCCTGGGTGGCTATCCCCACCGGACAGGTATTCAGGTGG
>JAHXHR010000002.1:45751-46666 GCA_025656505.1 Candidatus Thiodiazotropha sp. (ex Epidulcina cf. delphinae) | reverse complement strand
ATCCCGGCCGGTTCGCATGCCGCCGTCCGCCTGGACGGCAATCCGCCCACGCAGCTTGTTCAGCACCAGGGTCTGATGGGTCTCGGCCAGTCCGATCTCCCACGGCGATCCCGCATGTTTGATCGAGGTCAGGGGACTAGCGCCCGTGCCACCGTCGTAACCGGAAATGGTGACATGATCCGCATGGGCCTTGGAGACGCCTGCGGCCACCGTGCCAACCCCCACTTCGGAGACCAATTTCACCGAAATACGTGCCTTGGGATTGACGTTTTTCAGGTCATGAATCAACTGCGCCAGATCCTCGATAGAGTAGATATCGTGATGCGGCGGCGGCGAAATCAGCCCCACGCCCGGGGTGGAGTGACGCACCCGGGCGATCTGCTGATTGACCTTGTGACCGGGCAGTTGCCCCCCTTCGCCGGGCTTTGCGCCCTGCGCCATCTTGATCTGGATATCGTCAGCATTGACCAGGTATTCCGCAGTCACGCCGAAACGGCCCGAGGCCACCTGTTTGATGGCGGAGCGCTCCGGATTCCGGGAACCGTCTGCCAAGGGATTGAATCGCTCCGGCTCCTCGCCGCCTTCACCGGTATTGGATTTGCCGCCGATGGCGTTCATCGCCTTGGCGAGCGTGGAGTGCGCCTCGTAGGAAATAGACCCGAACGACATCGCACCGGTGGCGAATCGCTTGACGATCTCGCTCGCCGTTTCCACCTCGTCCAGCGGGATCGGCTGATCGGCCTTCTTGAATTCGAACAGTCCGCGCAAGGTCAGCAGAGTCTCATTCTGCTCATTGATCGCCCGGGCGAATTCCGAATAGGTGCTCCAGTCGTTGCTGCGCACGGCGTGTTGCAGCTTGGCGATCGTCTCCGGCGTCCAGTTGTGATCCTCGCCACGCTGGCGGTAGGCGTAATC
>JAHXHR010000002.1:45158-45741 GCA_025656505.1 Candidatus Thiodiazotropha sp. (ex Epidulcina cf. delphinae) | reverse complement strand
GCGGCTGGAGAGACCTACCGCATCGAAGATCTGCGCCCCGCAATAGGATTGATAGGTTGAGATGCCCATCTTCGACATGACCTTCTTCAGACCTTTGCCGACCGCCTTGATATAGCGTTGCTGCGCCTCGGGAAACGCCAGGGGATCCGGCAGGCTCGGCAGCAGGGCCTGGATGGTGTCGAAGGCCAGGTAGGGATTGACCGCCTCCGCGCCGTACCCGGCCAGGGTGGCGAAGTGATGCACCTCGAGCGCCCCCCCGGTCTCGATCACCAGGCCGGACTCGGTTCGCAGACCCTTGCGGATCAGGTGGTGGTGGACCGCCGAGGTGGCCGGCAGGGCCGGGATGGCGATATGGTCCGCATCCACTTTGCGATCGGAGAGGATGAGGATGTTGTAGCCTTCCCGCACCTGCTGTTCCGCCAGTTCGCAGAGTGCGGTCAGCGCGGGCTTCATCCCCGTGGCCCCGTTCGCCACCGGGTAGGTGGTGTCCAAGGTCTTGGTGCGAAACGCCCCGCCGGTATTGTCCTCGATGTGGCGAATACGCTCCAGGTCCTCATTGGTCAACACCGGCTGGGAGACCTCC
>JAHXHR010000002.1:0-45148 GCA_025656505.1 Candidatus Thiodiazotropha sp. (ex Epidulcina cf. delphinae) | reverse complement strand
CAGATTGGGCCTCGGCCCGATCAGGCTGACCAGCGACATCACCAGCTCCTCCCGAATCGGGTCGATGGGCGGATTGGTCACCTGGGCGAAATTCTGCTTGAAATAGGTCGAAGGGTGCTTGGCCCTCAGGGATAGCACCGAGGGGGGATTGTCCGCCCCCATGGAGCCCGTGGCCTCCTGCCCGGTGAGTACCATCGGCGTCAACAGGAACTTGATATCCTCCTGACTGTAACCGAAGGCCTGTTGGGCATCGAGCAGGTCATCGTCATCCGGCGCCATCGGCGCCACATCGGCGGGCAGGGCATCGAGAGGAATCTGGGTCTGGTCCAGCCAATCCTGATAGGGCTTGGCGGCCGCCAATTCGGCCTTGACCTCGGCATCATCGATAATGCGGCCCTGCTCCAGATCGATCAGGAACATCTTTCCAGGCTGCAGACGCCACTTTTTGACGATCTTATCCTCGGGGATATCCAACACGCCCATTTCCGAGGCCATCACCACCAGGTCATCGTCGGTAATCAGATAGCGCGCCGGGCGCAGGCCGTTACGGTCCAAGGTGGCGCCGATCTGGCGGCCGTCGGTGAAGGCCACCGCTGCCGGGCCGTCCCAGGGCTCCATCAATGCCGCATGGTATTCGTAGAAGGCGCGCCGCTGCTTGTCCATCTGCTTATTCCCGCCCCATGCCTCAGGGATCAGCATCATCATGGCATGGGCCAGCGAGTAGCCGCCGGCGACCAGCAGTTCCAGGGCATTGTCAAAACAGGCAGAATCGGATTGCCCTTCCGGGATCAGCGGCCAGATCTTTTCCAGATCGTCGCCAAGGACAGCGGAAGCCATGGAGTTCTTGCGGGCGCGCATCCAGTTGACATTGCCGCGGAGGGTGTTGATCTCGCCATTGTGGGCAATCATGCGGAAGGGGTGCGCGAGATCCCAGGTCGGGAAGGTATTGGTGGAGAAGCGCTGATGCACCAGAGCCAAGGCGGTCTCCATGCGCTCATCCCGCAGGTCGAGATAGTAGTCGCCCACCTGGTCGGCCAGCAGCATCCCTTTGTAGACGATGGTCCTCGAAGAGAACGAAGTGAAGTAGAAGGCGCCCCCCCCCTCCATCTCGGCTTGTCGTATCCTGTTTTCGATTTGCTTGCGAATCACAAACAGCTTGCGTTCGAAGGTACCTTGATCGGTGCAGTTCGCGCCGCGAGTGACGAAGACCTGTCTGGTCACCGGCTCGGTCGGGATGACGCTATGGCCAAGCCCTCTGTTTTCGACAGGCACGTCGCGCCAACCGATCAGTTGCTGCCCTTCTGCCGCTATCAGTGCCTTGATTGTCTCTTCGCACTCGGCGCGACTTGCGGCATTTTGTGGCAGAAACACCATACCGATGGCATATTCACCCTCCGCAGGCAGCTCAAAATCGACAACCTCCCGAAAAAACAGATCCGGGATCTGCAACAGGATACCAGCACCGTCCCCGGCCTTCGGATCTGCACCGACGGCGCCTCTGTGGGTGAGACGGTCAAGTAACTTCAAGCCCTGCCGGATGGTCTCGTGGCTTTTCACTCCCTTGATATTGGCTATAAAACCAACACCGCAGGCGTCGTGTTCATTGGCGGGATCATAAAGACCCTGTTTCGGTGGTAAAGCACCTTGGCTCATTACGCAAACCTCATTTTGCCCGCCCCCGTCAGGCCGAAGCCGTGTCGAAGGTCATGCACATAACCTGATATAAGGAATTTCCGGCGACGCGTCGTCAGGCCGCCGGTTTACAGCTATGCAGATACGTCAACATTGAGACGCAATCGTTCTGCAAAAGTGACACGCGAAGACGCAGAATACTTGAGATTGGCTTCTCAGGCCAGTATGAAACGACTATAGCGCAATGCTAGTGTGGTGTAACGGCCTGCTGCAGGGAGGCAAAAGACCTGGCCCAGACCCCCTCTTTGCGCACTGCCGGCGGCAAGCTCCCAATCGCCTGCTGAGCACTGGCCTGATCAGGGAAATCACCCCACAACAGGGCGTACCAAGGAGCGCCTTTACGTTCCGTTTTAAAGGTATGTACCTCGCCTTTCAAGCCGCTTTCTTCGATAAACGATTGAAGTGAATCGATATTCTCTACCGCAATCAACTGTAGCGTATAGCGGCCCTGAGGCTGGGAGAGAACCCAATCGGACGCCCTCTCCCTGCTGCCTGTTTTCACCGTAGCTGATGCCGCCACAACCTCTTCCGAAACTGCGGCCGACAGCGCAGGGGCCTGTTCCGTCATTTCGCCTCCACCAGCCGAGAACATGTCGGGCGTTGATCCTTGTTCCAGACCGGCCCCGGCCTGAGAGACGGGTGGGGAAGAATCCTGCCCTTCCCCATCCGCCATGACCGTCGATTCATCCCCCGCAAGGGGTAAGCTCTCGATCTGAATAGACTCATCAACCCGCCCGGCGATCGCTGCCGGGAGCATCACATCCCCCGCTTCCAGGGTGGGCTCTGCATCCGGCTCAGGCGCCTGAGCCGGCTGAATGCCGGTGGCGGCATCTTTCTCCGCCGGTGGCGAATCCACCAGGGATAACTCGATCGAAGGGACCGCCGCCGCCTCATGCGGCGCTATCTCCTGTTCGTCCATGCTCAGCCTGGGGGCCGGTTCACTACCCGCGTCGGTTTGACTGTCAGCGGAAGGATCGAGCGCTATCACTTCAGAAGAGGATTCCACCAACTTTTCGCCATTTTGATCCGTGACGGCATCCCCCTCTGTTTCAAACAGGCTATTGATCGGATCCTGAAACACCAGCAGTAAAAGAATCAGCAAAAGGAGGGGTATCCCACCCGCCAGCCACGGCTTCCTATCACCGCTGAAGAACGAACGCTGCCGGGGCTCATCCTGACCCACTGCATTCAGAATCGCCGTCGCCAACAATCCGGGATTGCCGTTTGTCTCCTTGTAGATACGACTCAGCCTTGTCCCATTCAGCGCCCATTTTTCAGCCAGTCCCTCACTCTTCAGTAGATAGGCCATGAAGAGGGATGCCTCCTGCCTGGTCATGGCAGGCAGGTCTATCACTTGAACGGCCTGTGGAGACATCACCTGTAACTGGGGAGTGGCGAGCAGCAGATCGATCTGCTCATCCGCAAAAAGCACAATACTGATCAGACGCACTCCATCCATCTGCCTTTCAAAAAGCCGCAACAGGGTTATCAGACTGGTCGGCGGCAACATCTGGGCATCGTCCACCAACAGCACCGGCGTTCGGCCTCTTCTGCGAAGCGCTTCAAAACGATCGACCAGTCGTTGCAGCAGGTCTCCGGCAATATCCGGTAATCCGCAACAGCGGGCCAGATAGGCCAGCAGGCGTTCAGGCTGCATGGTGGGATCGGCGGAAAAATGGCAGAGCGACCAGTTTTCGGGCGCCAGTTGCTGCAATCGGGAAGCAAACAACGTCTTGCCTATGCCGGACGGCCCCCTGACAAGCGGTACAAGTTCGCTGTTCTCGATCAAATGGCGAATCAGATCAAGGCGCGCACCCAACTCCACGGTGGAAAAGTATTCATATGCGTCAGACATACCTGTACTCCAGCCATACGAAATCAGCGACTATATCGCGTCAGGGTTTCTTTGAGTTTTCCAAGTTCGAACGCTTCCGTTACCAAAGATTGGCCGATCCCGTTGAGCAGTACAAGCCGTAATCGACCATCCAACACCTTCTTATCGACAGCCATCAGCGCCAGGAAACGATCACTCGAGAGTTCGGCAGGGGGAATGACAGGAAGGTTCGCCCGCTCGATCAGCGCCCGTGTACGCTCAAACGCCTCACTCGGCAGCCGGCCCAGGCGCCGAGAGAGGTCGGCCGCCATGCACATACCCGTTGCAACGGCCTCTCCGTGCAGCCATTCACCATACCCCATCCCTGTCTCGATCGCATGACCGAAGGTATGGCCCAGATTAAGCAGCGCCCGCTGCCCCGCCTCCTTCTCATCCGCCTCAACCACATCGGCCTTGCATCGGCAGGATCGCTGGATCGCATACGCCAGACATCGTGGATCCCGCGCCAGCAGGGCATCCATCTTCTCTTCGAGCCAGTTGAAAAAATCCGCATCGACGATCAGCCCGTACTTTATCACCTCGGCCAACCCTGAAGAGAACTGCCTATCATCCAGGGTGTTGAGGGTAGAAGTGTCCGCCAGCACCAGGCGAGGCTGATAGAAGGCCCCGATCATGTTCTTTCCCAGGCGATGGTTGACGCCGGTCTTGCCGCCAACCGAAGAGTCAACCTGCGATAGCAGGGTCGTAGGGACCTGGATAAAGTGCACGCCTCGCTGATAGGTGGCCGCAGCAAAGCCGGTCATATCGCCGATCACCCCTCCCCCGAGCGCAATCAAGGTACATGTGCGGGTAAAACGGCCTTCAAGCAAGGCCGTATAGATCCGGTTCAAGACATCAAGGGTCTTAAACGCCTCGCCATCCGGCAGAATGCAGGTCTTCAACTCATAGTCGGCCAAGGCTTGCAGGGTCTTATCCAGATAGAGCGGGGCGACTGTTTCGTTCGTTACCACCATGACCTGAGTCCCCGGGACATACTTCCGGTAGTAAACGGCATCGGCGTGCAAGCCCTCACCGATGAAAATCGGATAGCTCCTATCACCCAGATCGACGTCCAGGCTGGATTCGTATTTACTCAACGAATTGATCCCTTCTTAACATTTATCGACTCAGTATTTCTATCTGCCGGCGGATATCCTGCAGCACCGATTGCGTATTACGACCTTCTGTGCTGACAAGTAGATCGGCTGTCTGTCGATAGAGCGGTTCGCGCTCCGCCATCAATGCCTTGAGTCTATCGAACGGATCGGGGGTTTCCAGTAACGGTCTGTTCTTATCCCGGTGGGTTCGCTCAAACTGCTGTTCGGCGGAGCAGTGCAGATAGATCACCAGTCCCCTTGCGGATAACAGCCTGCGGTTCTCCTCGCTGAGAACGGCGCCCCCCCCCGTGGCAAGCACGATATTCTCACGTTCGGTTAATTCATCGATGACGGCATGTTCCCGCAGACGAAAGCCGGCTTCTCCCTCGAACTCAAAGATTGTCGGGATATCGACGCCGGTTCGGCGTTGTATCTCCTGATCGGAATCGATGAATTCCTTACGATAGTGCTCGGCAACCTGCCGGCCCACAGTGGTCTTGCCGGCGCCCATCGGTCCAATCAGAAAAAGGTTTTGCAAATGCATTTTTACATCGCTGCCACAGTGAAAATAACAATATTGACAAAATAAAAAGGCGCACCGTCCGGTGCGCCTTGTATTAATCTTGAAGAACGGATTATCTGATGGTCAAGGTCTCTTTGAGGATTTTCGGTGTGACGAATATCAGCAGTTCGTTGTTCTGATCCAGGTGCTCATTTCGCCTGAACAGAACACCTGCGTAGGGTATGTCGCCGAAAAAAGGCACTTTCTCTGTATTCTTTGTCTTATTACGCTCAAATACACCGCCCAACACCACAGTCTCACCGTTATCCACCAGCACTGTCGTCTCAATTTTTCTTGTATCGATCGGGGGGACACCCTGTATCGAACGGGAAAAGTCCGGATTATCCTTGTTGATGATCAGATCCATCCGCACCCGGTCATCCGGGGTGATATGCGGCGTCACGTCGAGCTTCAGGAGGGCTTCTTTGAAGGCGATCTTGGTGGCGCCGCTGGAAGTCGCCTCCTGATAGGGGATCTCGACCCCCTGCTTGATGGATGCCTGGGTCTGGTCGGATGTGATCACACGCGGACTCGAAATCAACTCACCCCGGCCTTCTGTCTGCATGGCGGTCAACTCCAATTGCAGCAGGTAGGAACCCACCTTGCCTACCAGGAAGTTCAACCCGCCGGATGGGGCGGTTACCGGAAGATTCACCATCAATCCTTCTTGGTCCTGGCCACCATCATTAATCTCGATGCCCGGGGCGATACCGAAGGTATTGTCAAGGTAGCCAGGCCGTGCACCAGCGATAAGGGTGAAATTATCATCGAATGACCCGTCAAAATTAGCGCCGAACCTGACTCCCAGGTCTTTGGCGAAATCGTTATTCGCAATCACGATGCGCGACTCGATCAGCACCTGTCTGACGGGTATGTCCAATCGCTGCAGCAAGCGGCGAATATCCTCCAGCTTGGCCGTCGTATCCTGAATCAGGAGGGTGTTCGTTCTAACGTCCACGGTGACGTTGCCGCGCTCGGACAGCAGCCGATTCCCTTCCGATTTCAGCAGCCCGGCCAGATCTTCGGCCTTGGCATAGTTGATTTGAACGAAGTCCGAGCGCAGCGGCGCCAGCTCCTCAATCTTCTGTTGCGATTCAAGCTCGAGCTGCTCCCGCGCCGCCACCTCTTCCGTGGGCGCCACCATGATGACATTGTCGATCTGACGTTTGGTCAGCCCCTTGGACTTGAGAATGATATCCAGGGCCTGGTCCCAGGGGACGTTTTTCAGCCGCAAGGTGATCCGCCCATCAACGGTATCGCTGGTAACCAGGTTCAGGTCGGTAAAGTCCGCCAGCAATTGCAATACCGCCCGCACTTCGATGTCTTGAAAGTTGAGCGAGAGTCTCTCGCCGGTGAATATAAGACGCTCCTTGAGCAAATCCTCTTTCTCCTGCTTGGTCAGAGAACGCACCTCGACCGCGAAGACCTCGTTGGCCTGATAGGCCAGGTAGTCGTACTCACCGGTGGGAGAGATCTCAATCACCACGTTCTCCCCGACGGGCTTGGTCTCAATCCTGGTCACCGGTGTTGCAAAGTCCATCACGTCCAGCGATTGCACCAGTGAAGCGTCGATCATCGCCTTGAATACCTCGATGATGATTTTACCGCCTTGCTCCCGCACGTCGATGGGGGTGGAGGGATCGCTCAAGGTGACCAGAACCCGCCCTTCGCCCGCCTCACCGCGACGAAAATCCACATTGGAGACGCCATACCCCTCTGCTGCGATTTCCGTAACGGCGCTTTGTCTCGCTAACGTGGGAATCGTGGCCGCAGATATGCCGGCGCTTGCGCCGGCGCCCTGGCCACTCACATCAAGGGTAACGAGGACGTCGGCGCCGCTGACTTCCGTCTTATATCCCACCATTGAAGTGAGATTGATCACGACCCGGGTCCTGTTGCCCGCCTGCAGGGCCGTGATGCTATGCGCCGGTCCCACGCCGATCAGCTTGGTCTTAAAACCGAGGTCGCTCGCCACACCGACGAAATCGAGCGATATCCTGGCAGGATTTTCCGTAATGAAGCTCGCCGGCTCTTCCACCTGCCCCGTCATACCCAAGGTTATCTGCACCCTGTCACCCGGCAGCGCGGAAAAATCGATTGATTTGAGGGCGGTTTCCGCCATTGCCGCCAGCGGCAGACCCCAAACAACCAACAGCAGTATCGCTGCAATGTACCTGAAGTTTCCAGCTCCACCCATTTCAGATTGCCCCTTCCTACCGTGTCTGAGTGCCATTGGCAAACCTCTCATCTCGAATTCCCCTTGACTATTCCGCCAACGCTAGCGAAGCCTGACGCTCAATGTAACCACCGGAACCATCCTGTACGATTTCAGCCAACTCGATTCTGTCTTCGGAAATCAGCATGATACGGCCATGGTTTTGGCCCATATAATTGCCGCTCTTCACCTTATGCACAGTACCTTCCTTGGTCTTCACCAAGCCCCAGGCATCCCCGGTCTGTTCCAGGGTCCCCACCATGCGCATGGAATCGAGAGGGAAGCCCTCAAGCTCCTCCTTGCGGCGATTGAAATCAGGCGTGAGGCCGTTCCCGACCACACCTGCTGCCTCTGCCCGCTCGCCGGACATGTCCACGAACGGATTCCGACGGCCGGCTTCCGTGTAGAGGTAGGTCTCTATCTGCTTGATTTCGGGTAGCGGTTCGATGCGCCCCGGCGGCGCTGATTTCTTCTCCGCGACGAAATTGCGCAACTCCTCCAAATTCGGGTTTGCGCAGCCCGAGACAAAAGCAATGGCTAGACAAGAGAGGAGTAACCGGTATCTTGTGGAGACACTACGCATGCTCATTCCCCTTCCTCTTCGTCAAGATAGCGATAGGTTTTAGCCGTAGCTTCCAACAGCAGATTGGAACTCTCCTCTTTTGCATTACCTCGGTTAATCTTGACGTCATGGATGGTCACGATACGCGGCAGCGCGGCCAGGCCGCTGATAAAGCTCCCGAACTCATGATACTGGCCGGTCACAACAATCCGAATCGGCAGCTCGGCATAAAACTCTCTGGGAACCTCATCTTGCGGTTTGAACAGTTCAAACTCCAGCCCGGAGGCCAAACCGGTCTGCGAGACATCCACCAACAACTCAGCCACCTCCGTCTTGTCAGGCAACTGCCTGAGCATGGTTCCGAAAGACTGTTTCATCTCTTCGAGCTGCTTGCGGTAGGCCTCGAGATTGGAGGCCTTGGCTTGTTTTGTCTCAAAAGTCGAACGCAACTCCGACTCCTTTTTCTGCACGCTTTCGAGACCGGCGAGCCGGTCCTCGATATCGAGATAGTAGCCGGCGGCAATGACGATCAGCGATACCAGTACGACCACCACGGCTTTTACCGGAGCGGGCCATATGCCGATATTGCTCAGATCGAGTTCATTGAGATCCTGTAAGTTCATTCCTTGACCTCCGTAGCTTGGGAGGACTGTTTAACCGTGAGTTTGAAGTGGCTGTATCCGGTGCCGGTCTTCTCTTTGCTCTCGATAAAATCCAGCGTCGGACTCGCAAGCCATTCCGAGTCATCGATATTGCGCATCATTGACGAGACCCTTGCATTGGATTGCGCCTGTCCTTCAAAGGCCACACGATTGCCTGTTTGCGCCACCTGGTCAAGATAGACGCCATCGGGAAGCGTAGTGACGATTTCATCGAACAGGTGGACGATCTGGGGCCTGCTGCTCTGCAATTCCTGGATGATATTCATTCGGGCGAGCAGATTCTGCTTGGTTTTATCCAGATCGCGTATCTCACGGATCTGTTTCTCCACCGCATCGATTTCCCGCTGCAAAAAGGTATTGCGCTGATTTTGCGCCGTGATCCAACCCTCTATGACCATATGGATGGCGAAAACGACAAATACCGAGAACAGTGCGCCCGCCAATACCGTCAAGCCAAACTCTTTCTGGCGCTGTTTGCGTTCCGCTTCTCGCCACGGGAGTAGGTTAATGCGCGCCATCAGTCGAAACTCCTCAACGCCAGACCGCAGGCTATCATCAATGCCGGGGCATCGGCGCTCAACGCCTGGGGTTTCACCCTGGATGAAACCGACATATTGGCAAACGGGTTCGCCACCGATGCCGGGGTGCCCAATTTCTCCTCAATCAGGTCGTCAATGCCCGGTATGGATGAACTGCCGCCGGCCAGGATAATGTGATCGACACTGTTGTAGGCACTGGAGGAAAAAAAGAACTGTAGTGATCGGCTGACCTGTTGCGCCATCGCCTCCTTAAAGGGTTCCAACACCTCCGGCACATAGTTGTCGGGCAGTCCTCCCTGACGCTTGGCCATGCCGGCCTCCTCGATCGAGAGTCCGTATCGCCGCTGTATCTCCTCCGTCAGCTGGCGCCCGCCGAAGTTCTGCTCTCGGGTGTAGATGATCTTGTTGCTATGCAGCACATTCAGTGTGGTGGTGGTGGCGCCGATATCCGCGATGGCGATGGTTTGATCCTCGCCATGTTCCGGCAATTGGTCCATGAGCTGAGAACAGGCATTCTCCATGGCATAGGCCTCGACGTCCACAATGGCGCCCGTGAGTCCGGCCAACTCCAGGGCCGTTATACGATCATCCACGTTCTCGCTACGTGAGGCTGCCAGCAGCACATCCACCAATTCCGGGTTTTTCTCGGAGGGTCCCATCACCTCGAAGTCGAGATTGACCTCTTCCAGCGGGTAGGGGATATATTGATCGGCCTCCAACTGGATCTGGCTTTCCAGTTCCTGGTCCGACAACGATGCCGGCATGGAGATGATCTTGGTAATGACAGCCGAACCGGATACCGCCACGGCAGCGTGCTTGGCCCGGGAGCCCGACCGCCTGACCGCAGCGTGTATCGCCTCGCCGACAGCATCGACTTCAGCGATATTCTTCTCGACAACAGCGTTTCCGGGCAGGGGTTCGACCCCATAGGCTTCCACCCGGTAGATCGCACCATTGCGCCCGACGGCCCTGGACAACTCTAACAACTTGATTGCTGTGGAGCTTATGTCGATGCCTATCAAAGGCGGCTTTTTTTTTCCGAATAGTGACATGCGGGTTACCCAAACGATCCTTACGCCGCTGAAATTTGCGAGGATTCTCTTTAAATAGAGTAAGTAACTATATAGCAGCAAATGATTTTTTTGTGAAGCAATTTTTTCACAAAAGAGCTAATAATGCTCATATTTTATTTGCTAGACTATCAACCTTTCATATGGACCATTCTGGTCTGCCCGGATCAACCAATTCTGTGAACCAGCGCATGAAGTCGTTTTACAGGCTCTTAAGATACCTCGTTTACTTCTTATTCGGCCTGTCATTGATAGGGGCCTGCGGCCTGTATGGCGCCTATCTCTATCTTGAACCCAAGCTGCCATCCATCGAAACGCTCAAGGATGTGCGGCTACAGGTCCCCCTGCGTATCTTTAGCAACGATCACCTTTTGATCGCGGAATTCGGCGAAAAACGCCGTGAACCTCTCGATTACGAAGAAATCCCGCCGGTCATGATCCAGGCCATCCTGGCCGCTGAAGATGACCGGTTCTTCCAACACCCCGGGGTAGACTACCAGGGTATCCTACGCGCCGCCCTACAGCTTCTGCTCACCGGTGAGCGGCGACAGGGCGGAAGCACCATCACCATGCAGGTGGCGAGGAACTTCTTTCTCAGCCGAAAAAAGACCTACAGCCGAAAACTCAACGAGATCTTTCTCGCGTTGAAGATCGAAAGGATGCTCTCCAAAGAAGAGATACTCGAACTCTACCTCAATAAGATCTACTTCGGCCACCGCGCTTATGGCATCGCCGCCGCCGCTCTGGTCTATTACGGCAGGCCGGTGGAAAAACTTGAGCTTTCCGAAATAGCCATGATCGCGGGACTGCCGAAGGCGCCTTCACGCCATAATCCCATATCCGACCCCGCACGCGCATTGATTCGCCGCAACTATGTCCTGGGCCGTATGCGCCACCTCAACTATATCAGCCGGCTCGAATACGACACAACCAAGGCAGCACGGATTACCGCCGGACTGCACACCACACCCAGCGAGGTCGAGGCCCCTTATGTTGCTGAAATGGCCAGAGCCGAGGCCGTGGCGCGCTTTGGCCGGGATGCTGCTTACACTGGCGGGTATGCCGTCACGACCACCATTGAAAGCCGGCTCCAGACAGCGGCCAATCGTGCCTTGCGCCAAGCCATTCAGGCCTATGACAAACGACACGGCTATCGAGGCGTTGCCGGTCACCATGATATCAGTGAAGCGGTGGATCAGAGCGCGCTGATTGCCCTAATGGCAGACCAGCCCGATGTGGCGGACATGAAAAAGGCCATTGTCACCGCAATCAGTGAACAGGATGCAGAAGTTCTTACCGCCCAGGGTGAAAGCATGACCCTCGATTGGCAGGCCCTCTCCTGGGCCGGCGTCTACATCAATCACGATCTCAAGCAGGCGGAACCCAAACAGACCAGCGAGATACTCGCTGTCGGGGATCTGGTCTATCTCTACCGGGAGACGCCGGAGGAGGGCGAGCCCTTGTGGCGTTTGGCGCAGGCCCCGGGGGTTAGCGGCGCGTTGCTATCATTATCACCCCGGAATGGAGCGATCAAGGCGCTGGTCGGGGGGTACGACTTCTATCTGAGTAAATTCAACCGGGTCACCCAGGCTAAACGTCAGCCAGGCTCCGGATTCAAGCCCTTCATCTACGCCGCTGCCCTCGAGGCGGGTTTTACCCCGGCCAGCATGATCAACGACGCTCCGGTGGTGTTCGATGACGATACCCTTGAGGCGGTCTGGCGCCCCGAGAACTATAGCGGCAGATTCTTCGGACCCACACGACTTCGCTATGCATTGACCCACTCACGCAACCTGGTCTCGATACGCCTGTTGCGCAAAATAGGGATCAATCATGCCGTGAACTACGCCAGCCGTTTCGGTTTCGATAAACGGGAACTGCCCCGTGACCTGTCCCTGGCGCTCGGCAGCGGCGTTGTTACCCCATTAGCCATGGGTCGAGGATATAGCGTATTGGCAAACGGCGGTTATTATGTTTCACCCCATATCATCACTGCCATTCGAAATGACCGGGGCGAAACACTCTATGAGGCAAACTCCATCCAGGTTTGCGACGACGCCATGGAACTGCATGCCAAACAGGCCGTTGACCAGACCGACGGCGGCACGGCCGCACAACAAAAAAGCGCCGGAGAGAAAAACATGCCACCACCACTGCGTTGCGCCAAGCGGGCCATTACCGAACAAAACCACTATCTGATGCACTCCATGCTGCGTGATGTCATCCAGCATGGCACCGCCCGCAAGGCTCGATCTCTGGGCAGGCTGGATATCGCTGGAAAGACCGGCACCACCAATGATCAGCGTGATGCCTGGTTCAATGGCTTCAACCACCACCTGGTCACCACCGCCTGGATCGGATTTGACGGCTTCAAACCACTGGGACGGGGCGAGGTCGGGGGACGGGCCGCCTTGCCGGCATGGATAGACTATATGCGCGTGGCGCTCAACGGCATCGAAGAGGTGCTGCCTGAAATGCCACCGGGCATGGTGACCATGCGTATCGACGTGGATACCGGTGAACCGGTCGGCGTAGGCAGCCCGAATGCGATCTTCGAGGTATTTGAAGTCATCAACGCGCCCAAGCTGCCGCATGACCGGGACTCAGACAGGACAAAGGAGAGTGCTGCCACAACCAATGCCAACCCCATAGAAGACCCGTTTTAACTCATGTCGACCAACAAACGTGAACTGCAGCGGCGCATTGCCTACGAAGCCGCCCGCATTCTGACGGAACTCCGCTCCGACAACATCGGCCACGCCTGCCAAAAGGCGGCCGCCAAGTACGGCGTCAGCAAACGCCGGATGATGCCCAGCAGAGAGGAAATAGAACTGGCGCTGAGGGAACAGCAGCGGCTGGTAAGGGGCGAACAGCAATTCGATGCCCTGCAGCGGCTGCGCCGGAGCGCCTTGAGCGCCATGCAGGCCCTACGTCAATTTCAACCGCTGCTTGTCGGTTCGGTATTTCATGGTACAGCCGACAGCAACAGCCACGTACAACTGCACCTGTTCGCCGAGACACCGGAAGAGGTTCTGTTCGCCCTGAGCGATCTGCAAATACCCTGGCAGGAAAAACAGCACGCCATACTGTTCAGCGACGGCAGCCGACAACAAATGCCGGGCTTTCACTTCAATGCCGACGGGGTGGGCTTCGAATTGACGGTCCTGCCTGCCGGAAACCATCACCGGCGACCCCTGGATCCGCTGGACAATCAACCTATTCGAGGCGCCAACCTGAAGCGGTTAAAAGGGTCGGCACTGCTCGATACCTGAATCCGTGAGTTCGTGTGGATAGGGCGTAGGGTGCGGCCCTGCCGCACCATGCCGGGTTGTGCTCGTGTTTGCTATGAGGGGGTTTTCACTTTGCGCCCCCCTGACCCATACCTTGGGTTCCAGGGCTTCAAGTTACGGTGCGGCAGGGCCGCACCCTACGAAGCTCGTAGAATATGGGAACAAGACGAACTCCGAAACTTGAGTTAACACTATCGCCTATTCATGGGTACATACTCACGCTGGGCGTACCCTTTGTAGATCTGGCGGGGACGCCCGATCTTCTGTCTCGGATCATCCATCATCTCCAGCCAGTGAGCCACCCAACCGACGGTGCGGGCAATAGCGAACATCACGGTAAACATATTGTTGGGAATACCCAAGGCGCGATAGATGATTCCCGAGTAGAAATCGACGTTGGGGTAGAGCTTGCGCTCAATGAAATACTCATCGTTCAGGGCGATCTCCTCAAGGCGCTGGGCCAGCTCGAACATCGGGTTATCGTCATCGGCGAGACGCTCCAACACCTGATGGCACACCTCACGGATAATGCCCGCGCGCGGGTCATACTTCTTATAGACACGATGGCCGAATCCCATCAGTCGAAAGCTATCATCCTTGTCCTTTGCCTTGGCGATGTACTTGTCGATTTGCGAGACATCGCCTATCTCCGTCAGCATATCCAGCACCGCCTCGTTTGCGCCACCGTGGGCGGGTCCCCAGAGTGAGGCGATACCCGCCGCGATGCAGGCAAAGGGATTCGCCAGAGAACTGCCTGCCAGTCTTACCGTGGAGGTACTGGCATTCTGCTCATGATCCGCATGCAGAATAAAGAGCAGATTGAGGGCCTTTTCCGCAATTGGATCGAGCGCATACGCCTCGCATGGCGTTGCGTACATCATGTGCAGCAGGTTCGCGCAGTATGAGAGATCGTTGCGCGGATACATGATCGGCTCACCGATATTGTGCTTGTAACTGGCCGCCGCGATAGAGGGCATCTTTGCGATCAGCCGGTGCGCCGCGACCTGCCGCAGCTCCTGGTGGTTAATATCCAGCGAGTCGTGATAGAAAGCAGAGAGCGACCCTACGACACCGACCATGATGGCCATCGGATGGGCGTCATAGTGAAAACCGCCGAAAAAGTGTCTCAGGGTTTCATTCAGCATGGTATGGCGACTGATCAGGCTATTGAAATCCTGCAACTGCGACTCATTCGGCAACTCACCGTTCAGCAGCAGGTAGGCCGTCTCCAAGAAGTCTCCGCTCTTCGCCAGTTGCTCTATGGGATAACCTCGATATTCCAGGATACCCGCCTCGCCCTGTATGAAAGTGATCTTACTCTGGCAGCTCGCCGTGGACATGAAACCGGGATCATAAGTGAAGACGCCGGCCTCTCTGTAGAGCGAAGAGACGTCGATCGCAGGCGGACCTTGGGTCGATTCGCGCACAGGCAGCTTGACCGAAACGCCAGTCTCGTCATTCGTCAAGGTATAGGTCTTTCGATGTTCCGCCATGATGAGTTCCCCGTGAGTTACTTCAGGCTTGCGCTTGATAGGCGCATGGTTTTGATGTGGATCAACACCCTTCCGAGGGTGGTATACGTTCTCGTTTAGTCATATATATTTTTTATAGCAGCCGGATTATAGCCTGAAGCAGGCGTGACAGATCAACCTGCCCATGTAAATGATAACTATTGTATTTTATGGGCGGGTCAGCCGCACACTTAGAATTGAACAATAAAACCGCACTGCCTCTCCGTCCACACCAAGACCCACCGCTAAGACCGGATTCTTCAGCCGGGGTGCGCTTTGGCAGCTTTAAAAAAGGGACTGGCCAGACCTGACACCGGCTTCAGCTGGTCAAACCAGGTAGCCCTTTCATCGTACTGGGCGAAGAAGGGTTGCTGGACCCAATCGGGATCTCGCGCCTGAATAAAACGCAACACAAAAACCTTTTCGCCATTGATCTCCGTAATCCCCTGGATTTCCACCTTACCAGGATCCGCGCTCATACTCGGCCCACGGGCCGTGCGCCCCAATCCGGACACCTGTTTCATGGCGTCACGATAGATTTGCCAGGCTTTATGCAACGGCACCTCGAAATATCGGCGAGCGCCGGTATCCCGCTCCACGAACATATAGTACGGCACGATTCCAAGTTTAACCTGTTCATTCCACAACCTCGCCCAATCATCGGCATGGTCATTGATATGCGCCAGCAGCGGCCCCTGACTACGGATCTCCACACCCGCGTCGCGCAATCTTCGGATTGCGGCGCGAGCGATATCGGTGCTTAGCTCCCGCCAATGGTTGTAGTGGGCCATGATGGCGACATGCTTACCCGCCAATGCCAAATGGTGAAGCAATTCGATCAGTTCATCCGCATCCTCATCGGTAATGAAGCGCTGAGGCCAGAAGGTCAGCGCCTTGGTGCCGATGCGGATGGTCTGGATATGGCTGAATTGCGGATGTAACAGGGGTTCAAGATAGTCCTTGAGCTGTTTGCTCTTCATCACCATCGGATCACCGCCCGTTACCAGGAGATCGGTCACTTCAGGGTGAGTGTGCAGATATCCGTATAGCCTTTCCGACTCGGTGGTAGCCATCCGTAATTCCTTGTCACCGATGAACTGCGCCCAACGAAAACAGAATGTGCAGTAACTGTGGCAGGTCTGACCCTGGCTGGGGAAGAAGAGCACCGTCTCCCGGTATTTGTGCTGCAACCCATGCAGCGGCTCACCGCACTCGTCATAGGGCAGGTTATGTTGCAACTGTCCGGCCGGATGAGGATTGAGATCGGCGCGGATCTCCTTCGCTACGGCCAACAGTTCCTGTTTGCCTATCCCCGATCGTATCGCCGTGGCCATACGATTGAAGTGCCGTTCAGACAGCATGCCCCGTTGCGGAAAGACGAGTTGAAAAATCGCATCATCGGGCGCCCGGTCCCAATCGATGAGTTCTTGCAATACATACTCATTGACGCGAAAGGGCATTACGGATGAAACCACCTTCATCTCGAAACGCAACGACTCGGGCAACTGCCTTATCTGACTTATACGATCCAGGTCACGGGATGTATAGACGGTGAATCGCTGTGGCGCGTAATCAAAATCCACAGCGTGAAGCAATGACCTGGTCGATTGGGAATTATGCGGCATAGTCGGCTCCTAAAGGCATCCTGGATATCGGTGCGGAGGCATCTCTCATGGTTGGAAAATGCGGCCCATCGCCCCGGTAGCCGAGAGTGACTCAATTGCGTACCTCGGCTCACGAAACATCCAGAGTATCGGGCAGAAGGAGACGTACCCTAACAAACAATTGCCGAGGCATCAAAAAAACGCAAATCAACACCGAATCAATTTCAAGTATATTGCCATCATTTATCGCACAAAGACAACATTAAGGGACATTTAATGCATTTTTCATTGCATTGAAAAACCAATGCTTGGCAGCAAAAATATTAGCCTAGTCTTTCCGGACTGCAAGTTGAAGACCAAAGGCCGAATCCCATACGCCACAAGGGCGACAGCCCGGCAAGCGTATTGTGCAAATCTCTACTCAAATACGCCCCCTAGTGTACCTCGTCATAGATACTGTAACATTCAGCGTGCCGGGCAGGGGTTAGTCACGTTCCGCAGGAAGCGCCCTTGGGGTGCAAGGCATGCCTCGCCGGGAATGGCCCAGCCCTTGCTAAGAGGCATAACGCCGTGGATGGCCCCTTTCCGGCTCGCCAGAAGGGAGCCACCCATACCCACAATAGCGGACCTTAATCCATACCACCAAAGGCTGCACCATGAATCTACACGAATATCAAGCAAAATCACTGCTCGCCGACTATGGCATACCGGTTCCCCTGGGACAAGCGGCGCTGAGCCCTAAAGAGGCCAGGGCGGCGGCTCAAGGGCTTGCCGGCAAAACCTGGGTGGTCAAGGCCCAGGCGCATACCGGTGGCCGAGGCAAGGCGGGTGGCGTGAAGTTGGTGTACAGTCTCGACGAAGTCGAAAATGCGGCGGGTGAAATCCTCGGTGCGACCTTGGTCACCAACCAGACCGGACCCCAGGGACTGCCGGTCAACAGTGTCCTGGTGGAGCAGGGAAGCGATATTGCTCAGGAGCTCTATCTAGGCGCCTCTCTTGACCGGGCTCGCTCACGCATCGCTTTCATGGCCTCAGCGGCCGGCGGCATGAACATCGAGGAGGTAGCCGCTGAAGCGCCCGAGAAAATTCTCACCACGGTAGTCAACCCAGCCACCGGCATGCTTCCCTTTCAATGCCGTAAACTGGCCTTCGGATTAGGATTGTCAGGGGATCAAATCAAACAATTTTCGAACATCATGATGGCTCTCTACCGACTCTATATGGAAAAGGACATCAGCCTCATTGAAATCAATCCGTTGATCATTACCCGCTCAAAGACGTTGATGGCCCTCGACGCAAAAATCAACCTGGACAACAACGCCCTCTATCGGCACCAGTCCCTCTCGGCCCTGCGCGACATCACCCAGGAAGACGAAAAGGAGGCTGCTGCGGCCCAACACGACCTCAACTACATCACCCTGAACGGAAACATCGGCTGTATGGTCAACGGCGCCGGTCTCGCCATGGCCACCATGGATATGGTCAAACTACACGGCGGCGAGCCGGCAAACTTCCTTGATGTCGGTGGCGGAGCCACTGCCGAGCGGGTCACCGAAGCCTTCAAGCTGATCCTTTCCGACGATAAAGTGAAGAGCGTGCTGATCAATATCTTCGGCGGTATCGTACGCTGCAACCTGATCGCAGAAGGCATCATCAGCGCCGCTGGAAGCATCGGCGTGACGCTGCCCGTGGTGGTCAGACTGGAGGGCACGAATGCAGAGCAAGGGTTAGCGATGCTTGAAACCAGCGGTATCGATTTCATTACCGCCCATGACTTTACCGCAGCCGCCAAGAAAGCCGTGGCCGCGGCGGCTTGAACCCAGGCAAATCACGCAAAAAATTACAGGATACCTACAACAATGAGCATTCTCGTCAACAAAAACACGCGCGTTATCTGTCAGGGCTTCACCGGTAAGCAGGGCACCTTTCATTCACAACAGGCCATCGCTTACGGCACCGCCCTGGTGGGGGGCGTCACGCCCGGCAAGGGGGGGCAGTCACATCTCGACCGGCCGGTCTTCGATACCGTTCACGATGCGGTGGCTGCAACCGGCGCCGATGCCAGCATGATCTATGTGCCGCCGCCTTTCGCTGCCGACGCCGTCATCGAGGCGGCGGATGCCGGCATCAAGGTCATCGCCTGCATCACCGAAGGCATACCGATACTCGATATGCTGAAAGTAAAGGAGGCCTTGAAATCTTACCAAGCCCGGCTTGTCGGACCGAATTGTCCCGGTATCATCACCCCCGGCGAATGCAAGATCGGCATTATGCCCGGTGCGATCCATCAACCCGGCCGGGTCGGGGTGATGTCCCGGTCCGGCACGCTGACCTATGAGGCAGTACATCAGACCACCCTGGCCGGCCTCGGCCAAAGCACTTGTGTCGGTCTGGGCGGCGACCCTATCAACGGCACCAGTTTCATCGACTGCCTGAGGATGTTCGGAGAGGATGAGCAGACCGAGGGGGTTATCATGGTGGGTGAGATCGGCGGCTCCGCCGAGGAAGAGGCCGCCGACTACATCAAGGCCCATGTGAAAAAGCCCGTAGTGGCCTACATTGCCGGGGTCACCGCTCCATCAGGCAAGCGCATGGGCCATGCCGGCGCCATCATCAGCGGCGGCAAAGGCATGGCTGAGGCCAAATTCGAGGCATTGGAAGCCGCCGGCGCCCAGGTGGTGAGATCCCCTGCTGAAATGGGTAACCGGATGGCTGAGTTGCTTGGTTCAGACCGACATTAGGACTAGCCTGTGAGCGCGCCCTCGCATCGAGTTCGTTGCTCAGGGGCGGTATTCCCTCAATCATTGAGCCCTCACCACTCATGCACCACCAGAATACCCGGTCGTTTGCCCTGGATTGCGCCGTCATAGGCCGGATACCCCTTCATCAGGGTCTCTCCTTCCCGATATTCCACCGGCCCGCCCAGCCTCGCCGCACCGGGTTGCGCTCCTGACTGGCGTCAGCCAGGCTTTGTCCTCTTGCGCCCTACCGGACCGCACCAACAAAAAGGCCCCGCAGTGCGGAGCCCATCTGGGGCCGGACGACACCACCGTCAGCATCGAGGATAGACGCAACGGAGAAGCTGCCGGCCTAACGGTTGTACTTCTTGCGAAACTTGTCCACCCGGCCGGCCGTATCGAGGATTTTCTGCTTACCGGTGTAGAAAGGATGGCAGGAGGAACAGACCTCGACATGGATCTCTTCCCGGCCCAACGTAGAGCGGGTGACGATTTCGTTGCCGCAACTGCAGACGACCTTGATCTCCTCGTATCGAGGATGAATATCCGGTTTCATGACTGACTCACTTGTGATAGGGATATCGTTGACAACCTACCGACTCGGGCAGGGGAAGAACGGGATGATAAGCCAAGCCGCCTTCCGTGGCAAGCATGGGTCACATGGGGGGTTCTGCCGGGAACTCGACGACGCTACACTTTACGCGCTGGGAGCCGGCGGTAATCGTCCAATCCCCCTGAAGGCATCCTAGCAATCCCCGTGGTCCCACTATGTGTTCCCACATCATGCCCGAGATCCGCATGCATGCGCTCAGGGGAGAGCGGTTTCTTCGCTCCTGATCGATGCGCCACTGCAATCGGCGCATTCGCACCTGTCTATCGGCGGGTAGGGTGGCGATATAGGCATCTATCGCCTCCTGCCGCATATCTTCGAATCGCACCGGATCTTTCTCCGCCAAGCTGAGAAGATGGTCGAAATCGAGTTTATGGTGATCTACTATCTGGCTCATCGGGCAATCCTCGTAAGACCTTCTATATTACAACGCTAACACAGCCGACCAACCCTGTCCCCGATGGAAATTCCTGAAATTCCTCTCATGGAGCCAGTCAGCACAGCGCTAAGTCCATTAAAAACAACTTGTTAGCAACTATGTTACTATACTGACAAGATTTTGACCCATACCGTTCAACCTAGGGGGCGTTCTCAATTAGCTGAGTGAGCGTGATTCTGAGTCATTTTTCGTGCCGGCAAGGCGCGATGAGGCGTAATAGTCATTCTATTGCAACGAATCGCAACGCCGCCGGCGCGGAAAAGGGCCGGAATCACGCCACGAACGATGATTGAGAACGCCCCCTAGTGTACTGTCCTATGCTGTTTGCGTCTTTTGCGTTTCATAGCGATCTTTGCATTATATTTTTTCAGGGTTTCCGGCGATGGCTCGCACAGCATTTGCCATCGAATATAAAACCATCTTAGAATTCACGTAAGGTATATCAAAAGGTATGGGGAGTTATGGCAAACATCAAAAAAGAGATCGAAAGCCTAAAGGCGAAGATTGCACGACTGGAAAAGGAGCAGGAAAAGGCCGAGCAGGAGAATAAGGCCCTCGATACCGCAAACGGCCAGATCACAAAAATCCTCAAAGACAACGGTGTAAGCTTTGAGGCATTTGTCCGTTTTCACTATACAAGGGCGAGCCGCGTCATCCATAGAATTGAGGGGGAAGCGAACGAAGGCGCCGCAACGGCTAAAAGAGTGGCTAAAAAAAGGACTGCGCGCAAGGGCCGAAAACCCGTCAATGCAAAGGCAACCATCAAGATACCGGCCGGTGAATACGGTAATCTGCCAAGCAATCCGAAACAGGTCTTCGCGGTCAAGGAGAAGGGTCCGCGCCCCAAGGCATTGAAGGCCTATGCGGAAGAGGTCGGCCTGGAAGCCTTCCTCACCCAGTGTCGGCTTGAAAGTTGAATCCGTGATCCCGAAGGAGATCTTTTCCGCCGGTAATCCGAAAAACCCTCGACGGGAAAGAGGCAGAAAATAGCACCGCTACGGCCGCAACAACTTTGCTTTCGAGCTGCATCTCGCATCCACAGCGCCTTTTCCCCACGCCCCACAGGAACATCGTTAGCATGAGCCTTAGGATCTGCTCGCATAGCCAAATTAAGCAATGCTCTTAACTTGAAAAATTGCGAGTAAATCATTGAGAAACCGTCGGCCGAGCGGGGTGGGGCGCAACCGCTCATTCACCGGCAGGATTAAACCCCTGGCCACGGCGCGATTCAGCAGATCCCGGATAGCTGTGACGGGCAGGCCGGTGGTCGCTTGCAACAGCGTGGTCTCGACCCCCGCAGACAGCCGCAGTGCATTCATCATGAACTCCAATAGCAGATCCGGGGACAGTAGGGTTCGCTCGCCCTGGATATATCCGGTAGAACCCGAGCCGGCCGCCAGATAATCGCTGGGGTGGCGATATTTCCAAAAGCGCTTGATGACGCCGTCCGGCGCTGTCACCTTGGCATGCGCCCCGGCCCCGATACCCAGGTAGTCCCCAAAGCGCCAATAGTTGAGATTATGGCGGCACTTCTCCCCCTGCCTGGCAAAGGCTGAGATTTCGTAGTGCTCGAAACCGGCCTGCGCCAGCATAGCATGCCCTTGCTGCTGGATACGCCAAAGCGTCTCCTCATCAGGCAGTGGCGGCGGTGTGTGATGAAACGGGGTATTGGGCTCCAGGGTCAACTGATAATAGGAGAGATGACCCACCCCCAGTTCGATGACCGATGCTAAATCCTCCATCGCCATGGCTGGTGTCTGTTGCGGCAAACCGAACATCATATCCAGGTTGATGTGTTTGAACCCCGCCTGTTTTGCCCTGGTGACCGCATCGATCGCTTGTTGCGGACCATGGATGCGTCCCAATGCCTGCAGGGCCGGGGCATTCAGACTCTGCACGCCCAGGGAGAGCCGGGTGACGCCCGCTTCCCGGTAGCCGGAAAACCGCTCGGTTTCCAGGGCTCCGGGGTTGGCCTCGAGGGTGATCTCCGACGCTTGCGTACAATCGATGAGCCCGCCAACCCCCTCCAGCAGACATCCAATCGCATCTGCGGAGAAAAGACTCGGGGTGCCGCCCCCGATGAAGATGGTCTCGAAAGACCGTCCGCACAGCAACGGCAGGTCTGCCTCCAGATCCCGTAACATCGCATCGATATAGACCTCTTCATCGACCCTCCCTTCCACTGCATGGGAGTTGAAATCGCAATAGGGGCACTTACGCCTGCACCAGGGTATATGGATGTAGAGTGAGAGAGGAGGTAGGTTCAACCTAAAAACCGCAGTTGGACGGGGTGAAGTGTGCGCTGGCGGGGTGCAGGGGGGTGATCCTGCACCGACAATCCTCATCTTTCCTGCGCCCGCCGTCCGCCACACCCTGCGACAGCGATAGGTCAAGCCTTGTCACGGGCCTGCAGGTAGGCAAAATCCGAAATGGAGCCCCACTCCCTGGATCCCTCGAGAAAATCCATGTACGAGTCATGAACCTTCTTGGCGAAAGCATCTTTACGGGCCAATTCCTCAACCACTTCCCGGGAATATTTTCGCAAGGTCTCCAGCACATCGCCGGGATAGGTGCGGATATCGACTTTGTGCTTTTCCACCAATGTCTTCAACGCTGCCGGGTTGCGTGCGGTGTACTCCGCCAGCATCTCCTGGTTGGCGATCTTACAGGCATTGAGCGCAATGGCCTGCAGATCCTTGGGCAGGGCGATGAAGGCCTTCTGATTGATAATCGCCTCCATGGTGGTGCCCGGCTCGTGAAACCCAGGATAGTAGTAGTATTTGGCCGCTTTGAAGAGACCGAACGCCAAGTCGTTATAGGGATTGACCCACTCTGTGGCGTCGATGGCGCCGGATTGCAGCGAGGTGAAGAGTTCGCCACCCGGCAGATTGACCGGTGTGCCCCCTGCCCGTTTCAGCACCTCCCCGCCAAGACCCGGGATGCGCATCTTCAACCCCTTGAGGTCGCGGACACTCTTGATCTCCTTATTGAACCACCCCCCCATCTGCATCCCGGTATTCCCCCCAGGGGCGGGAATCAGGCCGAAAGGCTTGTAGAGTTCGCGCCATAATTCGAGACCTCCGCCAAAGTAGAGCCAGCCGTTCATCTCCTGCGCAGTCATGCCGAAAGGAACGGTGGAGAAGAATTGCGCGGTCTCGCTTTTACCTTTCCAGTAATAGGCGGCGCCATGGCCGATCTCGGCCGTGCCCCGTGCAACGGCATCGAATACCTCAAAGGCGGGCACCAACTCTTTGGCGCCATACACCTTGACATGCATCCGGCCACCACTCATCTCATTGATCACCTTGGCCAACTTGTTGGCGCCGGTGCCGAGACCGGGAAAGTTCCTCGGCCAGGTAGTGACCATCTTCCACTTGATCTCGGCCTTCGCTTCAGCCGTCCGAACACCTGCCAGACCAGCGCCCACAACCAGGGAGCCGGCGCCCGCCTTCCTGATAAATTCACGACGTTTCATACAACGCTCCTATTCCTCATGACGTATGGATTACTTTGCCTCTTTGCCGGCATGGCATATTCAGCAAGACGACAAATTGGCATAGGCCACCACCAACCACTTGCTGCCGACCTCCTCGAAGTTGACCTGTACCCGGGCGCTTCGCCCCTGACCTTCGGCATTCAACACCACGCCCTCGCCGAATTTCGCATGCCGCACCCGTTGCCCCAGATCGAATCCGCTTAGCTCCGCAGCATCGAGATAGGGTGCGCCACCGTAAACGGGGTGGCTGATGGTGGGACCTGCGCGCACCTCCCGCATCAATTCCGACGGTATCTCGCGGATGAAACGGGAGGGCAGGGGATAGCTGTCGCTGCCATGCAACCGCCGGCTCTCCGCATGGCAGAGATAGAGCACCCGCATGGCGCGGGTCACGCCCACATAACAGAGTCGACGCTCCTCCTCCAGGCGCGCCGGATCGTTCGCCGACATGCTGTGGGGAAACAGCCCTTCCTCCATGCCGACCAGAAACACCAGTGGAAACTCCAGTCCCTTGGCCGAATGCAGGGTCATCAGTTGGACACAATCCTCGTATGGACCGCCTTGAGCATCGCCAGCTTCCAGCGCGGCATGGGACAGAAAGGCGGAAAGCTCGTCCAGCCCGTCATCCTCTTCCGCCCCGTGGCTGAACCGGCGCGTCGCATTAACCAACTCCTCCAGGTTCTCTCTGCGGTCGATCCCTTTACCGTCGCTGCTCTTATCGAAGTGCGCCGGCAATCCGCTGCTGCTGAGCACCTGCTCCACCTTCTCCGGCAGCATGAGATCCACCGTGTCCGCCCGCAGCGTTTCGATCAGGTCAACAAAGCCCTGCAACGCGCTTGCCGCACGCTTGGGTAACGCACCGCCGTCAAGCAATGCGCCGGCGGCCCGCCACAACGGACAGGTGAAATCTCTGGCATGGGCGCGTACCGCATCCATGGTCTTAGGCCCTATCCCCCTGGGCGGCATATTGACCGCCCGTTCGAAGCCACTGTCATCCTGCGGATTGCTGAGCAGCCGCAGATAGGCCAAGGCATCCTTGATCTCGGCGCGCTCGAAGAAACGCAACCCGCCATACACCCGATAGGGAACGGCGGCCTGGACCAGAGCCTCCTCGAACAGGCGTGACTGGGCCGTGGTGCGGTAGAGGATCGCCGTTTCCGCTCGGGTGCGCCCCTGGTCGACGAACTGGCGGAGCCGCTCGACAACGAAACGCGCTTCATCGACCTCGTTGAAGGCGGCGTAGAGATTGATCGGCTCCCCTTCGCCGTCCTCGGTCCAGAGCTGCTTGCCCAAACGCGACGGATTATTGTTGATCAAGGCGTTGGCGGCATTGAGGATGTTACCGGTGGAGCGGTAGTTCTGCTCCAGGCGCACCAATTTGCTCTCCTGATAGTGGCTTTGGAAACGCTGGATGTTCTCCACTTGCGCGCCGCGCCAGCCGTAGATCGACTGATCGTCGTCCCCCACCACAAAGAGATTGTTGCGTCGATCAGCGAGCAGTCTCAGCCAAGCATACTGGATCGAGTTGGTATCCTGGAACTCGTCCACCAGCACGTGTCGGAATTGCTCCTGGTAGTGTTGCAACACATCAGGCCGCTCGCGCAACAACTCATGGGCGCGCAGCAACAGTTCGGCAAAATCCACCAGGCCGCCGCGCTCGCAGGCGTCCTGATACTCGCTGTAGAGTCGAATCATCTGTTGCTGGTAAGGATCGCCGCCGTCATCCAGATGTTGGGCCCGCAATCCCTCGTCCTTTCGACCATTGATGAACCATTGAATCTGCCGCGGCGGCCAGCGCGCATCGTCAAGGCCGAGAATCTTCAGCAGCCGCTTGATAAGGCGAAACTGGTCATCGGAATCGAGGATCTGAAAACTCTGCGGCAAGCCCGCCTCTTTCCAGTGGGCGCGTAGCAACCGGTGCGCCAACCCATGAAAAGTGCCGACCCACATCCTCCCTAAAGGCTGACCCAACAACGCTTCGATGCGATGACGCATCTCCTTGGCCGCCTTGTTGGTGAAGGTGACCGCCAATACAGACCAAGGGGAAGCGTTTTCCACCGCCAGCAACCAGGCGATTCTGTGCACCAGCACGCGGGTCTTGCCGCTACCGGCGCCCGCAAGGACCAACAGATTGCCCACCGGAGCGGTCACCGCCTCGCGCTGAGCATCGTTCAGGGGATCAAGTATGGGAGAGATATCCATGGGTGTATATTACTCACCTTGACCCCGGAAAAGCCACATTGCACACATCAACAACTGCCGTTTCCGTTAGAATTGCGGCCATTCACCATCGACCCACAGGGATTTCCCATGCAGATACTGGCTGGCGATATCGGCGGCACCCATACCCGGCTCGCCCTTTATCGCGCTTCTTCCGCAACCCGGCTCGAGCTTGTCACGGAGCAGACCTACTCCAGCCAGGCGCACGAATCCATCGAGACGATTCTACAGCGTTTTCTCGACCAGCCGATCACACAACCCATCGAGCGCGCCTGTCTCGGCCTGGCAGGTCCGGTCATTGATCAAACCTGTGACACCACAAACCTGCCCTGGCGGGTCTCGGCGGCAGAGATCAGGCGCCGATTCGGATTCAAGGATAGCTGGTTGCTCAACGACCTGGAGGCCAATGCATGGGGCATAGAGATGCTCTCTGAAGCGGACCTGTTCACCCTCAATCCCGGCTCCGCCACCGCTGTCGGCAATCGCTCGATTATCTCTGCCGGTACCGGCCTGGGAGAAGCCGGGCTCTACTGGAACGGGCAATCTCATTGCCCTTTTCCCTCCGAAGGAGGTCATACTGACTTCAGCCCGACCGATGCACTGGAATTCGCGCTCTTCGAAAAACTGTCGAATCGCTATGGGCATGTCAGCTGGGAGCGCCTGGTCTCAGGTCCCGGCCTGGAGACCCTGCATGCTTTTCTTCGCAGCTATCGTGGTATAGACACACCGGAATGGTTGCGACAAGAGATGAACCGAATCGGCGCCGCACCGGCCATAGCCAATGCCGGGATGGAAAAGAGCGATCCACTGTGCAGGGAATCTGTGGAACGGTTTGTCCGTCTCTACGCCCGGGAAGCGGGCAACCATGCACTCAACATCATGGCCACAGGCGGTGTCTACCTGGGGGGAGGGATCGCGCCGCGTATCCTGCCCCTCCTGCGGGATGACGGCTTCATGCCGACCTTCCTCGCCAAAGGCCGTATGCGACACATCATGCAGGCCATGCCCGTCAGCGTAATCCTCAACGACAAGGCTGCATTGATCGGGGCCGCGCACTATGCACGCTTACAGTAAACCGTTGAAACTGTAAACCTAAAAACCGCAGTTGGACGGGGTGAAGTGTGCGCTTGCGGGGGTGCAGGGCAAGGGTCGCTCCTGCGCATCCCTGTACTTGCGGCACTTGTGCATCCCTGCACGGCGCGCAACAACGCGGAATAGTCATGCTATTCCAAGGCGTTGCAACGCAGCCATGCGCCCCCGCAAGCGTGCAATTCACCCCGTAGCGTGGTTCACCCAACCGGTAAATAGGCAAATCGAAGTCAATGATTTGCATATCAGTAGTTTAGTATCAGAATGGAGCGGTCAACTGCGGTTTTTAGGATTATTCAAACGGCTTGGGCAAGGGTGTCTTTTCAGTTGACGGCGGCAGAATCGGCATTAAGAAGGAGGGTTGATCGCCGGTCAAGGCCTTCAGGAACGCCACAATCTGATCATTCTCTTTGTCGTTGAATTTCCTGCCTAATTGCAGCCGTCCCATGATATCGACAGCCTCGGTCAGGGTGGCGGCCTCACCATCGTGGAAATAGGGATAGGTCATCTCCACATTGCGCAGGGTAGGCACCTTGAACTTAAACCGATCGGCATCCTTACCGGTGACGCCGCTCAGCCCTTCGGCGGCATTCGTGGTCTGGTACGATGCAACAACACCCATTTTCTGGAAAGAGTTACCCCCCACGGCCTCTCCATTGTGACAGGCTGAACAACCACTCTCCTTGAAGAGCTTATAGCCTGCCAGCTCCTCTTCGGTGAGGGCGTTTTTGTCGCCCAGCAGCCATTGGTCAAAGCGGGCGTTCGGTGTCACCAGGGTCTTCTCGAACTCAGCGATAGCCTGGGTCACCTGTTCGATGGTGATTTTGTCCGTACCAAAGACCTGCTTGAACGCCATGACATAGGCAGGGATCGAGGTCAACACATCGATCGCCAGGGTATGGGAGAAGGCCATCTCACCCGGATTGGCGATCGGTCCACCGGCCTGGGCCTTTAGATCAGCGGCGCGTCCATCCCAAAACTGAGCCAGATTCAGGCCGGCGTTGAGGACGGTCGGCGCATTGATGGGGCCCTGCTGCCAATTGTGACCGATCGAGGTCTTCAGATTATCCGTGCCCCCCATGCTCAAGTTGTGACAGGAGTTGCAAGAGATAAAGCCTGACTTGGAGAGCCGAGGGTCGAAATAGAGTTTTTTACCCAGTTCGACCTGTCCAAGATTGATATTCTGCACCGGCTTGATCGGCTGAATCGGCTCATCCACTGCGGCAGCGGCGCAAGAAGCGCCCAACAAAACAAATGAAAAGGCGGTTAAATAAGATTTCATATCCACTTTCCTATAGTTGCAAGCTTTGTAAAAATCCATCCCCACGTATGGTTCAGTCATACAGGCTCGGTATTCGCTAAGCAAAAGCATCCCGCCGCCATACATAAAACCTTACCTGTGGCAGGGGGGATATTAGAATTAGTCTAAAATAAGAACCATGACGCAGATCAAACTTTTACCAACGCGATAAAGATTGCTTCGAGGAAGGGTCAGGAAGTCTTGTTTCTCACCCGGATGACCAGGTCGACCGCATCCATGGCAGTCCCCTCAGGCAGGTACTGGTCGATGAAGTGCGGCGCCAGCCGCTCTTTCATATCGATCAGATCGCCGGTATTGACATTGTAGAAATGGTGGTGGCGGCTGGTATTTGAATCGTAGAAGGTGCGGCTTGCATTGATGAAGATTTCACGCACCAAGCCCTTTCTGACAAACAGGCCGAGGGTATTGTAGACCGTCGCCTTGGAAACCCTGGTGCCTGTGCTGTTCACTGCCTCGAACAGTTGATTGGCGGTGACATGCTGATTGCGCGCGAAGAGGGTGCCGGCAATGATGCGCCTCTGCCGCGTCAGATTAACCCCATGCTCATTGAGTACCGCGTCGATGCTCTGACACCCTGCTTTTGAGCTGCTCCAGTCCGATTTCATCATCAAAGTATAAGTATTCTTTTAGCATCTTGCCAGATACCGGGCTATTAACCTGATATATCAGGTGGTTTTTGGGAGGTGATTTACACCCGCACGGTGTCCTGCCGAAACGGCAAGCTTTGTGCCTCTTTGACAGGCCCCTGCAACGCTTAGGCAACCTCATTGAAAAGACCATTCGCTTCCAATGAGTTTTATAACTATTCTAAAATAGCAGAGAAGGGCCGCTGCGGCTCGATGTTTCTTTTCACAATAAACCATCATTTCGGAGAACCGGATATGGAACTCAAAGGCAGTAAGACCGAGCAAAACCTAAAAGACGCTTTCGCCGGGGAATCACAAGCCAATCGCCGTTATCTCTACTTCGCATCCAAGGCCGACATTGAGGGCTACAATGATGTCGCCGCCCTATTCCGCTCCACTGCTGAGGGGGAGACCGGACATGCTCACGGCCATTTGGAATACCTGGAACAGTGTGGCGATCCTGCCACTGGGATGTCTTTCGGCGCCACCGGCGACAACCTGAAGACCGCCGTCGCCGGCGAGACCCACGAGTACACGGATATGTATCCCGGTATGGCCAAGGCCGCCCGCGACGAAGGTTTCGACGAGGTCGCCGACTGGTTTGAAACGCTGGCGAAAGCCGAGCGTTCTCACGCCAACCGCTACCAGAAAGCACTAGACGAAATGGACTGATCCGTCAGTCCGCAGTTTGGGGCGGCCTCTCGGCCGCCCTGTTCATGAAGGAGTAGAGACCCATGGCAGCACCGACAGGCCTGAGAGAAGGCAACCTGGAAGCCCCCACCCGGCGCCCCATTGACTGGAAAAGTCCCGATTATTACGACGAAGAGAAGCTGATGGCGGAAATGGAGCGGGTCTTTGATCTGTGCCATGGTTGCAGGCGTTGTGTCAGCCTTTGTCACAGCTTTCCGACACTCTTCGACCTGGTGGATGAATCTGACACCATGGAAGTCGATGGTGTCGACAAAGCGGATTTCCGGCAAGTGGTCGACCACTGTTATTTGTGTGACCTCTGTTTCATGACCAAATGCCCCTATGTGCCGCCACATGAGTGGAATATTGACTTTCCCCACCTCATGCTGCGAGGTAAGGCGGTCAAGTATCGAAAGGGCGATGTAAAACTGCGCGACCGAATTCTCACCAGCACCGACAACCTCGGTAAATTGGCGGGTATCCCCATTGTCGCCGGGGTGGTGAACACCTTCAACAAGGCTAAGAATTTCCGCGAAATTCTCGATCATTCCCTGGGGGTGCATCCTGAGGCGAAACTCCCCGCATTCACCGGCAAGCCTTTGCGAAAGCGTCTGGCTGACAGAAAAAACCGCACCGCAGAGGGTGTGCCGGCCGGCGCCGGCAGAGGCAAGGTCGCGCTCTTCAGTACCTGCTACGGCAACTACAACGAACCCCACCTGGGCGAAGATCTGGTTGCCGTCTTCGAGCACAACGACATCCCGGTCACCATTGCCGAAAAGGAGCAGTGCTGCGGCATGCCGAAACTGGAAGTGGGCAACCTGGATGCGGTAGAGGCTGCAAAAGAGGCCAATATCCCCGCGCTTGCCAAACTGGTCGATGAGGGCTGGGACATCGTAGCCCCTGTCCCCTCCTGTGCGCTGATGTTCAAGTTGGAACTGCCGCTGCTGTTCCCCGACGATCCGACGGTGAAGAAGGTTGCCGATGCGATTTTCGATATTTTCGAATACCTGATGATTCGCCACAAGGCGGGACTGCTGAAGACGGATTTTAAACAGGGCCTGGGCAAGGTCGCCTATCATGCGGCCTGTCACCAGCGAGTACAGAATGTCGGCGCCAAGACCAAGGAGCTGCTCTCCCTGCTCCCGGACACACAGGTCACCGTCATCGAACGCTGCTCGGGGCATGACGGCACCTATGCGGTAAAGCGTGAGTTCCACCAACATGCCATGAAAATCGGCAAACCGGTGGTCACTCGAGTCAAGCAGGCCGAGGCGGACCACTATGGAAGCGACTGCCCAATGGCCGGCCGCCACATCGAAAACGGCCTACGCGACGGCAGGAGCCCGGAACATCCTATCAGCCTGATACGCAAGGCTTACGGCATTTAGCGTCAAGGAGAAAAATATGTCTAACGAAGGCTGTCACGAATTCGACAAAGCGCTGAAAGATTACCTTTTTACCGATAAAACCATTGCCCATAATTGATTACAGGAGAGATTGATGACCCACCTTTCACAGGACGACCTCTACAGCCTCGAAGAGTATGCGCGTATCCGTGCCGAGTTCAGGGCCAGGGTGATAGATCACAAAAAGAGCCGCCGCCTGGCCATCGGTCCACACGCAGCACTCTATTTCGAGGATGAGCTCACCATGCAGTATCAGATACAGGAAATGCTGCGTGTCGAGCGTATCTTTGAACAGCAGGGCATCCAGGATGAGCTGGATGTCTATAATCCCTTGATCCCCGATGGCATGAATTGGAAGGCCACTTTCATGATGGAGTACCACGACGCGGAGGAGCGCAGGCAGGCCCTGAGCGAACTGATCGGTATCGAAAATGCCATCTGGATGGATGTCGAAGGGTTTGAAAAGGTGCGGCCCATTGCCAATGAAGATCTACAACGCACCACGGATGAAAAGACTTCAGCCGTACACTTTCTCCGCTTCGAACTGAGTCAGGCGATGATCGACGCCCTGAAGAGTGGCGCGAATCTGTCTGTGGGTATCGATCACCCCTCATATACCCACGCGGTCGAAGTACTCGGATCGCCTGTCAGAGATTCGCTGTTAAAGGATTTACACTGAAGCGGCGAAACGCCCGCCGGAACATCTTCGTGATTTATGCCGGTAGTACCGAGAACCCGTTATTTGTATCCTATCCCTGCATGACCCCGGCGACAAACTGAATACTGCAAACAGTGATTGGTTGACGAACAAACCTTTCGCTCTAATAATCAGGAACATCCAGTCTTCACGCATGCACTCCGGAGCGTCAAATCTATCAATAAAGGAACACTGTTATGATAATCTGCAACCCACCCCCTCCCTGGCGAAATCACCTACTTCCCCTTGTCATTCCCATTATTTTTTTATCGATGTTCGGCTGCGGTTCGACCCCGGAACCGGTTGCGGAAATAGCGGCCGCCAAAACCTCCCTTATCGCGGCTGAAGGCGAGGAGACGGCCCGCTATGCGCCGGTTGCCATGGATCGCGCCCAACAGAAGCTGAAACGAGCTAAAAACGCCATCGCTAAAGAAGACTACGATGCAGCGAGAAGACTGGCGGAAGAAGCCCGGGCAGATGCTGAACTGGCCCAGGCCGTCACCGCCAAGACGCAGGCGGAAAAGGCCGCCAAGGAATTGGAAAACAGCATTCAGGTGTTGCGTGAAGAGATCCTGCGCGCCAGGAGTAGGTAACTATAACCGCATCCAACTAAAATTAAGGGGGGATCCACCATGTCTCGGACTATTTACAGCTTGATCGCTACAACCTCACTGGCGCTATTGGTCACCGGTTGTAGCAGTATACAAAAAAACCAGGCCCTGACCGACGCAGAGCGGGCCTATGCGCAAGCCAAACAAAACCAACAGATACTCCGCTATGCGCCGACTGAACTGGAACGGGCCAATCAGGCCCTTACCCGCGCCGCTGTCGCAGAAAACCATAAGGATATGACCTCGCGTGCCTATATCGGCAAGACTCGCACCTCAATCGCTCAATCAGTAGCGGCGCGTAAAGCCGCTGTGGCAAAAATCGAGGCGTTGGGCAAGATAAAAAACAAGGAGCGCCTCAAAGCGAGGGAGATTGAGATACAGCTCGAACAACAAGCCAAGGATGAGGCCCTTCGTGAGAAAGAGGTTGCCCTCATGGAATGGGAAAACGCCCTGGCAAGGGCTGAGGCGCTGCAGCGGGAACTCGAAGCGCTCCAAGCCACCAAGACTGAACGGGGCATGGTCATGACGCTGAGGGATGTGCTGTTCTCCACAGGCAGGACCAAACTTCTGCCCGGCGCCATGAGCACCATCGGCAAGCTGGAGGACTTCCTGGCCGAATATCCTGAGAAGACCGTTCTGATCGAGGGCCATACCGACAATATCGGCAATGACGTCTATAACCAGGATCTTTCAGAAAGACGCGCCTTATCCGTCAAAGAGGCGCTACTCCAGGCCGGTGTCGATGGCTCGCGGATTGACACTACCGGACTGGGTGAAACCCAACCCATCACGAATAACAGTACCGATGCCGGACGTCTGAAGAACCGGCGGGTGGAGATCGTCATTCGCGACTGACCTACCTAACCGGGCAAAAGGTACGGCATGGCTGTATCCTACATGGGAGAGACAAATGCAGGGCGCCGCCATGCCGCACCAAAGCCAACCCCCGGATCAGCCGACCTAATCAGCCGGAAGCGGCATCTCGCCATCAACGAGAAAGTCCTTGCGTGGGAAAAGCCTCGTCCCTTGCTCTTTGCTGTAAAAAGAGACGGTCTCGTTTCGCGTTTCACAAATCCAGGTCTGCTGCCAAAGGGGCATGGGACGGCTGAACGCCTTCGCTGTGAAAAAGCCCAGATTGATCCCCCCGTCCGGATCACGGACCGAGCGATATTCAAAACCCTCTATCCCAGCCTTGCGCAGACCAGCCCCCAATTGCTGGGTGTCTGTGTAGCTTTTAGGGTTGGTTAGCCGGACCTCGAAACGTGAAAAAGGCAACGCCTGCAAGCAGACCCCCCGACTGATGCCATAAGCCGCGGAAAATACCGTCAGTTCGGTTGTCAGACGACCGGATGGAGGTGACTCCTGCATGCCTGACCAGAAGATAAAACGGTAGTAGGCCGTCTCGGCCAGCGCACTACTCAGGATGGTCGAACCGTAAAAAAGACTCGGTTCCGGATAGCTGCCGAACCTTGATCCATACCTGAGCGGCGGGTAACGGAATGGGGTCGAAAGCAGGTAGTGCAAACCGGCGGCCTCCGGTGGTGTCGGCGGTTTACCGGTCTCCAGCATCTCCTCCAGCAAGGCCTGCTCCTGCAAGTCGTCTACCAAGGTATAGGTGGCGATTTGCTCAAGACTCTCAACAACCCGTATAACCTGCCCCGAAAGCGGTCCGGGTTTTGCCGCATCCTTGCAGGCAGTCCAGATATCCATCAATGCTTGCCGCGGATTGCATCCAGATATTCAACCACTCGCAATAAACCCTGAACGGTTTTCACTTGATCGGCCGGCACACCGCCCGTATGCCGGTTCATGGTTTTCATCCAGTGCCGGAGATCCTCGGCGCCACCGCCCAACAAGGCATAGAGACTGCGGTAAAGGCGGATCAGCAACAATGCCAACTCCCCCGATTTACTCCGGGGGTCGAGGCCCTTTCGATGGAGCGCGCTCCGATCGCGGCCGATCACCAAGCCGATCTCGCTTTGGGTGAGACCCAGGGTCTTACCGGCATTCAACAGCGCCTTTGCCAAGGTCTGTGATGAATCTGTCTTGTAGGCCGTTAAACTACTCATATTGCCTGCAGATAAAGGTAGGATATTCAACATATAGTATAGATTTGATGAAAATTCAACAAAAAATCCTGCGTGCCCGCTACGATATCAATAGCTTGGACTATCGGCACAATCGTCAATCCGCCCCTGAACGTTTCCCTGCGAGCCGCGCCTTGTTCCGGCGCATTTGGGGAGCTTTGGATAAGTCAAAAATGTCGTATCATCGTCCATGCATGCAAACAGACTGCATTCATCATGCAAGGACTGGAGTAAACCGTGTCCGAATCACCGCCGACAGCACAGCGCGATATCACCCTGGAGGGGCGGGCGCTGACCAAGATCTACCACACCGGCGCGGTCGAGGTAAAGGCCCTGCGCGGAGTGGATCTGCAACTCTTCGAAGCTGAATTGGTGGTCCTGCTCGGCCCCTCCGGCAGCGGTAAATCGACCCTGTTGAATATCCTCGGCGGTCTCGACACGCCGACCGACGGTCGGGTGCGCTTTCGGGACATGGAGATCACCGCCGGGGACGAATCGACCCTGACTCGCTATCGGCGCGACCATGTGGGTTTCGTGTTCCAGTTCTACAACCTGATCCCCAGCCTGACCGCGCGGGAGAATGTCGCCCTGGTGACCGAGATCGCCCAGGATCCGATGGATCCGGCGGAAGCGCTGTCGCTGGTCGGACTGGCTGAGCGCATCGACCACTTCCCCGCCCAACTCTCCGGCGGCGAGCAGCAACGGGTCGCCATCGCCCGCGCCATCGCCAAACGCCCGGACGTACTGCTTTGCGACGAACCCACCGGCGCCCTGGACAGCCATACCGGCATCCTGGTGCTGGAAGCCATCGAACGGGTCAATCTTGAGCTGGGCACCACCACGGCGGTGATCACCCACAACACGGTGATCGGCAACATGGCCGACCGGGTACTTCACTTCGGCGACGGTCAGGTGATCGACAGCGAGCACAACGCGAGCCGCCAACCGGCGCGGGAACTGAGCTGGTAAGCGACGATGCGCGCCCTGAACCTGAAACTGCTGCGCAACCTGTGGAAATTGAGGGGTCAGGTATTGGCGATCGCGGTGGTGATCGCCTCGGGCGTCGCGGTGCTGGTGATGTCCCTGTCGGCGCTCCAGGCGCTGCAAGACACCGCCGCCGCCTACTACGAACGGCAACGCTTCGCCGATGTCTTCACCAATGTGAAACGCGCCCCCCACCGACTCATCGAACGCATCAGCGCCATCCCAGGGGTGCGCTCGGTGGAGGCGCGCATCAAACAAGTGGCCACCCTTTCCATTGACGGCTTTGTGGAACCGGTGATCGGCGAACTGGTGTCGATACCCGAACAGGGCGAGCCCCGCCTCAATCGGCTGGTGCTGCGCAGCGGACGCCGGGTGGCGCTCGGCCATCCCGACGAAGTGGTCTTGAGCGAACCCTTTGCCGAGGCCCACGGGCTGCAACCGGGCGATCGCCTGAAGGCGCTGATGAACGGCAATCAGCGCACCCTGACGGTGGTCGGTATCGCCCTCTCCCCCGAGTTCATCTACACCATCGGGCCGGGGGCGCTGATGCCGGACAACCTGCGCTACGGGGTGATGTGGATGGGCCGCGAGGCGCTGGCGGCGGCCTACGACCTAGACGGCGCCTTCAACGACCTGAGTCTCGGCCTGCTGCACGGCGTCGAACCTGAACCGGTGATCGAACGTCTCGACCGCCTGCTGGAGCGCTACGGCAGCCGTGGCGCGATTCCGCGCAAGGACCAGATCTCCAACTGGTTTCTGATGAACGAGATCGAGCAGTTAAAAACCATGTCGACCATCCTGCCGATCATCTTCCTCTCGGTGGCCGCCTTTCTCAGCAACATGGTGCTGAGCCGGCTGATCGCCACCGACCGCAGCGAGATCGGGCTGATGAAGGCCTTTGGTTACAGCAACCTGCAGGTGGGCTGGCACTACACCAAGCTAGCGATGGCGATGGCCGGGGTGGGCATCCTCCTGGGTTGGGCGTTAGGAGCCTGGCTGGGGCGGGTCAATACCGAACTCTATGCCGAGTTCTTTCGCTTTCCCCTGTTGATCTTCCGTCCCGATGCCGGGGTCTTCGCCGTCGGCGCCATCGTCAGCCTGATCGCTGCCCTGGCCGGCAGCCTTGGGGCGGTGCGCCACGCCGCCACCCTGCCCCCGGCCGAGGCGATGATGCCCCCTGCCCCGCCGCTGTTCCGCAGGACCGGACTCTCCCGGGGCCGTACCGCCCACTGGCTCGACCAGCCGACCCGCATCATCCTGCGGCAGATATTCCGTTCCCCCCTGCGCGCCCTGTTCACCAGCATCGGCATCGCCCTGTCGGTGGCGGTGATGATCATGGCCCTGCAATGGATCGACTCCATCGAAGAGATCGTGCAGGTCTACTTTCACGACGCCCAGCGCCAGGACATGATGGTGGGGTTGGTGGAGACCCAATCCGACACCGTCCTGCAGGCGTTCCGCCGCCTGCCGGGGGTGCTCGCTGCGGAGCCGATGCGTTTCGTCAGCGCTGACTTGCGCGCCGGCAACCGCAGCCACCGGGGTTCGATAGAGGGCATCCGCCCCAACTCCGAACTGCAACGGGTCTACGATGCCGGCGGGGGGGTGGTCGATGTCCCGCCGGACGGTCTGCTGCTCGCCATTAAGCTGGCGGACAAGCTGGGGGTGGAGGTGGGCGACATCGTGCGGGTCGAGGTATTGGAGCATCGGCGGCCGGTGCGCGAGATTCCGGTGGTGGCGCTGTTCGAGACCTATATGGGGATGCCGGCGTATCTAAACATCAACGCCTTCAACCGCATGATGGGACAGGGCGGCAGCCTGGAAGCGGTCAGCCTGCTGGTCGACGAGAGCCGGCTCCCGGCCCTCTATCAGCGCCTGAAATCGGCGCCCAAGGTCTCCTCGGTGATGCTCAAGGACGCCGCCGTGCGGGAGTTCAACGACACCATGGGCGAGACGCTGATGATCTATGTCAGCTTCTTTGCAGCCTTTGCCTGCGCCCTGGGTTTCGGCGTGGTCTACAACAGTACCCGCATCGCCCTCTCGGAGCGTGGGCGAGAACTTGCCACCTTAAGAGTGCTGGGCTTCTATCGCGGTGAGATATCCTACATCCTGTTGGGCGAGGCAGCCCTGCTGATCCTGTTCGGCCTGCCGTTGGGCTGTTTCGTCGGCCACGGCCTGGGCTGGCTGATGACCAGCGCCATGGACTCGGAACTCTACCGCATCCCGCTGGTGATAAAGGCCGCCACCGACGCCACCGCGGTGCTGGTCACCCTCGGGGCCACCGCCTTCTCGGCCGCTGTCGTCAGGCGACGGCTGGACCGTCTCGACCTGATTGCCGTACTGAAGACACGCGAGTGAACGCCATGAATGCACATTGGAAACGCATCCTGCTCTGGAGCCTGTTGAGCCTGATCCTGCTGGGCGCCCTGATCTGGGCCTTCATCCCCAAGCCGATCGCGGTGGATCTGTTGACGCTGACGCCGGGCGAGCTGGTGGTGACCGTCGATGAGGAGGGAGAGACCCGGGTGCGGGATGTATTCGTCCTGTCAGCGCCGATCAGCGGCCGGGCGATGCGCATCGATGCCGAGGTGGGGGATGCGGTGATAGCCAACGAGACCCTGCTGGCAGAGATCGAACCCATCGCCCCGACCCTGCTCGACCCCCGCAGCGAGGCCCAGGCCCGGGCCGACATCCGCGCCGCCGAGGCCAACCGGATACTGGCCGAGGCCACCGTCAAAGAGGCCAACGTGGAGCTGGCGTTCGCCCTCAGCGAACTGAAGCGCGCCCAAAGCCTGCGTAAGGAGGCGGTGATCTCCGCCCGGGAGCTGGAGTCGGCCGAACGCACCCAGCAGACCCGCCAGGCGGCGCTGGAGACCGCCCTCGCCACCCGTCAAGCGCGCCAGGCCGAGCTGGAACGGGCGCGGGCCGAACTGATCTCGCCCGCCGCATCGCGGCAACCGTCGGATGACTGCCAGTGCGTGGCCATCCACTCACCGGTGAACGGACGCATCCTTAAGATCCTGCACAAGAGCGAAGGGGTGGTGAGCGCCGGCGAGCCACTGGTAGAGATCGGCGACCCCGGCGAACTGGAGATCGTCGCCGACCTGCTCTCCTCCGATGCGGTCAAGGTGGAGCCGGGCCAAAGCGTGATCATCGAAAACTGGGGCGGCCGGGCAGCCCTGTCAGGCAGCGTGCGCCGGGTGGAGCCCTTTGGTTTCACTAAGGTCTCGGCCCTGGGCATCGAAGAGCAGCGGGTGAATGTGATTATCGACTTCACCAGCCCCAAGGCCCAGTGGTCGCGCATCGCCCACGGCTATCAGGTCGATGTGCGGATCGTCCTCTGGCAGGGCGATGAGGTGCTCAAGCTGCCCCTCACCGCCCTGTTCCGGGATGGGGAGGATTGGGCGGTGTTCGTGGAGCAGCAGGACAAGGCCCGGCAACGCCAGGTAAAGATCGGCAGGCGCACCGGCCTGGAGGCGGAGATCCTCAGCGGCGTCACCGCCGGAGAGCACATCCTGGTCCATCCCAGCGACAAGATAGCCGAAGGGATCGCTATCGAGGCGAGGCATTAAAAGCCATGGAATAGACTGTTCCGGCAGCCGTCTTGAAACAAGACGATTTTTCTTGCGCTGACGCACCTTGCACATTCAACCTAGAATCCTCAGTTGAATGCTGCTCACCCGCCAGGTGAGTATTCCCAATACGGAGAAAACCCGTGTTTTCAAAATGATGAGTCGTGTGCATAGTGGTCAACTGAGGATTCTAGGTTCATAGGCGCTGACAAGGGCGTCACCAGAAAAAACCGGCGCAAGCGCCGGTTGTTCAACTCGTCACCCTTCAACGCCACAGATGATAATCAGCTAAACACTTTCTTCCGCCCGCGAAACCCCAGTCCAATCAGACTTATCCCCATCATCGCCAGGGTCGAAGGTTCAGGAATTGAAGCACTCACCGACAATTCCGTAACATGGCTGATCTGAAAGCCACCGGATGGCGGGTTCATAGCACCGGACAGAAGCGTCGCATCGAACACTCCCCAATCCAAAGAGGCGACGTTCTGAAACAGCGCAATTCTTCGCGCATTTTTTATCAGATAATAATCGGGCTCAGTCGACTGCAGCAGAAAGGCGAAGACATTTGCTGCATCCGTCGAGAAATAATCCACATTCTCGGTCTTGACGGCATAGGAAACGACCGGTGAGCCAAGCACCGAATTCACTCATGCCACCTCATTGATGGCAACGGCGAGACATCCAGGCGACGCTAAACTGAGAAGAAGTAACATCGGACTATATTTACTAACTCAAGTTTCGGAGTTCAAAATTTGCAAAAAAGTACTGCTTTCTAAGCATTTCGCACGGTAACCCGTTATTTGGAGCCATATGCAAGTGTTCGTAAATGTGCCGGGAAACCAACACACAAGCAAAATATCTGCAAATTCATTGTTGACATAAAAACACAGTGTTTTTAGAGTAGAGATCATAATTATTCATATTTATCTCATACTGTTAGAGGGAATTCGTATGTAAATATGAACTCCGAAACTTGAGTTACTAAGATGCTTTATCTTTAACGGCTCCGATAATGGTTATTGGCGTAAAAGATAAGAGGCAATCCACATGCCACCATTTCGGTATTTTCATCCGGCGCTGATTAACGGACTGTTTCATAGCGTTTAATAGCCGTTCGCAGGCTATGCGCGCAGGCCGAATGAGCTTCCCGTTCACCCTTGTATAAGACTTATCGACACCCCCCTATACAGGGCGTTTGGGAAAGGCGTCACATCTATCGGTTCGCAGGGAAATTCATTCATCCCGAACCACTACTTTTTCCATGCCTGCGGGAAGAGAAGATTGGCCATCGTGGAAGCGCGGGAGAAAAAATAGATTTATTCCCACAACAACAGGGAATCGTGTGTAAAGATAACCGACACATGGTTCATTTGTAGGCTGGTGAGCAACCCATGCTGCCACCGGACATCTTCCGCTTCACAACACCCTTCTTTATGATGTATTCGCCGTAGTTGTGGTGGTGGGGGGCGCCTTCATGTTTGACGAAGGTCAGTATATGTTCCTTTTGCCTTCGGACCTTTTTGATCACTTCCTTCAGCGTATCATTGAGGTTCTTCCATTTCAGTAACGTATCCGGCCTTTGCTCCAATGCCTTCAACCTAAAAGCTGCATCGTTATGGGAGGTGCTGTAACCAGTGGCAGGATCGAAAATCAGGGTAGGCCTATGCTTGCATACAGTCGATCGCCATGAGATGTCAGTTAAGGGGCATTTCCTTCCCTCGTTTTCTTAAACCTAAAAACCGCAGTTGGACGGGGTGAAGTGTGCGCTTGCGGGGGTGCAGGGCAAGGGTCGCTCCTGCACATCCCTGTGCTTGCGACACTTGTGCATCCCTGCACGGCGCGCAACAACGCGGAATCGTCATGCTATTCCAAGGCGTTGCAACGCAGCCATGCGCCACCGCAAGCGTGCCATTCGCCCCGTAGCGTGGTTCACCCGACCGGTGAATAGGCAAATCGAAGTTAATCGTTTGCCTATCAGTAGGCTAGTATCAGAATGGAGCGGTTAACTGCGGTTTTTAGGTTAAAGCCGGTTTGGTTTGTTATATCCGTACGGGACGGCCTATGTTGCCGGCGGAATATGAGTCCGCTTTGAAACCGGCGGTGATCGCTGCTTGAATCCAGTTTAAGCTCACGAGGCATTTATGTGATTTGGATGCGACTGTTCGGATCTTTCAGCCTGGTATGGCTGATCCATTGCTGTCCCGTCCATGCCTCGAAGGGACGGAAACGGGACTTATAGTTCATCTTCTCGCAGGCCTCGATCCAGAATCCGGGATAGATCCACTCCATCCCCAGTTCGTGGGTGTGGTGGATCTGCCACAACAAGGCAAAGACACCCAGGCCTTCATGTCCCATCGACGGATCGTAGAATGTATATACCGAGGATGTGCCGTTCGGCAGTAGATCGCTGACCGCCACCGCAGCCAGTTTTCCCCCTTTGCGGAATTCGATGAACTGAGTCTTTGCCCAGTCACAGGTGAGGAATTGGGAATATTGTCCCGGGCTGTTACAAGCCATAGCACCGTTCGGGTGACGCTGCAACAGATAGAGCTTGTAGAGATGATAATGTTCGTCATTGAATCCGGCAGGCCCCGGCTCTACCTGATAGAGGTCTAGGTTGCGTTTCCAATTGCGTCGCTGGCTGCGGGATGCTTTGAAATCCTTTGTCGGAATACGCAATGAAATGCAGCTATTGCAGTGTGGGCAAGCGGGTTGGTAAAGATAGCAACCACTGCGGCGGAACCCCCGACTGATCAGTTGCTGATAGAGTTCCGGGGTGACTTTGGCTGCGGGGTCGAGAAACAGATTGCGGGCCTCTTGCCCAGGTAGATAGGAGCAGTCGTAAACCGGGCTCATATAGAGCGCATAGCTCCCTTCTTGTTCGAAGCCGGGATCGTTCAACATCGTTCAGTTTCGGGGTAGACCTTGCCTTCGCTCGACCAACTGCCCGGCCGTCCCGGCAACCGGGTCCACTGCTCGAGATTGCTGCAAAAGGTCGTCCGTGGAATCTCTTCCGCCCCCAGGCTCGCCAGGTGTTTTGTATAGACTTGACAGTCGATCATGCTGAATCCCCAGTCTGCCAGCTTTCTGCTGAGATGCACTAGTGCAATTTTGGAGCTGTCCGACTCCCGGCTGAACATCGATTCGCCGAAGAAGACGCCGCCGACGGCCATACCGTAGAGTCCGCCAATCAGATCGTTATCCTGCCAGACCTCGACCGAATGGGCCATCCCCATCAGGTGCTGTTGACGATAGGCTTCGATCATCTCTGGTACGAGCCAAGTGCCCGGGGATTTATCTCTGGGAGCGGCGCAACCCTGAATAACACCCTCGAAATCGTGATCGAATGATACCCGATAGACCGTTTTTCGCAGGGTTTTGCGTAAACTGCGACTGATCCTGATGTATTTCGGGTAGAGGACGGTACGTGGATCCGGTGACCACCAGAGGATCGGTTCACCGTCAGTGAACCAGGGGAAGATACCCTGTCGATAGGCATGAATCAGCCGTTGTGGAGTGAGGTCTCCTCCCACTGCAAGCAATCCGTCCGGTTCTCTCTCGGCCAGGGAGACATCCGGAAACGGGGTACTGGGGTCGTCGTCAAGCAGGAAAATCATTGTTTAGGTGATAATGATTTGCTCAGGTGATAGGTTAATCATAACAGTGCCTTGTGTTAACAAAAGAAAATTCGCATCATCATATGACAACGCTATCCGATTATCCTAAAAACCGCAGTTGACCGCTCCATCCTGATACTAAACTACTGATATGCAAACTATCGACTTCGATTTGCCTATCCACCTGCCGGGTGAACCATGCTACGGGGTGAATTGCACGCTTGCGGCGGCGCATGGCGGCTGCGTTGCAACGCCTTGGAATAGCATGACTATTCCGCGTCGTGGCGCCTTGCCCTGCACCGCCGCAAGCGCACACTTCACCCTGTCCAACTGCGGTTTTTAGGATTATGGAGTGGGGTTTTGCCTGACACCGTCAAACATTTACAGATAGGTGACGTGCTACAGCTACAGTTTGCGTCGCCCAGTGAGAATCCGGACCGCTATGCTGCTACACTGGTGGGCTTTCTGCCAGGCCGGAGCCTGGTGATTACCACCCCCCGCAAGAATGGAAAACCCATTATCGTTCGGGACGGGCAGGCCTTTACTGTGCGCATGCTGCAGGGGAGCAACATCTTCGGTTTCGTTTCTCAAGTGTTGCATGTCTCATCTAGGCCCTATCCTCATCTTCATCTCGCTTACCCCGAGGATGTTGAGAGTGCCGTAGTACGGAATGCGCCGCGTGTACCCACGGAGATACAAGCCATTGTCATCAAGTCTCCTGGGGCATCCGGGGAAGAAGAGCAGCGGCCGGTCATTATTTCCGACATCAGTAGCACTGGGGCGCGGGTCATGGACCGGCGGAAGCTGGGAGAAGTGGGTAGCGTTATCCAGGTGCGCCATACCTTGGTGGTGTGTGGTGGCGAGGACATTCTGAAAGTTATGGGAGTGATTCGCAATATCCGCGAGATTTCGGATCGGGAGGGAGAGAAACGCTACATTCACGGCCTGGAGTTCCGTGGCCTGAACCGTTTTCAGCAACTGATGCTCTGTTCCTATGTATTGGGCAGTATTGCCAGGGAACGAGGGTGATGCCTCAAGAGGATTCCCCCTCAGGGGAAAACCGTCTGGACAGTATTGGTAATTTCCGGATAACCCTGCTAGGTTGTTTCCAGTGATCCCCAGGAGGGATTCCCAACCAATCGTCAGCTATGACATGCCTTTAGGGCTAAAGATTTTCGCCCGCCTACCGCTACCCTGTTAAAGTAGGGTTGTCCCGCAGAAGGGTCATTGGAAATAACTCTCCCCCCCTGAACTCAAAGGGAAATGCGCCATCCAAATTTCGAGTGGATGTGTAAGTGATTCCAGTTAACATCGCTCCTCAAGAGTAGCTTGAAATGACAAATCTGAACAAAACCTCGCTTTTTATTGCCGCGATCTTTCTCGTATTCTCCTTCACTCAAGCTCATGCTGTCGACAATTTCTCGGAGTTGGTGGATAAGTCAGGCAGGCAACGGATGTTGTCGCAAAGGATCGCCAAGGCCTACTTTTTTCTCAATCTTCGGGTTCGTAGCGACAAAGCCAAACAACAGTTGGAAGAGAGCCTGTTGCTTTTTCGCAAGAGCCATAACGAACTGAAACAGGCAGTCCCGGATAAAGGGGTTCAAGAGCTACTGGAGTTCATCGATGTGGTGTTCGATGAATATGCCACGATCGCGATTCGGCCCTTCAGCATGGACAATGGGGTCCAGATGCTCGATCTCAGTGAAACCTTGCTGGAAACCAGCCACAGCGTGGTATTGAAGCTGGAGAGTATGTCGAAAACAAAAAAAGATCAGATCGTCAACATTTCCGGCAGACAACGGATGTTGTCGCAGCGTATCGCCAAATACTACGCGCTCTTCCAGACGGGTTTTCGTGACGACAACTCTGTCTATCAATTGGAAAAAGCGGTTGCTGAGTTCGATGAAGCCCTCAAACAACTGCGTGCAGAGAAGCGGAATACCAAGCGCATCAACTATCAACTAAACCGTATCCAGAGACTGTGGAACGTAGTTAAGGGATTCTTCTTGGACGTAAAGCAAGGGGGTCTTCCAGTGACCGTATTTGTCACTACGGATAAGATCATGAGTACAATGAACGAGGTGACCGGTCTCTATGCGAAATTGACGGATAAATAATTAGTGGAATTTTCGTTACCAGCTTGAGTGGAGCAGGCCGGCGAGTAAAGCGAGACTGTAAATTAGATAGTGTCCGTCCATAAACCCTAACCCACTGATTATTTTCACTATTACTAGATCTGGATCAGTGAAAACTCCTGGTAGATTGGTTATC
>JAHXHR010000001.1:81124-99784 GCA_025656505.1 Candidatus Thiodiazotropha sp. (ex Epidulcina cf. delphinae) | reverse complement strand
CTAGTGTGGTGTAACGTATAAACTGTACCAATCAGAGGCCCGTCAATGCCTCAAGACCAGGCGCAGCGCGCAGGCAATGGCAGCGCCCTTGTCAAGCGCTGCAACGCAGGATTGAGGCATTGACGGGCCTCCCTTCGGGCGAGGCGCTAAGCCGTCATCTGCGTTGTTGCGTTGCTTGGAAAGGGCGCGCCATTCCCGGCGCAACGCGCCTAGCACCCCAAGGGCACTTCCTTCGGGGCGCAGCTAACGGCTTAGCGTCTCGCTGATGGGTACAGTTTATACGTTACACCACACTAGCACCAACTGGTCCCGGTGGGCATCATTGCGCTCTTGATCGCGGATGTATTCCCTCACCACCATCTCATCCAGTCCCACTGTGGATACAAAATAACCCCGTGCCCAAAAGTTCTCACCATTGAAATTCCGCTGCTTTCATCGAAATTTCCGAGCTATACCAATAGCGCTCTTACCTTTGATATAACCCAACGTATTGGATACCGAGTATTTCGGGGGTATGCTGATGCACATATGTACATGATCTATCATCATGTGCCCTTCCACGATTTTCGCACCTCGCCTCTTGGCTAGCTCATGAAATATTTCTCCCAGATATTTCCGCAACTTACCGTAGATCAGCTTTTGACGTCTCTTCGGTATAAATACCACATGATATTTGCAGTCCCACCTCGTGTGGGTCAGACTTTGATAGTCTGGCATAGACTTCTCCTTCACAGTTCTTGGTCAAACTATGAAGGCTACCCAGACCGCAGTCTCGGTCAAACCTATGCGAGTCCCCCCGGCATAGCCGGGGGTTTACCTATGCTAATTAATGATTGTATATTAGTAGTTTAGTATCATAATGGAGCGGTCAACTGCGGTTTTTAGGACAATGGCCTCGGGAAAGATGGCGGTGAGGGCGTCAGGGCTGATGGGAGAGCCATCGGGCGCAAGAATCGGCGCCGGTGGATTAGGCATATCCGCCGCCACGTTGTACCAATGGGTCGGCATATCCGTTTCTTTCAGTAGAATCTTTGTCTTCATGGTACAACAGCGCTTTTACTTGAGTCTGTCATAAATTTTCCCATGCAGGAAACCCGATGCCGCTGATAAATTTGCGCAATCTCCATCTCAGCTACGGTGACGCACCGCTGCTGGATAACGTCGATCTCACCATAGAGAAAGGAGAACGCATCTCCCTGCTGGGGCGTAACGGTGCGGGAAAATCGACCCTGATGAAGGTGATCCTTGGCGCCCTTCCCCCGGACGATGGTGAACGAGTGGTCAGTAGTAAAGAATATTTCACTTTGTTTCTGCTGCAAAGAATGCCGTCGCTTTTTTTAATAGGTCTCTCTCCATCTCAAGGCGTTTAACCTGGAATTTGAGATTCCTGTTTTCTTCCTGCTCAGGTGTCAATTTCCCATTACCACGAAATGCTTGCCCATCTTCACTCTGATGCTCTTTCACCCAGCGGCCCGGCATTTGGACATTAACATCCAGACTTTTTGCCGCTTCTATTCGGGTATAGCCTTGCTCAAGCACAAGGCTGACAGCATCTAACTTGAATGCTTTTGTATATTTCTTTCTGGTTGTCATTATTCTCTACCTCAGTTAAGTTAATTATGCTTAACTGGGTTGTACAAATCCATTAGACCACCTCATTCAGCTATGATGTCCGACTAATGGGGTCCACCACTCTATTAGGCCACGCCATAAAGCGCTGCCTTTAATTCCGGGTCCATTTTAGTTTGGCAAATAGTTTTTGTGGCTCTGGAAGATTGTGTGCTCTTGATAGGAGCTTTCCTTATATCAGGTTTCTTTTCATCCGATATTCTAACCAACTTGCCTAACTCTTCAATCCAGGTATCGGCATGCGGGATGCGGGTGTCCATGTATTCAAACAACTGTTTACGCATTAGCTCTGTTGCCCTGTATTGCAATAGAGCACCATCCCTTTTAGTAGCGGCCAAGCGGTTTTTAATGCTTGCATCAATAACTGCCGGGTCTAGCTTTAGTGCGCTGCTAAACTGTAACAGATAACGCTCACGCATTCTAACAATGTTAACTTTTGCCTGATTGTAACGTGCTTTGAGGTTCTGATCAGGTTTCAGTGAGTTGATCAAATAATCTTCTAACATTTTAATGGTGGCATAATCATTAGCAATATCAGCAGCCAATACTGACAACTCAGCAATGATTACTTCACTCACCTTTAGCAGGCTCATGTTAACTCCTGCTTCCTCAATTACCACTGTATGTCTCGGCTGACCTTCAACATTTGCCAAAACTAAATCGAAGGTTTCATTTGCCTCCAGTTGATCACGATCAGGCACAATTGTAATGGAGATCGTTGCGCTATTTTGACCCGGTAAGATAATAATTCGGCCAGGTTCGGCATTAAAGTCCTTATTGGCGTCGGCCGTGCCTGCGACAGTAAAATATTCGATTACTTGCCTGACGGTTGCCGGTTGGGACAGGGTCAAGGTAACTTCCACCACAGCATCGGCCTCAGGGGTTCTAGTAGTAGACTCGGTAAAACTCACGTCCTGGATTTTTACAGGCAAGACAACCGGTTTCAGTAACCACCCTGCTAATAGAAAGAAGCATAGGAAAGTAACGGACCATCCGATCAGTATAAAGTTGTACTTCTCTTTATTGGCACTCTGCAAGACGGCACTACACTCAGGGCAAAATATTTCTGCATTTCGAACCTTAAAAATAAGGGTGTGCCTTGTGGCATGACCACAATCTTTATCAAAATTGGTGCATAAGTACGCCTGTTTTACAAAGTGCAACAACCTATTAATTTCCTATCAAAAGTAGTATTTCTTCCACTAGTGATTTATTTTTCTTTTCAATATCTCTCATCGTATCCAGGGCAAGACTTTCCTGATCAAGATTGAAGAAACTATGCTTAGCTTTTCGCTCATTAAAGACTAACCACGGGTATCTATTAACCAAGTCCCTAAGTTTTCCTTCAGAAATCATGTTATCGGCACGTAGTTGTGAAATTTGATTTCTTAAGCTTTCTTGTTCTTCCCTTAATTTTAGCAGCGTGTTATTGATCTCCATCAGTGAAATTGCATTTTCCCTTTTCACTCTTTCTAAGGATGTGTTTTTCTGCGTAATCTTGGCTATTTCATTCTGTTTCTTATGCTTTTTATCTGCCAATACCTGCTGCCGCTGCTTGGCTTTTTTCTCGTCCCAAGAAAACAGGCCACCCCGTTTTGGATCACCGGTTGTCTGGCAGCCCAACAGATAAATTGCTGCAGAAAGCATTAACCCGACATAAACTATTTTCACTAGTACACTCTTCTGTAATCGAGGCCGGCCAATTGGACCTTCAGCAATTCAAGCTGACGTTTTTCCAACTCCATTGCACTGATATTAGCTTCACTTCTGTTCACATATACAATAGCCACTTCATTACGTTCTTTATTAACCACTCGTCTTTGTGTCTGTATTTCGTGATCAATTGCGGCAATTAACTTTTCGGTAACTTTCTGGTCTTTTTTATTTTTCGCTATTTGCCGTTCAAGCTTTTTTTTGCCCCCCCTTTCCTGCCGTTTAATGGAAGAAAGCCTAGCTAATTCATGTTTTTGCCGTTCAATACTCTTAGCCAGGGTATCATGTTGAATTCTTGCTGCTGTTAACACCTTATCTGATTCGGCGATCATTGCTTTCATGTAGCTCTCTGTATCTTTGTAATCAGCTTTTTTATCTGCAATGTGTCTTCCATACATATTACCGGCAACAGCCCCTATTACCGTGCCTATAATTGCCGCTTCCTTGCTGTCACCAAGCGCCAACCCCAGTAGCCCGCCAATGGCTGCGCCAACCACGGCGCCTTCAGCTTCCGTCTGTTGACGGTCGTTCGTGGAGACGCATCCTTGCAGGCTTGAAAGAACAAATGCCAAAGATATGGCTATACAAAATAGATAGATTACATGTAACGTGATAAAATTATTTTTTCCAGAACTACTTTTATTATGCTGGGTTTGATAACTCGTTTTAATTAAAAACTTCATTATCATTCCTCTCCTTGGTTATTTTTTGGTTTTTCCTCCTTAGTACTCATCAATGTCTCGATAGCTTCATTATATGCAGGTTTTTCAGTACCTTTTGCCGCTAAACTAAGTGCTTGGCTTATTGATGCAGGAACTTGGGAGACTCCCTCCAATGGATCATCGAATTGCTTCTCAATTTGTTGAAGCTTATCCATGTCATCGATTTCCGTAATGCTGGATCTCTTTTGCTTAGAAACCTGCTCCTCAAGCGCATTTTGGCGTATTATCGACTTTTCCGACTGTTCAAGCGTTAACTTATCTTTACTGGCCCGTACTTTAGCAATATGCCCATATTTAGTGTCACGTTCTTCTGTTGCCTTCTTGGTAAGGTAACGGTCATCCATAGTAATATTTTCTATGCTGACCACCAACCCACGACTCTGCCGGATGGCGGATATTACTTCTTCCAACAGCTTTTTTTGGAATGTTCGATTGGCGGCAGCATTTCGATACCATGCGAAAAGTCCTGGAATCAACTCTAAGTCAGCCTTCAAATACCTGATTATCTCATTGGCAATATCTTCGAGTTCATTGTTTATTGCAATAGATTTGCAGTGTCTGTCATCAGGAGTCTCTTCATTCGCATTGGTGAATTGTTTTCTAACCGGCGAGGCGCATCGGTATCCTAAATCCGTCTTTTCAAAGGCTTCCCAGCCGCTGTTAATATCTATGCCCAAAACCTTATAAGCACTTTGAAATTCGACCAACAATTCCCCTTCTTCCGCAGCATTGGAAATAACGCTGAAAGTAAATTGTTTTGAACGGCCGGATAGTTCACGTAATCGACTAGAGTCCTCAGTCTCCACTGGAAACATTGACTTGATATCAATGCTAAGACCATACAAGGTATGCATTTCATTCTGGAGTTGTGCTACAAGATCCTTTTTAACCGCGTTGTCAAAATCAGTGCTGGCATTTTTGTAATCTTTCTGCTTTATAACATTTGCGCAAATGGAAATGATCGGGTTTTTGATGCACCGCACCAAGTCAGCATAAGAAAATTCGAGTACATCAATGTCTTGATAGTCACCGGAAGGCGATAATAAGTGCATCAACTTTTCAAAACCGCCATGCACCGCCTTAACATCCATACTAATATGGATTTTGATAGTGCCGCCACCATAACCTGTGCTGAAGGTTCCATCCTTCTCATTAATATCAATCCTAATACCGTTTAACAATTTTAACGGCGCAACATCAGGTAACGAATAAAATGCCTGCAATTCATAACCGATTGCAGCAGCCTCCGCTTCAACTCGTTCCAGCACTAACCTGGAAATTGATTTTGTACCATGCTCAACAGTGGAATCGAAATTGCTAAATAGGTCAAAAAGCGTTTTACCTGACACATATTCATGGATGGCTTGATCAATTGCATTCTTCATTTGGTTGACGGCGTCATCAAGGCTTTTGATACCTGACTTTTTATATGCTTGAAAACTGTTTAGCTTAAGCGTACATTCGGATTGGACATTAAATTCCTTTTGCGAAGGGCTTTTCTTTAATATTGTACAATGACTAAAGTCAGCCACCCGATCAGGTGCATTACGCAGAGAAAAACCAATTTTAAAATCAAGTCCTGAAAGCACGTCTTTGACGCCGCTCGTTACCTCAGAGTCCAGCTCCCGGCTTTCTCCTTTCTGTGTACCAGGCAGGTAAAATTCATCGAGCAGATTTTTTTTCTGAGTCGTATAACTACTATAGATTCTATCCATACAGTTATGCAACTGTTCATCAATGATTTGATAAAATGCCTTGTTTACAGTCACTGCTCGCTGCATCAGCAAAGCAGCTACAAATTTTTCCGCATCCTGACGGCTGGTGATTTTTATTTGAAAATTAGCTTCGAGAGTTAGGGATATGTCACTGGTTCCTTCAAACCACTCGAATTGAACTTTTTTGATCTGAATGGGTTTGCTGTTGATTTTCACAAAGTAATAGTCAAGAATTTTCCGCCTAAAAAGCTTACCAAAAGCACCCTGACCTGATGCCCAGTCATTGTTTTTTCTATTCCAGGCGATTACCACACCTTGCCCGTGGATGTTGGGATCATAAAATTTTGAGTCTACTTTTCTGACTAACTCTATTAGTTGCTTTATTGGATCGTTCATAGGATTTCCCCTCTACCTCTTTTTAAATGCATTTTTGATAAAAAGGCTGGCATTTTTGTTTGCTATTAATTCTTTTTTGCGGTTTTTTTCTGTGTTATCAATCAGCATTTGCCTGCTGTCATCGATTAAATTTATGCACATATCATTTAAATTGCTATATTCATTTTCGGAGATATTTTTTGCACATAGGCGCAGTAGTTTGACCATTACTTCATCCAGGCACGGGTCTTCCTGTTCTTGTAAAATCAACATGCATTTCATGCGCCTAATAGTAAATATCAGGGCAGATGAGTAGTCCTGGTATTGGGGAGTATGTGGATAAAGAAGCTGCACAATAGTTTCCAACCCTCGCTCATGCATGAGTAGATTATATAAATAATTCAAGCCCTGCAGCTTAGATAGGCCGGACGGTTTATTGTCGAGATGACTGAAAAGCACATTTCTTGCAATCTGAAACAATAGAACTCTGTCTTGATTTTCATCCAAGTTTGTTAATTGTTCAGATAAACCAATTAAATCATTTACCGTATTAGCCAAAAAGCATCTAAGGTTATAGGTATAAATTCCATAAGTCGGCAACCCTTTCTGATCCGTATAAATTCGTTTGGCGTGGGTGTTAATGACGTAATTGTACCGCTCCATAAAAAGTGGGTTATCGGCATCAAGCACTATTTCAAGTAAAAAGCAGCTTGCATATATTCTATCTTTCAGATAGAACATAGCCCTTGCGATTTCCTGATCAGCTTTTTCAGTTATTTCCGCTAACTTCGGCATATGCTTAGGCAAAGACCCCAGGATTTTCATGTCTTGGTTGATGCTGGTAATCAATTCCCGTTCTTCCCGCATCATTAACTGCTGTAGCTGTTCAATAAATATAATAACTGCATCTCGACAACGATCTTTACGGAATAAATATTTCACTAGGTGTGCAAACCGGAAAAAATATAGCGTATCATTACGCTTTGCGTATCGTACCTCTTCGTAGAGTGTGATTAGAAATTCGCTATCAACCGGCAATAGCCCCGTCCTATGTAGATTTTCGAGATAGGTGGCTAGTTCGGGAGCTAGACGGGATTGCCAATGCGTGTTGTGGATGCACAGGTTTGAATTGTCGAAAAATACTTGCTTCGCTGCCGGCCATATCTCCAATGTATTAAACATGGCGGTGTTAATCATCCGCTCTTTGTGCAAATTTTTCTCACCAGGCCGGCTAAAGCGAACTGTATAAAAATCTTCATCCGGCATTGGGCTATTGGCTAGCCCCAATTTGGTGAAATTCTGATCCCGGCTTTGTTGCCATCCGGACCACCATGCGGGATAGTTTTTATCCTCGCTTGCCTTTTTGGCATTTTCAGCCTGAGTCGCCAATACATTAGCCAAAAGCTGCTGAAATAGATTGTAAGGCAAACAATCAAACCAGGCGGCTATCGCCAGCGTACTTCGCTCAACGATTGATAGCTCATCAAGTGGGAGATTTACTTGGCGGTCAAACTGCTCGGGTGTGGGAGTCCATATCCCATAGTCATGCTTTCCAACTTCCAGATGCCTGTTCAGTTTTACGGCAAAGTCAGGATTTGTATCAGGTTCAACGACAAAGATAAGGATGTTGTCGCATTTTTTCAAATGCCTTGTTAAGTTTGAGACATTTTCGGCTTCTTTAAAAAAGCTAAAGAACAAATTGGCATCTTGAACTACAACCTTGGTTAGCGTTGGTTTTCCATATAACAGCTTATCGCTGTGCCTGATATAGTCACGGCAGTCAACATTTTCTGTTTGAACGCGATAAGACCTGTCGGCGTCGACCTGGATCAATTGCTTTACCATATCAAATTGATATGAAACATTGTCATCGTTGCGCACAACAATCAGCCAATGGTGTGTTTTATAATAACGCTGATAATTTTTTAGGCTTGATCGAAATTCAGTAGAATATTGACATTTAGGCAATGGGAAAGCCTCTTCCCTGGAAGAGTCGAAGAATGAAGATTTATCAAGAAAAACATTAATTTGTTTTGCATAATCACCAACAATACAGTTTCGTAATTCAGCATCTTGAAAATCATATTCGTTCTCTAGTGGATGATTGCCAGTAATACCTTGTGGGTTGTATTCATCTTCCTTTCCTGCTCCTGCTCCTGCTTGAGCATCGACGGTGTTATCCTCGTCAGGAGTGCGGTCTTCCTCAGCTTTTTTGGATGCAACTTGTTCTTTTCCAGTATCGACCTTTGGCTCTTTTTCGGTGGCTATATCCTCCGAATCTGCATTGTCTTGCGCAGGTATGTCTTCAATGAAGCTGCCTGATTTATCCATTGCCACTTTGTCCTTGTGTTAAGCTATTTCTTTACACTATTTTCCGTGTCATCATGATCATTGTATTGAGTTGCATGATCTCCCACTATCACGTTACTAAATGCTCCTCCCTGAAAGACCGGGCCTTTATTGATTGTGGCGGCTTGGCTCCGACGTTGCTGACTTTCCTGTGGCTTGTAAGGTTCTCCCTGATCTTTGTTATCGCCAGTATTCTTTTCACCCTGACTGGTGACTTCGTCGTATGATTTTTGCCTGAACTGCAAATAAGTCTTGCCATCAATATTTTCTACATCCAATCTGATATAAGAATCCGCTCTTGCCAGATAGGTGCGCATTTCCTGTATGCGTGATGAACGGTCGCTGGTGATGTCGACGTAAGGGTTATTGATATCCGTAATGGTTTTATCAGTAAGTCCTTTTTTCATACATAACCGGAAGTCACCACTTTCTTCAAAGCCCATTTCGCCAATATTTGATTCACCATCATCATTAATCAGTACCTTGTATATAAAGCCGTCTTTTGGATTTTCGAAACGCAATAAACGCTCCAATATGCCCTCCACGCACAGCTCAACGATTTTAGGTTCATCCTGCCGGATCACTATGGTGTTGCCGAATTCAAGAAAATTCGGTCGAGTAATGTAGGAATCGAACTTGCCTATAAATACTGATACCCCTACTTCAAAAACAAATGGAAAAAATGACATATAGAAGGGCTGGGTTGGTGTAGCGCCGTTCAATGTGTGATGGGGAGCAGAGCAATAGCCGATCCAACGTTTCATATTTTCATGGAATACGCTGTTCGGCATCCAGTTTGGTGATATCGTCAGGCCATTACTTTGTAAGTATATTTTGATTTCTTCCATTGCTTTGACATTGTCAGCATCGAAATTATGCGGCACAGGTGCATCATGGATCGCCTTAAACCAATTGTGAGTATACTTAGGCCATATTCTGTCATGTAAGTCAATATCCATCAGATTCTCCTCAATAGTAAATGTGTTCTAACTAGAGCCTCTTGCAAAACTCCTGAGCATAAACAAAGAATCAATAGGTTACAGCGGTCAATGTTCAGTAAGTCATTGATTCTTTGTTGTCAGAAAATAGTTTTGCAAGAACCTCACTATTATCTAAATTAATCAACTGCTAACATTCCTTGACACCGCGATTCGACACTACGATGCAATCCTCTCCAGCCTCATTTTTTACAATACCGTTTATTTCACCGCCGGCTTTTTTCAAGTTAATCAGATTGGCCAGAATTTCTCTGGATAGGATCTGCCCGGCTACGATGATAGGACTACCGGGTGGATAAGGTGTAATTGCCTGTGCTGTTACCAACCGGCGGTTTTCCAGAGCAGTGCACCAGGGTTTGTCCGTTAGGCAACTTGTTATGGATACAGGTGTAGCGTACTGGAATAAGCTGCTATTGGTACGATCCCCGCTGGGAAGTAGGCTGCTATGGAGCTTATCATGAACATTTTTTAAACAGGTGATTTGCAGTTGCGGATTGACCAGGAAATCTTCATGGAAGTCTGGAATGTCTGTAATTTGTCCGTCAAGCCGATTGTCTTCAGTATAAGGTTGGGTGGTCACTACTTTTTCCGCCCAGGCTTTTAATGAACGGAGCAAGTGATTAACGTTTCCTCTGGTTACGCCAATGGAAAATAGTAGTAATACAGTGTTGGCGCTGTATTTGTTGATTTGGATATTGAACTCATTGAGCTTCTTAACCGCCTTTGCTCCTGGTACACGGTCAAAATAGAGGGTTATTTTCAGCGGGTCGATTAGTACCTTGTCATTAGCGCTATTCGCAATCAGCTCTTCCGGTTCAATCACCCTTAATCCCATTGCCTTCACTGCCGGTGAATGGGCGCTCATGGTCTGCAAATCCTTCTTGAAAATCTGTACGCAGTCAATGGCATGATTGATGCGGTCATAGGCTTCCATCTCCGCTTGCATTCGTGCGACATCCAAAGACCCTAAGATGCTGTTATTCGGACTGGTTGTGATATACGTCTCGTAGGCATTATCAACCATGTATTCAAGGTGTAGACGATCAGCTTCATTTGCAAAGGTCAAATATGGGTCATGGATGTGTAACATTGACCCTTGTCTGATAGAGGAGAGTGTTTTATGGATTGAGTGAGTAACATACACCCGCACATCTGTATTGGGAAAGCCACGATACCCTACGTCATTGAGGGCTTCTGCACGGATTTTAGCTGCTGCAAGCATAGCCGAGCGATGGCGAATATCCTGTACCGGGTAAAAAGCACCGTACGCAAACCAAGCCTCATCAAAGAAAAAGACTATACCTGGATAGACTTTATTTGCTTCACGCATCAGTTCTTCTACATCGTACAGCATGCCGTCAAAACTGGGGTGTGTCAGGGAAATCATTTTTACCGGTTCACCGGCTTGTTTAAGTGCCCGCAGTTGTTGAAGAATTTGTTCAGTTGGAACCAATCCTGCTATGCCTAGCTCTCTGTTGTATTCGGATTGCAGGTATTTGACTCGTGCGCCACATTCAACCATGGCATTATGGTGGGATTTATGGCAGTTCCAATCGAGTAATACAATATCATCCTTCTGGATGTGGATTTTGTAAACGAGCAAGTTTGAAATTGTCGTCCCTGAAGTAACGAAGAGGGTTCTATCGGCATGAAAGGCTTCGGCTGCTTTTTCTAATGCCCGTTGTAGCTCACCTTGGGGTGAAAATACTGAAGACAACGGCGCTTTTGTGTTAGAGGTTTCCGCAGCAAAGAACTTTCGTCTATAAAAGTCAGTAAATTCCCTTGCCCATACACTATCATTTAATGATCCGCCATCAGTAATAGGCAGTGCATGAAATGCCGATTTTCGCTCGGTTGCGTATTTGTTCAAAGCAGTAAAGTAAGGCGTCTCAATCCTTGCCTTTAAATCCGCCAACAACCCATCGAATAGCGCAGTAGCGCGTTTCTCATCCTTGTATTCATAAGCCCTCACGTTAGATACGAGGATGGGTGAATACTGTTTCGTGCTTCCCTGATCAAAACCCAGAATATTCGAGCCTGAAATATAGAAGGGTACAGGCCGGATGGCCCTCAGGTTTTCGATAGTTTCACTTATGTTCACATCTGTTGGAAACCTGTCATCAAATATAACCGCTTGAATATTCCTCAGCTTTTTGAATTTTTCATACAAATATTCAGTGCTTTCAATATGAATAACATTTGCCTCAAAGGGCTCGTCGTTATCCAACAGATACCGTCTAAGTTTTTCTTTTAGAATTATGTAGTTATCTTTGTTGTCGTCAACCAACAGTACGTTAAACTTGCGTTTGGCATACGCCATGTCGGGAAAAAAACGCAATGATTGGTCATACTTTGAAGCGCGATTTTTAATCGCAACTTTCATTTCGTCAGCAAAAAGATAGGCTTTTTGCGGATACTGCTCATAAAGGTTACGATACTCGTCTGCATCTTGGATGCCGCCATGTTGCTCCTCGATTGCTTTTAAATGAGTTTCCCGTTGTTCATCACTCATGTCAGGGGTAGCTAAGGCATGCCAGGCTCCCAAATTGGAGATCGGCGGCAAATGCATATCCGGAAATTGTTCAGGCGATATATTCTGTGGGGCAAACCCCATAGCCATGCTAATTGCCTTGTCGCTTGCGCCCGATACCTCACTGACACTCTCTTGGATCCAGATTCCCCCTTTTTTTTCGGCATTGTTGTCATAAAAAGCGGTATACAAGATGATGCTGTCTGTATTGGATAATTTTTTCGCAACCTCTAATTGGCCATGGTGAACAAAGATATGATCAAAATTATCCACAAACCTGTGGATCTTCGCGCTGGCGCGGGGACCTGTAGCGTCACTACCAAGAATCAAGACTGGTTTAGTATCTGGGAAAAGGCTTGTAATACATGAGTCAAGACATTTACCACGGATATCCATTTCATCAACAATTGCAATTTTCATCCTTAAATCTTCCCTTGAGCAGCATTGTTTGGAGGTAAGCGCTAATAAATTAGCATACTTGCTTTTCTACACAGCTATCTTTCATGTTCCATGGCAGTAATGCCTCCACTGTAATGGCATAGGGCGGTTGCTTCAGTATCTATAGCCATCGGCAGAGTGCCCTCAAAGCCTTCGAGCAGGTACGAAGGCCATTTGGCAGACAGCGTGGCAAGCCTGTTGTTTGATGCGACGCTACAACTACAGGTACGAAGGATGATGTTGGTGGTTCTACCGATCTCAGATCAGTCGGTTTGGCTTTGCGCTTGCTACGCCGGTAATTGCATCAGTGCCCGGAACACGATTGGACCGAATGGCATGCAGCGAACACCACGAACCCGATTTCCAACCAAAAGCCGGTGCTCCTCCCCCTTTCGGGACGAGAACCCCCTACGCGGGACGTGGAAATCCTTACTGCGGAAAACGGGATTCCATACAACGCGCTACGTAGACGGCTATGGGGCTCAGGGAAGGGCGTTGAAAACCAACGCCGACTGCTCAAACCTATCAGATGGCAGCCACGGCCTAAGTCCAACCTATAGAGGTAGAGTCTGTTAAAGAGCGCACAGAGCAAGCCACCTTACTATACGCGATATTATATCCGAACATTCACTAAGAGCAAAACATAGTGCCGGGAAAAGCCACGATTGTCAGACTCGAGTCCGCCTGCCTCTAACGGCCGGAACGGGCGCTTTCGGTAGGAAGACGTATACTTTTAGCGAATATACCGGGGAGGCTACACAACAAGGAAGATCAAAGGCTGTCCGTTTATGGCGCGCATGATTGCGTTTTGACAGACTCACAAGCCTATCTGCCTACAACGCTTTTCCAGGCGTTTGAGAGAGACCGGATAGGCCGTTCCCAACTCCTGGGCAAAGAACGATATCCGCAACTCCTCGATCGCCCAGCGTATCTCCTCTATGCGTTCGTCGATGCGGCCGTCTTGCCTGCATTGGTTATCCCACTGTTGCCATTTTTGCAATAATCCCCCCATCTCCTGCATCCGTTGCTGATCTCTGGCGGCTGCATGGCTCAGCTTCTCGACTCGCTTCAGTATGCCTTGCAGGTATCGCGGATACGTGGCCAACCGCTCCTCGGACACCTGTTGTAGAAAACCCTGGTAAACCAGACGATCCAACTGATTTTGCATATCCATCACTGAACTCATCCAGTTTACCCGGGTGATGGAAGCGATGGCTTTCCTCACCCGATGATAGTCATTCAGTATCTCCTGCAACCGCTCACAGACTTTGTTTGCCTGCTGCATCAGCTCTCCCCGCCGGCTTGCAAGCCGTTCTTCGAAGCATGACGCCTCCCTGATCTCCGGTTGGTGATTGAGGAATGTCTGATCGAGGATCAAGCCGACCAACTCATCCTCGAGATCGTGATGTCGTTGATAACCTAGGCCTTGCGGCGCCGCAGGAACCTTGGCGTACAGCAGGCGCATCCGCTCGAGTTGAGGTAAGTTCTTGCGCAGATAGCGTATTTCCCTGGGTATCTTAAGCATCAGCAGCCGCCGCACACCGCCCTTATGCGCGAGTTTGGCGTTGTTTTCCGCATCAAGCAATCGAATTGCCACACTCTCCCCTTCGTCCACCAGGGCGGGGAAACCCTGCAATACGATCCCCCCCTGATGGATGCTCAGCCGTTTCGGCAAAGGGGCGAAATCCCAACGCTTGATGCCTGTACGTTCAAGCCCGGGTGAAGTGAGATGGCGATGTTCCGCTTCTGCTTGCACGGCATGCCGGCGTTTCATGCCCCGCAGATCACGACCCTCTTCCAGGCTTGCGCCCGTTTGATCGACCACACGCAGACGCATGCGCAGATGATTCGGGATTTCACTCTCTACCCAGGCCTCCTCGGGAATATGCACACCACTGAGTTGTTTCAGCCGCTCGCCCAATACCTGCACCAGAGGGCGATCACTAGGTTGCAGGTCCGCCAAACAGGCGTCAGCATAATCCGGCACCGGAACGAACGAACGGCGTAGTGATTTCGGCAATCCTCTGATCAGGGAGATCACCCGCTCCCTTAGCAGTCCCGGCACCAACCATTGCAGGCGGGCTTCAGTGATCTGATTCAGTACATCCTGGGGTACAACCAAGGTTACCCCATCCTCGGCATTTCCCGGTTCGAATTGATACGCCAACGGCAGCAGCATGCCGTTGATATCGAGGCTATCCGGGAACTGTTGGCTGGAGATCCGCAGCGATGCTTCCCGCATCAGATCGGCTTCATCCATATAGAGCTGTTTCGGGTACTCCTTGGTTTGTCCGCGCAACCATTTTTCAAACCCCGGCGTTGTCGATATACCCTCGGCTATCCGCTGATCGTAGAAGCTGTAGATACGCTCTTCGTCCACCAGGATATCCCGGCGTCGGGATTTTGCCTCCAGATCCCGAATTCCGTCGATCAGTTGCTGATTATGGCGCCAAAACGGCGCACGGGTGTGAAAGTCGCCATCCACAAGGGCGGAACGGATAAATATTTCTCGAGAAACGACCGGATCGATGGGGGAAAAATTGATCTTACGCCTGGGGATCAGGGTAATGCCGAACAGGGTGACTTTTTCATACCCGGCCACTTGGCCACGCTTCTTTTCCCAGTGCGGCTCGGAATAATTGCGTGTAAGCAGATGTCCGGCTGCTTGTTCAACCCACTCCGGTTGTATGGCCGCCACGGTTCTCGCATAGAGTTTAGTTGTCTCGACCAGTTCCGCCGCCATCACCCACTTCGGCTGTTTCTTGAACAGCCCGGAGCCGGGATAGATGAAAAGCCGGCTATTGCGCGCCCCCAGATAGTCATGGGTTTTACGCTTCAGTCCAACGTGACTCAAAAGACCACTCAACAGTGCCCGGTGGATCTCTTCGTAACCAGCCTGTACTTGATTCTCTCGAAAACCCATTTCATGTAAATGGCCTCGCAACTGCTGATGAATATCGTGCCATTCCTGAACTCGGTTCCAGGAAAGAAACTGCCGCTTACACCATGTATGGAACTTATGTTTAGACAAATGCCTGCGTTGTTGCTCCACTTCGGTCCACAGGGACAGATAACTTAGAAAATCCGACTGCTCATGACGGTATCCGGCATGTGTCTCATCCGCCAACTGCTGCTTTTCCAGGGGACGGTCTCGTGGATCCTGCACGCTGAGCGCCGCTGCGATCACCATCACTTCCTTCAAACAGTGGGCGTGAGCGGCCGATAAGAGCATTCGGCCAATGCGGGGGTCGACGGGAAGACGGGCGAGTTGCCGACCTAAACGGGTCACCCGCTTGTCCCCTGCAACCGCGCCTATCTCCTCCAGCACCCGGTAACCGTCCTTGATGAGCCGTGTGTCGGGCGGATCGATAAAAGGAAAATCACTGATCTCGCCGAGCCCAAGCAGTTTCATATGCAGGATGACCGATGCTAGGTTGGTGCGTTGTATTTCCGCTTCGATAAACGGGCGCCGCGCCTCGAAATCCTCTTCCGTATAGAGACGTATGCAGACACCGGATGAGATACGTCCACAGCGCCCTTTTCGCTGATCCGCCGAAGCCTGGGAAATGCGTTCCACCGGTAGACGCTGCACCTTGCTGCGATGGCTGTAGCGACTGATGCGGGCGAATCCGCTGTCGATGACATAGCGAATACCCGGCACTGTCAGTGACGTTTCGGCCACATTGGTGGCCAAAACGATGCGTCTGCCGGTATGCGGTTTGAATACCTTGTTCTGTTCGGCCACGCTGAGTCGCGCATAGAGCGGCACCACTTCAGTGGCGGAGAGCCTATGTTTACGTAGCGTCTCCGCAGTTTCTCGGATCTCCCGTTCGCCACTCAGAAAGACCAGCACGTCACCCCGGTCTATGAGAGAGAGTTCATCCACTGCATCCACGATGGCTTGTTGCAGGGGATCGTCACGCTCGTTCTCTCCCTCCTCTTGCGGCGGCCGATAGAGCAGCTCTACCGGATAGGTGCGCCCTGAGACTTCAATGATCGGGGCGTCGCTGAAATGTTCGGAAAAACGTTGCGGATCGATGGTCGCGGAGGTAATGATCAGTTTCAGGTCAGGCCGCTTCGACATCAGTTGTTTGAGATAGCCCAGGATGAAATCGACATTCAGACTGCGCTCGTGAGCTTCATCGATAATCAGCGTGTCATACTGATTGAGATAGGGATCCTGTTGAATCTCCGCAAGGAGAATGCCGTCGGTCATCAGCTTAATGTGGGTATGGGATCCTACACGATCACTGAAGCGCACTTTGTAACCGACGGCCTGGCCTGTTCTCGAACCCAACTCACTCGCCACACGCGCCGCCAGCGACCGGGCGGCAACCCGCCGTGGTTGCGTATGCCCGATATATCCCGATACGCCTCGACCCAGGCTGAGGCATATTTTAGGCAGTTGGGTCGACTTTCCTGAACCGGTTTCACCACACAGGATAACCACCTGATGAGCCAGGATCAGTCGTTGAATCTCATCCAAACGCGAACTGATGGGTAACTCATCGGGAAAAGAGACCCGTGGCATCTGCTCGCTGCGCTGCGCCAGTCTCGCTTGAGACGCCTTTATTGCCTGGCGGAGTTTCAGTAGCCCATGGGAAAACGCCTCTCCCCTGTTCGCCCGTTTTCGCAAACCTCGAAGCCGTTGTGAAATGCGATGCCTGTCCTCCAGCATGCAATGCTTGATCTCTTGGGGGTCGGGGAAATCGTCGGTCTCAGCGCTCACGGTTATCTTTGTGGCCGGCTATCGGCAGTGAGGGATCGGTCAAAGGCGTAGGCAGGCCAATTCAACACAGGTTCAGTTTGGATAGTGTCCGTTCGTAAACTACGGCGATCATCATTCCGGCGAAGGCCGGAATCCAGGAAGTCCACGAGGTACGTTAGAATATCATATCGAAGGAAGTAAGCCGTCACTTGACACAACCTAATTATCGCACAATATCAAGTGTAATCAGTCCGTGAATGAACGCGAATATATTCACCCTAACCCTCTCCCTGGAGGGGAGGGAACAAGAGGTGGATCTATTTGATTGCGCGGGGTTAATCGTCGCTTAGTGACCGCCGCCTTTGAGTGAAGTGACCATACCCTCGATGGTGTCCTTGGCATCGCCGAAAATCAACGAAGTGTTGTCCTGATAGAAGAGCAGGTTGTCCACACCGGAGTAACCGGGATTCATTGACCGTTTGAGGAAATAGACCTGACGGGATTTGGCGGCATCCAGAATCGGCATGCCGTATATCGGGCTGGAGGAATCCGACTTGGCCGCCGGGTTGACCACATCATTGGCGCCCACGACCAAGGTCACGTCGGCGGTAGGGAACTCTGGATTGATCTCATCCATCTCCATGACATGGTCATAGGGAATATCCGCTTCGGCGAGCAGGACGTTCATATGTCCGGGCATACGCCCCGCCACCGGGTGAATAGCAAATTTCACCGCCACATCTCGCGCTTCCAACAGTTCCATCATCTCTTTCAAGGCATGTTGGGCCTGGGCCACCGCCATGCCGTAGCCGGGAACGATGATCACTTTGTCGGCATCCTCCATCCAGTAGATGGCGTCTTCCACCGAGGCGGACCTGACCCCCTTCCGGGCGGCCTGACTGACGGCGCTGGTCTCGCCGCCTCCATCGCTGCCGAAGCCCCCGAATATGACGTTGATAATCGAACGATTCATCGCTCGACACATGATGAATGACAAGATGGCGCCTGAAAAACCGACCAAAGCGCCGACAATGATCAGCAACAGATTGCCCAGGGTGAACCCGGTGGCAGCCGCCGCCCATCCTGAATAGCTGTTGAGCATAGAGATGATGACCGGCATGTCGGCGCCGCCGATCGGGATAATCAGGGTGAAGCCTAGGATAAATGCCAACAGTGTCATCAGCACCAGGGAAATCATGCTTTCGGTCATGCCGAAATGAATACCGAGCACAACGGTGGCAATCCCCATTCCGGCATTCAGGGCGTGTTGTCCCTTGAACTTGACCGGCGCCCCGCTGACCAGCCCCTGCAACTTGGCAAAGGCCACCACGGACCCGGAAAAGGTGATCGCACCGATGATGATACCGACCGACAACTCACCCATCATGACCGAGTTGAGCGTACCCGCGGCAGCATGGTTGAGATAGGTACCGATGGCCACCAGCACCGCTGCCATACCCACGAAGCTGTGCAGCGCCGCCAC
>JAHXHR010000001.1:33861-80946 GCA_025656505.1 Candidatus Thiodiazotropha sp. (ex Epidulcina cf. delphinae) | reverse complement strand
TCGCTTGGGTGTTTGCTGAAATCTCCATCGGTCAGGCTCTCACTTATCTTTTTTCTTGAACATGGCCAACATCCGGTTGGTTACCAAAAAACCGCCGAAGACGTTGATTGAGGCCAACAAAACTGCAACAAAGCCGAAAAGTTCGGCCGCCGCCCCCGCTGACTCAAGACCGGTCACCAGCAGGGCGCCGACGATGATGATCCCTGAAATGGCATTGGTAAGCGCTACCAGCGGGGTATGCAGCGAAGGCGTTACCCCCCAGATGACCCAGTAACCGATAAAGCAGGAGAGAACGAAAACATATAATGCAACCAGTGTGTCAGGCATAGGATCACTCTTTATAGTTGGTCGTAACAGTGGGCAGTGACATAGCGCCGTGTTGAAGCCTCAAGACTCAGCGCTGAGACGCATTGCCGAAGTGATCTCGTCTTCTTCAAGATCCTTCAATACCAGGCCGTCATCGGTTTTATCCACCATGATATTCAGTAGGTTCATAATATTTCCGCCATAAAAGGCGCTCGCGTCAGACGGCACCATGGAGGGGTAGTTAGTGTGTCCGACAAGTGTCACACCATGCTTCACCACCACCTTGTCCGCCTCGGTCAAGGGACAATTGCCGCCTGTAGCCGCTGCCAGGTCGATCACCACTGAGCCCTCACGCATATTCTTGATCACTTCTTCCGTAATCAAGACGGGGGCGGGACGGCAGGGAATCAGGGCGGTAGTGATGATGACATGCGCCTTACTCAGCTCATCGGCAAGGGCCTGTTGCTGTCTGGCTTTGGCTTCATCGGAGAGTTCCTTGGCATAGCCGCCCTCTCCCGAGCCACTCTCACCGATATCCAGTTCAATCGCTTTGGCGCCCAGGGATTCTATCTGTTCCTTGGTTTCCGGACGGACATCATAGGCGAAGACGTCGGCGCCGAGCCGTCTGGCGGTGGCGATCGCCTGCAGACCTGCGACACCCGCCCCCAATACCACGAGTCTTGCCGGCTTGGCGGATCCCGCTGAGGTCATCATCAACGGCAGGAATCGACCATAGTGGACGGCGGCTTCAATGACAGCCCGGTACCCCGCAATGTTACTTTGCGAAGAGAGGGCATCCATTGCCTGGGCCCTGGAGATTCGGGGTACCCTCTCCATGGCGAGGTAAACGACCTCCTTATCCAGCAGTGTCTTGAGGACGTCATCCAATCCACAGGATTCGATATGGGCGATCAGCATTGAGCCGCTAGGCAACTCAGCCGCCTCACGCTGCGAGGGTTTACGCACTCTGACCAGGATATCGGCAGCCAATGCCTCGGACGGAGAGACAATGGCGGCGCCGGCCTCACGATACTGATCATCGGAAAAGCGGGCGTTGTCGCCGGCGCCGGTCGAGACATTGATCTCAAAACCCTTGCCGCACAATTTTTTGACGATATCCGGTGAAAGGGCAACCCGATTCTCACCTACCGCCGATTCTTTTAACAGGCCTATTTTCATCGTTTTCTTTTACTCAGCCAAGATTGAGTCGTGTTTGCGTTTTGAAGTAGTAGGCCATTATCCAGTCTAAATCCGTGATTCACAAGGTCAGCCTGTTGAGGTCTCGACAGGTGTAGCCTTGATGGCGCGTGACTTGGACAAGCCAAGAATCACAAGAAAAAGCAATTTATAATCAGTTAGTTATGCTTGAAAAACCATTTTCGTCGCGGCGAAGATATGGCTAAAGTCGGCAGAGAAACGGAGAACAAAGACCTGGAATGAATGTTTATTATTGGGAAAATTTTCACATTTTCACATGAAAAAGGAGAAACGACTCACTTGTCAGAACGCCGGTCTCCGCAAAAACTCATCAATTTCTCAATAATAAGTCCCATAATAGTTCTTGGTTGTGCCCTCCCTGCTCTTGTTCAGCACCAAACCGATCGCCTTCTCGCCGTCCAACCGCGAGAGAGCGTCCTTAATGGCATCCACCGGGGTCTGTCCCGCTTCAACCACCAACAATATCTGTCCCATATGGAGGTTCAGCACCTCGGCTTCACTGGTCGCGAGGATAGGCGGCGAATCGAAAATAATGATCCTGTCCCGATATCTATCGGCAAGTTCATTGAGCAATCGCTCCATCTCCTTGCTTGCCAATAGTTCGGTCGATTTTTCCGAGCGGTTACCGGAGGAAATCACCTTAAGTCTGGGGATCTGGGTATGGAGGATCACATCATTGACGCTGCAACGCTTGTCTTCCAACAAATCGATCAGGCCTCTCTCCTGTTCGATACCCAGAAGCTTACTCATGGATGACTTCAAGACATCGCCATCGATGAGGAGTACCGTCGAATCGAGTTCAGTGGCCATGCTTAAAGCGAGATTGAGGGCGGTAAACGTTTTACCTTCGGCGGGCAATGAACTGGAGATGGAAACGAGATTGCCATGCTCGATGGGCGCCGCACCTTTACCCAGCGCATTCATGATGATGGGACGTTTGATTATTCGATATTCCTCGGCAAGCTGCTTGTTGCCCGCCTCGGGAACGATATAGCCGACTTTGGAGAGGGATTCATAGTCGAGTTGTATCTTTTTTGCCGGTCTCTTCGCTGAATCCGCAACTGTCGCAACTGTGGACCCCCCTTCGCCGCCTCCGGCCGGGAAGTCCTTATTATCTGCGGCTGGTTTAGCGGATACCGATACCGACTTGGCGGTCTCTTCCGCCTGGTCTTGATGTGCAGCCTTGGTCGAACCGTCAGCAACGCTATCCGGCTTGCTTTGCTTCGCCTTGGATTTCGCCAATCGCTCAATCGCTTTTTCTATGCTGCTCATTTAGATCACTTTCGAACGGCTGCCAGGGTAGTTATCGAACATGGTTTAGTTGAATACGGCCGGATCAGAACCAGGTTTCAGGGATGATCAGGACATCTCCCGGCAGCATTCTGACATTCGCGGAAATATCACCATCCCGGATCAGGTCGTCCAGTCTGACACGATATTGGGTCGTCTTGCCGTTTACCTGTCTAACGACTGTCGCCTTGTTTCCCGCCGCAAACTCCGTCAATCCACCTACCGCGATGATCACATCAAGCAGGGTCATGCCCTCGCGGTAGGGGACCGATTGCGGTTGAGAGGCCTGCCCTACGACACGCACCTGTTCCGTGTAGCGCCCGACGAACTCCCTGACACTGACCGTTACTTGCGGATTTTTTACAAATCTCGAGAGTCTTTGTTCAAGATTTCTAGCCAGTTCCGTCGGCGTCTGACCGCTCGCGGGCAGGTCTTCCACCAAAGGCGTGGTAATGAGCCCGTCAGGCCGAACGACCACATCCGTCGACAGCTCGCTGTCTCCCCAGACAAAGACATTCAAGGTATCTCCCGGTCCGATCACATACATCGGCGATGAGGGGCCTCCCACCGATGCGGGTGACCGGCTTACGGATGTCGCCATCTCCGGTGGACTTGAACATCCCGCTGCGATAAGTACGCCCAAGGCGATGAACATGTATGTTATATTCTTATAACCTTTTGATAACATAGTACTTTCCTGTTATTCGATAGTATCGGCAATAGCGTATTCTAACCGTCACCGGCAGATATCTCACTTAAAAGCAGTTTAGCTTCATCAGACTCGGGAAACGGCTTTTTAGTCTCGAATACCCTTACCAGCACATCTCTCGCCTCACCCTTCCTGCCGGATGCAACCAGCATAGCGGCATAGTGATAGAGAATGGATGGATCCGAAGTTCTGTCCAGGATAGCGCTCAACAGGCCGATGGCCGCATTCGTGTCGCCCGACTGATGGGTCAGCCAGGCATAAGTATCGATGACCGCCACGGACGAATTACCCGCTTTGTTGAAGGCCCTCTGCGCCAAATCCAGGGCCTTTTTCGGATCGCGGTTGAAAACAAGCAGGGCTAAATTGTTCAGCGCAACGATATTGTCTGCATCCGCGGCAAGCAGATCGTCATACAATGCAATCGCCTCAGGAAGCTTGTCATGCGTTTGAAAGACCATTGCCAATGCAACTTTCGAGCGTTGATCATCCTCGTGCGACTGAATCCTGTTTTGCAGCAAAGCGGAGACCGATTCAAGATCCCCGTTCTTCACATAGAGATCCGACAATTTCTGCACCAGGAAGAATGGCGCATCAGGCGTCATATGTTCCCTCAGCATGGAGATTGCCGTCCCACGCTTGCCTGTTGCCTCTGCAATAGTCGCCATCAGCAACACGCCTGTGTATTTCATCTTACTATCCGCCACCATACGCTTGGCGATGGATTCGGCTTTGTCGTATCGTTGATCTTTCATTTCTAATTTGAACAGCAGCAGCTTGCCTTGCATCGACAGTGGTGACTGCTTGTTGAACTCGGTCAGCGTGGACCTTGCCGCACGAGCATCACCCGCCTTACTCTGCATGACCGCAAGTTGACGATACGCCGTCTCATCCTCTCTATTCAGCGCGATTATCTTTTTAATTGACGCTTCCGCTTCCCGGTAACGACCCATTTGCTGATCCAACTCCGCCACCAGTGACAAAACGGCCGGATTCCCACTGCCCCGTAGCATACTGTCTTCAAGATAGGTCGCTGCTTTTTCAGGTTGCTTTGTTCTGAGGTAATATTTTGCCAGTATAGCTCGCGGCAATACACTCTTCACGTTCGATTGGGCGGCTCTCTCGAGCCATTCCAGCGCTTGGCTCTGTTGCCCGGAGCGCTCGCTTATCTGTGCAAGCAACATCATGGCGTTGATATTATTCGGTTGTTTTGCAAGCACCAGATTGAGCCTGTCGCTACCGGCTCTCAGTCGGCCATCCTCCAGGTCCATCCTCGCCAGGGCAAGAAGTCCCGGAATGTACCCGTCATCCACTTCGACAGCTTGATTCAGATAACTCCTGGCATCCACTCTGTGCCCTGTGCTGAGTTCGATTAAGGCGCGGATATAGTAGTCTTCCGCTCTATGCCCTTGTGTACGATTCAACACTTGATCCGAGATCTCTCGGGCGGTTTTATATGCCTGCTTTTTCATGTAGGAGATTATCAGGAGGTTGTCTCCCTTATCGCTCAGTTCCGAGCCGTCTTTCTCCAATTCGGAAATCGCCTCGTCAACCGCCCCCTGTCTGAGATAAAGTTTTGCGAGTTCCTCCCGGATGCGCGTATTCCCGGGACTGTGCTTCGCCGCCCGCTTCAAATACGCCACCCCTTGGAGATAGTCGCCGGATTGGCTGGCGGCCGTACCGATCATTGTCAGTATCTCTACATCATTCGTCCGGTTGTCCGCCGACTCCACCGACTTCATCAGTGACAGAGTCTCCCCGGGCTGGTTTAATCGTAGTTTGATTTCACCGAGCAATTTCCTGGCTTGAAGATGGGTCGGAACCTGATTCACATAACGGGTCAAAAGAGCGTTCGCCTGCTCAAGGTTGTTTTCCGCAAAATGGGCGGCGCCTAGGAGCAGGATGGTGGGTAGGTGATGCGGCAGCACGGCATGCACCTTGGACAACTCGGCTTTGGCGACGCTATATTGCTCAAGCAGGTAACCGTGGAGGCCGGAAAGATAGTCTGCGTAGGGGTTGTTTTCATACCCGGCCTTCAATTCATCGATATATCGCCCACTCGCTTCATAATCACCCTTTTGCAACAGTACCTGAATGAGGGAGACCTTCGTCATAAAGAGACTCTTCCCGGAACCACCCTCCTGTATCAAAGAGAGTGCTTTGGTCAGTGACTTAACGGCTTGATCCAGATCATGCCGCTTGGCTTCGATCATGCCTTTCAGCCGCCATACCTCCTGATTGCCGGAATCCACGGCAAGCGCCTTATCCATGTATTCAAGCGCCGTATCGTCCTCATCCCTTGTACTTACCGCTTTTGCCATAACGATCATGGCATCGATACTCCCCTGATCCAATGCCAACATCTTCTTTGCCAGGGCCTCGCCCTTGTCGGGCTGTCTACGACTAATATATGAATCAGATACAATCCCCCAGACCTGGAGGCGATCGAAACCCTGCAAGGCCCCCTTTTCATACTCATCCAGAATCTGCCGGTATTTTCCCTGTAGTTTCCAGGATGAGAGTAACAACAATTTCAAATCCGTTGCCGGCATATCGGATGCCGTAAGCCTGTTTATCTCTTTTTCTGCGGAAACCCCGTCTCCGATCATCACATAACATCTAGCCAGCAGCTTCCTTGCATCGGTCTGTTGGGGATTCGTCTGGAGGATGTTTTTAAGCTCGATAACCGCCCTGGAATACTCACCGTTGGTAAAGCTTGCTTCGGCTTTTGCCAGCCTCTCAGGCTCGTTTAATCCACTGGAACATGCCGAAGCCAATATCATCGCCAACAGCATACCTGTCACGGAATACCCGCTGTGCAAATTGAATGAGGAGGTTATATGTAGCATTTTCTGAGTCACCAATCCGAGTACTGTTGTGGCCGATTGCCGAAAATCACGTGATACCGAACATCCTGTAAACCACTATTTCAGGCCGTATTTATTGACGAGATCGTACAAAGTCGGTCTGCTCACTCCCAATAAATCAGCAGCCTTGGAAACATTCCCTCCCACATAACTCATTGCCCTGATGACGGCCCTCGCCTCTGCCTGCTCCCTGACTTCTCTCAAATTGATAGGCATGGTCTCTCCGCTGTCCTGATTTAACTGAAGCTCTTCTTGGGTGATCATCTGATCATCCGCCATAACAATCGAGCGTTTAATTCTATTCTCCAATTCACGCACGTTTCCCGGCCAGCGATACTCCTCTATAGCGGTTAACGCCTCCTTGGTAAAACCCGTAACCCTGAATGAACCCTGTTTCGCATAGTTCGTCAGAAACGACCAGGCCAACAGCACTGCATCACCGGCACGCTCCCTCAGAGGAGGTATATTGATAATGATTTCACTGATCCGATAGTAGAGATCCTCACGGAACCCCCCATCTTCGATCTTCTCCTGCAAATCCTGGTTGGTGGCGCACACCACTCTTATATCAACCGGGATCTCTTCTCTACCGCCAATCCTCTCGATAACCCTCTCCTGCAGGAATCGTAGCATTTTCGCCTGCAATCCAATCGGCATGTCGCCGATTTCATCAAGGAACAGGGTTCCCCCATTGGCGCTTTCTATCTTGCCGATGGTCCTTTTCGCAGCCCCGGTGAACGCGCCTTTCTCATAGCCGTAAAGTTCGCTCTCGAGGAGGTTTTCCGGGATTGACGCACAATTGATGGCAGCGAATCTCTGATCTTTCCGCTCGCTCAATCCATGTATCGCCCGCGCCAGGACCTCCTTTCCCGTTCCACTCTCTCCCAGCAGCAGGGCGGTGATGTTGGTCGGACTGATTTTTTCAATCACTCGGCAAACTTCCAGCATTTCGGGACTGTTCGCAACCACCCCGTCCAATGGGGAGTTGCGCTGGACTTTACTCAATCCGCGATTTTCCTCTTCCAGTCCATGCACATGAAAGGCGCGTTCGATAATTACTCGAAGCACATCGGGATCAATAGGTTTTTGATAAAAATCATAGGCGCCCAATTCGATGGCTTTCAACGCATTTTCCCGGTCGTCATTGCCCGTCACGACAATAACCTTCGTCTGCGGAATCAGGTTCAGGATTGCCTGCAGGGTGGCAAATCCCTCGCTGACATTCGTCGGATCAGGGGGCAATCCAAGATCCAATGTCACTACCGGCGCCGAGGTTTTTCTCAACAGATTGACGGCGCTCACCCTGTCGCCGGCGATGTGTGTTTCATAGCCGTCAAAACTCCATTTGAGCTGACTCTGAAGACCTGGGTCATCTTCAACGATAATCAGTGGTTTCAGTTGATTAGCACCTTTACTCACAATTTTGCCTCAGCCGTTGCAGAGTGATGGCCTGTCGATTCAGCGGATGGAATCAGCGGTATCGAAATCGTAAACCGGGTTCCTACATCTCGCTCGCTCTCCACGGTCAGACTGCCCTTTAACGAGCTGACGTATTCCCTCGTCTCGTAGACCCCTATTCCCATTCCTGCATTGCCTTTAGTGGTTTGGAACGGGCGAAACAGCTTTTCCTTGATAAACGCCTCATCCATTCCCGCACCGTTGTCTTCAATAGTGATTTTTGCATTGTCTTCGATCCTGTCCACCGACACACTGACCCGGCCATTCGCCTGTGATGCTTCCTGGGCGTTTTTTATCATATGGATCATGACCGCGGTGAATCGATCCTTATCCGCGATAATTTTCAGAAAGTCATCATTGATCGTCAGGTTGGGTTTCGGTGAATATCCATAGAGTTCATTGACCGCTTGTGCGACAGACTCCTCGATAAAGAACTGCTCTGTCTTGGATGATTCAAACCTTCCCTGCCTCAACTGCGCCAACAATCGTCCCATTTTGTTCACTGCATTACCAATGGTTTTGACCGCATCATCCATAAATGCCGGATTGTTCCTGTGTCTCTCCGCGTTTTTCGCCACCAGTTCCAACTGCGCTATCAGGTTTTTCAGGTCATGCACGACGAATGCGGAAAGTCTGTTGAATGCCTCAAACTGATTGGCTTGATTCAGCGCCTCAGAGGTTTGCAGTAAGACTAGATAACTGCCCGCCTGTTTTGCCGCGGCCTTGATCAGATCCCTATCCTCCCAGTTGATCGAGCGGAATGACTGGGGCCTTATCAGTAATACAAAGCCGATCAGGATCTCGTGATGCTTGATAGGCACAATCAACCAGGCATCCTCGACCCCGATCAGTTGCTCGCCTATTTCCAGATTGTCATATCGCCCTGGAAGTGAAGCCCATTCATCGAGATCTATGATCCAGTCGCTGCGGGTAAAATAGGTGATCAATTCCTCTTTTACGTCTATCGCGAGATTCAACCCGGGCGCCTGCCACCGGCTGGTGCATTGATAGCGGCCATTGTTGTCCTGCATCCACAGATACCCTCCCCCGGCATCGACTGAATCGGAGATGGATTGAATAACCCGGGTTCTGATTTCATCCCCACCCCGTCCATCGGAGAGTGTCTGCACCACCCGCAGCCATTCATCACGCCAATCATATTTGTAGCTAAAAAAGTGCTTATTAACAAAAACTTTTAATTTTCCACGCAGTGTTCCCGAAAATAGCGTAGCGGCGAGAAAGCACACTCCGGCGAAGACAAATACAATCTGCGTCGCCTTACCCCAGGTTCCGCCGTAAAACCGAATGTAATAACCGACGGCCGCCATTAATACCAGGTAGGCGCCAGCGAAAAGCAGCGTAGTTGCGTGAAACACCACCTGCCTCGAGACAAAGACACGCACTGACCAACTGGGGTTTCTGGTGGCGGCGATTGCCACAAACGGCACCACCAGGGCGCTGGTAAACCCCCTCGCCTGCCAGAGTGTCGTATCCACTTGTTTGAACATGAGGGCATCCGCATAGAGGAACAGATCGTAGACAAATAGCGTGCCCATGCCGAAATAGAGGTACTTGACGGCCCAACGCATCTCCGGCCGCGTACTGCGAAAGAGTTGTTCAATCAAAACCAGGCCCGCCAATGCGAAACCGAGATGTCCCACCAACTGCAGGCTTGCCGTGCCGCCCCAGGATCTCACGATCGGAAAAGACTGCGCCAGCAGTTCCACCCCGATCAACACCGCAGAAACGGTAAATATGGCCGAGGGGGCATACACCATCGCCCCACTGGCGCTACCGGCGGCCTCCTTGAGCGTCTTTAACAGCCGAAACAGAAAACCGAACCAGGCCAGGTTCTTGGCGATTTCGAACAACTGATAGGTCGAGACGGTCAGGGCCGATTCCTGCACCTGGAACGCCACGGCGGTCAGCGCCCAACAAGCCGATGTCACGGAGGCTATGAGTAGAAAGGTCCCCTCTATGCGGCCACGCCAACTCGTCAGCAACAGCACACTGAAGAGCAGGAAAAGCGAGGCGGAAAAGGCGTAACCGACGATGCCGATACTCAAGCAGTTGACCCTCTATGTTGAATTCGCCAGGAAAAACAATGAACTTTTTACAGGCTTTTATAGACTCACTACCCCAGACGCCGCCATCCTGCCGGCCGGTGACGGAACGCCAATCGACAACATGCATTGGGCGCCATCGTTTCTTATTCGATTTGAGTTAGCGATGACGGCCTGGAAAACGGCATGCATTCGACGGATATACTATAAGGGAAGGTGAAGCGAATCACCCCATTGGCTTGAATTCGCGTAGGAGATCTGGATTCCGTCCCGCATTCCCCCGATAATGGCCTCTCGACACTATCTGAACGGACGAAACTTTAAAGGTTCCAAGTTATGACCATCAATGCAGCAACCCCTCAATCCTCCACCCGGCTACTACAGGAACCGCCAAGACCCAGGAAATTATTCAAAAAATTCAATGGCTTCACTCTTATTGAAGTGATGGTCGTGGTGGTGATTCTGAGCATACTGGCTGCCATCGTGGTGCCGAAAATCATGGACAGGCCCGAGCAGGCCCGCATCACCAAGGCAAAAAGCGATATCCGAGCGCTGGAGGCGACGCTCAATCTCTACCGCCTGGACAATATGCTCTACCCCACCACGGACCAGGGACTTGAAGCCCTGGTTACGGCGCCCACCGATTCTCCGGAGCCGCGCAACTGGAAAGAGGGCGGCTATCTGGATCGATTGCCCGTCGATCCCTGGGGAAATCCCTATCTTTTCCTCAATCCCGGTTCTCACGGGTCGATCGACATCTACTCCGCCGGTCTCGACCTACAAGCGACCGAGGATGACATCGGAAACTGGAATCTGGAGTGAGCGCTTCTTCCCCGCACCCTGTTTCACCGACGCATCGCCGCTCAGCAGTGAAAACGAAAACCGCCGGGATCACCCGCATGCCACCTTCTCTTCGAAGGTTGCGGGGATTCGGATTCACCCTCATAGAGATCATGGTGGTGGTGGTCATCATCGGCATACTGATCAACTATGTCGCACTCTCCCTTGGACGTAACTCACCGGAAGAACAGCTAAAAACAGAAGCGCAACGCCTCTCCGGCCTGATCGGGCTGGCCGGGGAAGAGGCGCTGTTGAGTTCCACCCTGATCGGTGTGGATATCACCGAGGAGAGCTACGGATTTCTCAACCAGGCGGAGGGCGATTGGCAGGCAATGACCGACAACCTGTTCCGCCTGCGAACGCTGCCGGAAGGCGTCGAACTGAGCATTGAAACCGACTACCGGGGAGACGACGATGAGGAGAAGAGAACCCCGGAAATCATCCTATTGAGCAGCGGCGAAATGACGCCGTTTGAATTGAAGATCAGTTCCGATCAGAGCGAAAGTTACTATAGGCTGTCAGGCAATGATATCGGCGAACTCTCCCTCGACCATGTTTCACCCTATTAAAACCTCTCCGATCCCCGTCGCACCGGGTCAGATGAAGCGATGCCGGGGGTTCACCCTGTTGGAGATTCTCATCACCTTGGCCATTCTCACCATCGCTTTCGCCTCTATCATCACCGTATCCGCCAACCAATCCGTGAATGTGGCCTATTTGAGAGACAAGACCCTGGCGCATTGGGTGGCCATGAACCAGATGACCGAACTGCTCATCAGAAACCAGTGGCCGCCCACAGGCAAGCAGCAGGGGGAGGCGGAGATGGGACTGCACAAATGGCACTGGGTCAGAACCATCGCCAAAACACCGGATGATCGGGTCAGACAGGTTGAAATCGCCATCTACCGTGAGCGAGGAAGTGAACAAACCGTCACCCGCCTCGTAAGTTTCCTGTCACAACCGATCTAGTCCATGGCGCACCCTCTTCCTCATACCGCCATCAGCCGGCCGCTCTGCGGGTTTACTCTACTGGAGCTGCTGATTGCGATCACCATCTTCGCCATCCTTGTGACCTTCGTCTACGCCGGTCTCAAGGTGGTGCTCGACACCGAACATCAAACCAGTCTCTACAATCGAAGGATGTCTAAACTCCAATTGGGCCTCAATCTCATACAGAGGGACATCGAACAGGCGGTGAACCGGCCGATTCGCAACGAACACGGTGATGAGGAGCCCGCCTTCATGAGCGGCGGCTTTAGCGGAATCATGCTGCAAATGACCCGCGGCGGCTACCCCAACCCTATGAAACTGTCACGCAGCAGCTTGCAGCGGGTGGGCTATCAATACGAGGAAAACAATCTCTATCGACTCACCTGGCCTACCCTGGACAGGGCTCAGGAGAGTAAACCGAACAGGCAGAAGCTGATCGATGAGATCTCCTCCGTAGAGCTTTTCTTTTACGATGAGAAGATGAAAAAACAGACCGAATGGCCACTTGACCGACGCGGCGCAGAATCAGATCAACCCCCTGGGTTGCCCATCGCCGTCGAATTAATCATGGAACTCAAGGACTGGGGCACGATACGCCGTCTGTTTCGTGCGTCACAACCGGACACCGCCGTAAAAAGGTAGGATCATATGCCGTCGAACCGCGTGAAACCCCGCACACATGAGCAGGGCGTGGCCCTCCTCACCGCGATAATAATCGTCTCCATGGCCTCCATCGCAGCCGTGGCCATGACCCACGATCTGCAACTCAGCATTCGCAGGACGGGCAACATCCAGACCGCCGATCAGGGCTATTTCTACACCCTGGGCAGCGAGGCATGGTCTCGCGGCATGCTGATCCGGGATCTGAAAAACAGAAAGAAAAAGGAGGACTATGACGGTCTGGATGAAGACTGGGCTCAGGAGCTTCCCCCCACGCCGCTTGAGGGGGGTGAGGTGCGGGCCGTCACCACCGATCTGCAAGCCAGATTCAACCTCAATAACCTCTACCTGGAGAAGGAAGCGAAGGACGAGGACAAAAAACTGGCCGCTTCAGCGCTGACCATCTTCCAACGCCTGCTGAGACTCCTTGAACTGCCGGAGTCGATCACCCAGGCGACTGCGGACTGGCTGGATGAGAATGTCAACGCCCTATTCCCGAACGGCGCGGAAGACATGGAGTATCTCAGCCTTGATCCTCCCTATCGCACCGCCAACGGCCGGATGGCGAGTCCGACTGAACTCAGGTTGATCAAAGGGGTGGATCAAGAGGTGTTTGAAAAGCTCGCCCCCTACATCACCGCGCTGCCGGAAAGGAGCGCCATCAATGTCAACACAGCGGATAAATTGCTCCTGCAGGCCCTGTTCGACGGACTCGATGAAGCGGATGCGGAACTATTGCTGAGCGAACGGGAAGAGAACCCGTTCACAGAGACCCAAACATTTCTCACTAAACTGAACGACATTTTGGATGAAAATGCAGTAGAATCCGAGGAGATAGAGCCATTGCTCTCGGTAGACAGCCATTTTTTTCAGTTAGAGACGGTCGTACGTATGGAAAACAGCAGCCAAAGGCTGATCAGCCTGTTGCATAAGAGTGAGAAGGATGTCGTCGTCGTTTCTCGAACCATCGGGGCTTATTGATGGCTGAAACCCTGATCCTCCAATGTCACGACCGAGGCTGTGACCGAGTCAACTGGCTGATCAGTGGAAGCGGCGCTTCCGAACCTGCTGAAGGCGACCTGTCCGAGGCGTCGAAATCCGCAAAAGGCCGGCGCACCCTGGTACTCATTCCCGCCACCGAACTCCTAATCACGGCGGTCAAGATTCCAACCCGAAACCGCCAGCGTCTGTTGCAGGCCATTCCGTTCTCGCTTGAGAACGAGCTCACGGAGGATATCGACCGGCTCCACTTCGCCGCCGGCCATATCGACGGCGAAAACACCACCCCGGTGATCGTCATCGCCCGGGAGAAGCTCGATCATTGGTTGGAGACGCTGGAATCGGCCGGCATCGAACCGATGGGGATCTATCCTGACCTGCTCTGTCTACCCTTGCACAACGACTGTTGGACCCTCTATCAGGATAATCAGCTCCTGCTGGCGCGCACCAACCCCCACCAAGGCTTCTGTGTGGACACCGCCAATGGGGAGGCGTACCTCAAGCTCGCCGTGCAGCAGAGTGGAGAGCACGTTCCCAAGCAGGTCGAGTTCCTTCAACTGACCGGCTCGTCCCCGGTGATTGATCTCGGAGAGGCGCTGCCCGATTGTGATGTCAAAACCCTGGATATCGGCTCCAGAGCCCGATTGACCGCCTTATTGGCGGGGAATCTCGCTGAAAAACAGCAAATCAATCTCCTCCAGGGTGACTATCTGCGCGTCGACAAGATGACCCTGCAATGGAAACGCTGGCTCCCTGCCGCCGTGCTGGCGTCTGTGTTCGTCGGGCTGTCGATGGCGCTCACCCTGCGCGACCACTTCGACTACCAGCACCAGAGCACGGAACTCCAAGCGCGCATCAGACAGACCTTCCAGCAGGCGTTCCCGGAGGTCAAGAGGGTTGTCGACCCCAAGGTGCAGATGGAACAACAGCTCAAGGCCATGCAAAGCGGCCAAGCCGGTGGTTTCGCCCAGTTCGCCAGTCTCTTCGTACCCTCGGCCTCTGTGATCAAAAACAGCCCCGACACCACCTTGGAAGGCGTCAGTTACCGGGATGGCCAACTCAATCTGCAACTGACCATCAAGGAGTTGCAGGCTTTGGAAACCCTGAAGAAGATGATCGAGGCGAAACGACTCGGTGTTGAGATTCGCTCCGCCAACGTCTCTGGCGATCAAGTCAGTTCACACCTCAGGATCAGCGGAGTGAAATGATGAAGCAGTGGTGGCAATCGAAAACCCCTCAAGAACATCTGGCGTTGATCCTGACCGCCGCTGCGGTATTGTTACTGCTCCTCTATCTGCTGCTATGGCGCCCATTCAGTCAATCCCTGGAAACAAAGGCGCTTCTGATTAAGAGCCAGCAGACCACGCTCGATTGGATGCAGGGCAACCTCGGTCTTGTGCAAAAACTCCGTAGCCGACAGAAAAGCGGCGCCGGCAGCAGCAACGAGGCGCTCCTCACGGTGGTCGACAGAACGGCCAAGAAGATCCGCTTACGCCAACGGATCCAACGCATCAAGCCCCAGGGCGACAAGGCAGTGCAGTTGTGGATCGAGCAGGCCCCGTTCGACACCCTGATGTTGTGGCTGAGTCAATTGACCCAGGGGTATGGCATAGAGATCGAATCGCTCAATATCGACAGGCAGGAGAAACCCGGATTGGTCAATGCGCGACTGGTCCTGCGGCGCGGAGGAGAGGGTTGATGCGCTGGTGGAGCTATCTTCTCGTGGGACTGGGCGGCTATCTGCTGTTCATGCTGGCGGAACTGCCTGCACAACATGTCCTGGGCTGGACCCTGCCGGACACCGGCGAACCACCCTTTTCATACACCCGCATCAAAGGCACGCTGTGGCGAGGCAAGGCGGAAGCCGTCAACTACCAGGGGATCATGTTGGACAGAGTGAAATGGCGCTTCGCGCCCGGCGCACTGCTTCGCGGCAGGATCGGTTTCGATGTCCAACTCAAGCATGCCGATCAACGACTGGATGGTAATATAGCCATAGGCGCGGGAGACGACTACCGGTTGGAGGATATCAAGGGTCGGATCCAGGCCGTTCACCTTCCCCGGTTGATGGACCTCAGCCAGGTCGGGATCGATGGCGAGATCGACATCGAGCTTCAGCATCTCACCATCGAAGCGCAACGGATCACCGCTGCAGAAGGTCGCGTCAGATGGTTGAATGCCGCACTGTTACGGCCATTCCCTCTCAAGGTGGGTGACTTGGAAGCCGATTTGACCAGCAACGACAACGGCGATGTCAAGGCCGAAATCAAAGACCTGGGAGGAACCACTGCCGTGGATGGGGAACTCAGCCTCACAACCGACGGAAACTTCATCCTCAGTGGCGCCGTCAAACCAAGCGCCGACTCGGATCCCAGTCTCGGCAGCGCACTCAAGGCCATCGGTAAAAGCCAACCTGACGGCAGCATCAGACTTGACTATAAGGGTAACCTATAGGCCCGGAGACAAGCATGGAATCTTATCCGTCCCAGTATGCCAACGCCATGATATCTGCTATTATATAATGCATTATATATTCTACATAAACTCATGATGGATAAAGATTTTCACTACAAACCACCTGCCCTGGCGCGAATCCCCCCCCCATCGGACGACTCAGATGCAGGACAAGGCGACGATGGAACTGAATCGATGATCAGCAATTTGGCAACCCTATTCGCGGAAAGGCGGCGCACGCCCCTTCGCCGGATCTCACATCCGGCCCTCATGCTATTCGCCGCCGTTCTCCTGAACTTATCGTGGAGTCTTCAGAGCCATGCGGAACAGATCACCCTCAACCTCAACAACGCCGATATCGAGGCCCTGATCAAGACGGTGTCGGAACACACCGGCAAAAACTTCGTGGTCGATCCCAGGGTGAAGGGGAAGGTAACCGTCATTTCCGCCCATCCCATGGAGAGCGATGAGTTCTACCAAGTCTTTCTCTCCATCCTGGAGGTCCACGGCTTCTCCACTATTCCGAGCGGAGACGTCATCAAAGTGGTGCCGGACGTAAAGGCCAAACAGGGGGGCATTCCCACCATTGACGACATTGAGGATCTACCGGGAGATCAGATCGTCACCCGCATCATCCAAGTCAAGAACGTCACCTCTGCGCAACTGGTGCCCATCCTCCGCCCATTGATTCCCCAGGAGGGCCATCTCGCCGCCTACCCGGACACCAATGTGCTGATCATCTCCGACCGCCGGCAAAACGTGGACCGGTTGATGAGGATCATCCAACAGATCGATCGGGTGAGCGACAGCTCGATCGAGGTGATCGCCCTGCAACACGCCTCGGCTGCTGAAGTGGTGCGAATCCTCAATGGGTTGCAGACTCCCGCCAAAGGCGGACGTAGATCGGCAACGAAACTGGTGGCCGATGAGCGCACCAACAGCATTCTGGTCAGTGGCGATCCCACCGCACGATTGCGCGCCCGGGTGGTGATCGAACACCTCGACACCCCCTTTGACGACGAAGGGAACGCACAGGTCGTGTATCTGAAATACGCCAAGGCCGTGGACCTGGTGACCGTGCTTACCGGCGTCAGCACCAATATGGACAACGGCAAAAAGGCCGGGGGCGCCGCCGGCAAGGGTAAACCCAAGCTGCCGATCAACATCCAGGCCGACGAGGCATCAAACGCCCTGATCATCACCGCCCCGCCCGATGTGTTCCGCTCCCTGCTCGCGATTATCCGCAAGCTCGACATCCGCCGCGCCCAGGTCCTGGTCGAGGCGATCATTGCCGAAGTATCCTACGAGAAGGCGAAAAAACTCGGTGTGCAGTGGGTGGTCGACGGCACGCCGGACGGCAACGGCCCGATCGGCGTCATCAACCTCGGCACTCCCTCGATCAGCAATGTCTACAACGCCGCTGTAGCCGGGCAAGGCATCCCCCTAGGCCCCGGCACATCCATCGGTATCGGGAAATTCAATAGTGACCGGATCAACTTTGCGGCGCTGATACAGGCATTGGAGAGCGACACCACCACCAATATTCTCTCCACCCCGAGCATCACCACCCTCGACAACCAGGAAGCCGAGATCGTGATCGGTCAGAACGTACCCTTCGTCACCGGCTCCTACAGCTCAACCGGCGGCGCCAACAACTCCGTGAACCCCTTTCAGACGGTGCAACGGGAAGATGTGGGCCTGACCCTCAAGGTGAAGCCGCAGATCAACGAGGGCAACTCCATTCAATTGGAGATCGAACAGGAGATCTCCAGCATCAACGCATCCGCCAGCATCGGCACCAGTGACATCGTCACCAACAAACGCAACTTCAAGACCGTGCTGATGGTGGATGACGGCAACACCATCGTCCTCGGCGGCCTGATACGGGAGGATCTTCAACAGACCGAAGAGAAGGTGCCCCTGTTGGGCGACATCCCTATCCTGGGGGCCCTGTTCCGCGCCAATAAGACAACCAAAATCAAACGCAATCTGATGGTCTTTCTACGGCCGGTGGTGCTCCGGGACGCCGCCGTCAGCACCCAGATAGCCAACGACAAGTACAACTTCTTCCGTGCGCAACAGTTGGATATGAAGCTGCAAGGGGTGAATTTGATGTCTGATGAGGCGACGCCGGTGCTGCCGCCCCGCTTCGGCACGTTCGTCCAGCCCTTCGACGAATCCGAACAGGGGCCGGACCTGTAAACGGGGCAGGCAATCGCATGTCTGACAATACGACACGACCCATCCAGACCGTCGATGAGACCTCTTCGGAGATCGCTGAATCGAACGATGCGGGCATAACCCCGGATCGGTTGCCCTATGCCTACGCCCGGCGCCATGGAGTGGCCGTGGTCGCGGACGAAGCCGAGGATCGCTTCAAACTGTTGCACAAACCCGGCGTCTCCCTCGCCGTGCTCAGCGAAGTGCGCCGCCTGTTCAGCCAACCGCTGGTCTACGCCCAGGTCGATGACGAGACCCTGGAAAAGCAACTGTCGCTTATCTATGAATCAGGCTCCAAGCAATCCAGCCAGATCATGGAGACCATGGGCGATGATATCGATCTGGATCATGCGGCCCGCGCCCTGAATCAACCCGAAGACCTGCTCGGAAGTGATGATGACGCCCCGATTATCCGCCTGATCAATGCACTGTTTACCGAGGCCATCAAGGAACAGGCGTCCGACATCCATATCGAACCCTACGAGAACCGGCTGGTGGTTCGTTTCCGCGTCGACGGCGTTTTACGCGAGGTGCTGACCCCACCGCGCACCGTGGCGCCGTTTCTGGTTTCACGCATCAAAGTCATGGCCCATTTGGATATCGCCGAAAAGCGTATCCCCCAGGACGGTCGTATTTCTCTGAAGGTGGGCAACCGGCCGGTTGACGTGCGGGTCTCCACCCTGCCCTCCAGTTATGGCGAGCGGGTGGTGCTACGCCTGCTCGACAAGCAGGCGGGGCGCTTGGACCTGGAACATCTGGGCATGTCAGGGAAACTCCTGGAGCAGGTCGATCCGGGCGTGATCAAGCGGCCGCACGGCATTTTCCTGGTCACCGGCCCCACAGGCTCAGGTAAAACCACCACCCTGTATGCGGCGCTCAGCCGGCTCAACACCCAGAGTCGCAACATCGTCACTGTGGAAGACCCCATCGAGTACTACCTCGACGGCATCGGCCAGACCCAGGTCAACAACAAGGTCGACCTGACCTTCTTTCGCGGATTGCGGGCCATCCTGCGCCAGGACCCGGATGTGGTGATGGTGGGCGAGATCCGTGATCTGGAAACGGCGCAAATCGCCGTCCAGGCGAGCTTGACCGGCCACCTGGTGATGTCGAGTCTGCATACCAACACGGCCATCGGCAGCATCACCCGCCTGCGCGATATGGGGGTGGAGCCTTTTCTGCTCTCCTCCAGCCTGATCGGCGTGCTCGCCCAACGTCTGGTGCGCACACTCTGCCCTCATTGCAAGGCCCCCTATACCGCCAGCGAGGAGGAGCGAATCCTGTTGGAACAGCCTTCAGCAGGCGAGCTGACACTCTATTCATCCGTCGGCTGTGAGAAGTGCCATAGCCGCGGCTATCTGGGCAGGACCGGCATTTATGAGCTGATCACCATCGACGAGGCCTTGCGCAATCTGATTCATAAGGGCAGCGGTGAAATAGAAATGCTTGAGCATGCCAGGCAATCCAGCAACAGTATTCGCCAGGACGGCATGCAGCGAGTCCTCCAAGGCGATACCAGCATGGACGAAATCATTCGCGTAACCCAGGAGGCTTGATCAACCTTGGACGCCTTTGAATATGTAGCACTCGACCCGACAGGGAAAGAGCATCGCGGCGTCCTTGAGGGCGACAGCCCCAGACAGGTGCGCCAGCAATTGCGGGAGTCCGGCCTCACCCCGTTGACGATCGATTCCGCCAGCGGCAACGCTGCGGAAAAAAAGAGCACCCTGTTTCAGCGTCGCATCAACGCCATGGAACTGGCCCTGATCACACGCCAGATGGCCACCCTGTTGCGCTCCGGCCTACCCCTTGAGCATGTCCTCAAGACCACCGCCCAACAGACCGATAAACGCCATGTGGAACGCACCCTGCTGGCTGTCCGGGCAAAGGTCCTGGAGGGCCGCAGCCTGGCGGACGGTTTGAACGAATTTCCCAAGACCTTCCCGGAACTCTATATTCAGACCGTCTCCTCGGGAGAGGAGTCGGGTCACCTCGAGGTGGTGCTCGAGCGCCTGGCGGACTACACCGAGCAGCGCCAGCAGATGCGCCAGAAGACCGTCTTCGCCCTCTTCTACCCGGCGCTCCTGACCATCGTCTCCCTGCTTATCGTCGGCGGTCTGCTGACCTATATCGTACCGCAGGTGACCCGGGTGTTCGAAAACATGTCGGCACAACTGCCTTGGATCACCAGGGCGCTGATGTCCACCAGCGACCTGTTTCGCAGCTATGGGGCGCCGATATTTCTCGCCCTGCTGGCAGCCGGACTGTTTTTCAGTTATCTGCTGAAAAAGCCCGGGCCCAAGCGCTGGTGGCATCGCGCCATGTTGCGAATCCCCCTCCTAGGCCGCCTGGTCCGCACCTCCAATGCCGCACGCTTTTCCAGGACCCTCAGCATCATGGCCGCCAGCAGCGTTCCGATTCTCGATTCGATGCGTATCGCCGCCCAGGTGTTGACCAACCTGCCGATGCGAAGCGCGGTGGAAGAGGCAACCTTACGGGTGCGCGAGGGCACCAGCCTCTATCAAGCCCTGGAAAAGACCGGCTACTTTCCTCCCATGACCCTCAGCCTGCTTGCCAGCGGCGAATCGAGCGGCAATCTGGAAGGTATGCTGGAGCGCTCGGCGGATATCCAGGAGCGGGAGATCGAGACCCTGGTCTCGACCATACAGGGACTGTTCGAACCGATTCTGATCCTGGTCATGGGCGGCATTGTGCTGGTCATCGTCCTGGCCATACTATTACCCATTTTCGACCTCAATCAACTGGTAGGCTGATTCCATGCAAACACGCTCCCACCTCAAACCCTATTTTCTGCTTTTCAGCCTGCTCCCTGGTCTGATCGCCCTTGGCGGCTGTTCCACCACCCAGGAGTCCGGTACCCTGGATGAGACGGCCGCCACCCTGCAAGAGGCGCATCTGGCCTACAACGCAAAGCAGTATAAGAAGGTCTTTCAACTGCTCTCTCCGCTTGCCGACACCGGCAACGACAAGGCCCAATACACCCTGGGATATCTCTTCCACCACGGATTGGGGGTGGAAAAGAATGATCGCCAGGCCATGCACTGGCTACAGCGCGCCGCTGCTCAGGGAAACAAAAAGGCGTTACAGGCCTTGTCTCCGAACAATAAATGAGCGCTAAATAACCTTCGAAAAACTGCCCTGCGAAGCCTTGCTGTTCAGGTAGGCGTCGAACTGCATGCAGATATTGCGGATCAGCAGGCGCCCCCTCGGCAACACCTTGATCTCGTCATCGCTGATAGCGATCAACCCATCTGACGCCATCGCTTGCAGCCGCTCCAGCTCGTTGCAGAAGTAGGTCTTGAAATCCAATCCCCAGCTCTGCTCCACACTGGGCATGGAGAGTGTGAAATGGCAGATCAACCGGGTAATCACATCGCGGCGTATCAGATCATCCCGGGTCAGTTCCACGCCTCTGAAAACAGCCAGTCTGCCGCTATCGATGCGCTGGTAATACTCATCCAGACTACGCATGTTTTGCGCATAACTCGGGCCCACCATGCCGATCGAGGTCGATCCCAGACCGATCAGATCACAATCCGCATGGGTCGAATAACCCTGAAAGTTGCGATAGAGGGTGCCGTCTTCCTGGGCCAATACCAGTTCATCGTTCGGCTTGGCGAAATGGTCCATTCCGATATAGACATAACCGGCTTGCGACAACTTCTCAATGGTCATCTGCAGGATATCCAGTTTCTCCTGCGGCTGCGGCAGTTCCCCTTCATTGATGCGCCGCTGGGGCTTGAATCGTTCCGGCAGATGGGCATAGTTGAAGATCGAGAGCCGGTCGGGATCGACCTCCAGGATCTGATCCAGGGTGCTGGAGAAGCTCTCCAGTCCCTGAAAGGGAAGCCCGTAGATGAGATCGATACTGATCGAGCGGAAACCTTCGTCCCTGGCAGTCTGCAGCACCGCCAAGGTCTCCTCCTTGCTTTGAATGCGATTGACCGCCTTCTGCACCCTCGGATCGAAATCCTGCACCCCCAAGCTCATACGATTGAAGCCCAACTCCCTCAGTAACTTGATGGTATCGCCTTTGGCCTCTCTGGGATCTATTTCTATGGAGTATTCCCCGCTATCATCGTCCGGCAGGGTGAAATAGTTACCCGTCTGTCTGACCAACTCACGCATTTCATCGTGACTGATAAAAGTAGGGGTGCCACCACCCCAGTGGAGCTGGGTCACTACCCGCGACGAATCAAAAAGCTCGGACTGCATTCTGAGTTCTTCATGAACACGGGCAAGGTATCCGGCGGCCATACTCCGGTCTTTTGTGGCGAACTTGTTACAAGCACAGTAGAAACAGACGGTATCGCAAAACGGGATATGGAAATAGAGCGAGAGCGGCCTGCCTGAGTCGTTACTCTGCAATGCAATCCTTCTGTACTCGGCCTCATCGAAGCCTTCATGAAACTGCACGGCAGTGGGATAGGAAGTGTAGCGAGGGCCGCTCTGGTCATACTTGGCAATCAGCCCTAGGTCGAATTGTGTCGAATGGTCCATAGTCTCTGTTTCTCTCAGTCTCATGTCTGTTTAGGCAAGATTTTCAGTCATCATCCACATCAATGCCTTTGCGATGGGTCTCGTTAATCCGGCGTAGCAGGATCGCAAAGGGTATGTCGTCACCATGACGACTCACCAGCTCCATAAAGGAGAGATCCTCTCGGCCGAAGCAGTAGTCACCATCCACCATTGACTGATAGATTGCCTTTATCGCCTGTTCCAACGGCTCCAGGAAGGTTGGATAACGCCCCAGCTCCTCCATCTGGAAGTCGTAGCAATCCCTCAAGTCACCGACTTCAAAGACGGCCTGCTTGATCCACTCCACATACTCCTCGGCGCTCCGGGCACGTTGTAAACTCATTGATCGTCTACTCCCTCCCGAACTGTCCGGTGATTGAATCGGTGCGCATATTCCGCCAGATCTTCCGCACTCAGCAGAAACACCCCCTCGCCGCCATGCTCGAACTCGGGCCAGACGAACGGCATATCAGGATAGCGCTCCAGCAGCGATGCGGCGCTGTTCCCGACCTCGACAATCAATATCCCTCTGGGAGCGAGAAAATTCGGGGCTTGTTTCACTAACCTTTTGACAACCTCCAGCCCATCATCATTCGCCCGCAGGGCCAAATCCGGCTCATGACGATACTCCTCCGGCAACGTCGCCATCTCCTGAGCACCGACATACGGAGGATTGGAGAGTATAAGATCATATTTTTCGGCCGGCAGGGCTTCGAACAGATCGGACCGGCAGATCTCGACCCTCTCCTGCAAGCGGTGGGTAACGACGTTATTTTGTGCGACCTGCAACGCATCGGCAGAGATATCGACCAGATCCACCCGGCTCTCAGGAAGATAGGCGGCGGCTGCGATGCCGATGCAACCACTACCGCAACAGAGATCCAGGATACGGGCAACCCGGGTCGGATCGATCCAGGGGGTGAATCGGTTTTCGATCAGTTCCGCGATCGGTGAGCGGGGGATCAACACATGCTCATTGACATCAAACCGCAAACCGGCGAACCAGGCCTCCCCGGTAAGATACGGCAAGGGGATGCGTAGCTCGATACGCCGCTGAATCAGATCAAGTATCCGCTTCCGCTCCACCGAAGTAACCCGGCTGCTGAACCAACCGGCCGGTAGATCGGAAGGAAGATGGAGCGCATGCAACACCAGCGCCGCCGCCTCATCCAGGGCATTATCAGTACCGTGCCCGAAAAACAACCCTGCCTCGGCAAACCGACTGGCACCCCAACGGATCAAATCTTCAATGGACGTAAGTGACTGCACGTAACGGTGATTGGCTGTTCAAACGCATTATGATAGCCGATTTGCACAACCAAGCATAATCCGCCCCGTTACAGAACCCTTCCCCGGCGGCAATGCCGATAATCAGGGGTGATGGCCCTTGAGACCACACCCCCGGATATGAGAATCAGGACAGCCTAGGCAGCTTGAGAATCGGAATCGGCGTTGACGACGGCATCCAGCGAATCGTCCTCCCTTTTCCCCACATTTCGCCTGACCAGGTCGCCCAGCGAGATCTTCGCAAGAAAATTGAAGATTTCGCTACTCAAATCATCCCACAGGGTATGGGTCAGGCAACGCGCACCGCCACTACAGTTTTGCCTGCCGCTGCAGCGGGTGAATTCGACCCATTCGTCAACCGCGCAAATAATATTGGCAATGGAGATCTCATCGGAACTCTTACCGAGATAGTAACCGCCACCAGGACCTCTGACGCCACGCACCAGGCTCTTGCTTCTCAACGCAGCGAACAACTGCTCGAGATAAGAGAGGGAGATGCCCTGATTTTCAGATATCTCCGCCAGCGTTACCGGACCATTGTTACCGTTCAGAGCGAGATCCAACATCGCCGTCACGGCATATCGACCTTTTGTAGACAATCTCATCATTATTCTCCAGGAGGTATTAGACTATTTCCCACAAAATCACTCGGTTATTAGACTAGATTAACTAAGTAAACTAGTCAACTATTAAAACGAACAAAAGTCATGACATGCGAAATGCTAATTAAGTCATACTAATCATGGAGTTACCAGGATTTTCACTCTTCGGAAAGATACCTATATGTAAGTAAGGCACACGGTGATATGCAGACTATGCCTTTGAAATAAATAATATTCTCATATACCCACTACACGCCCTCGGATAGTTTGCATTTTTTTACCTTTTCGGGATGGAGTATGTGGATTTTTGACTATCTGAAAGGTGAGTTGACCAGAAGCCTTTTTTTGTAATCCATAATCGCCGCACGCTCCCCAGAGAGAAAATCCTCGATTCCCATGCTGAATTGGGGATCGGCAACCCAATGATAGGAGCGTGTGAGTGCCGGAAGAAATCCCCGCCAAATCTTGTGTTCTCCCTGCGCGCCGGGTTCGAAGCGTCGCAGACTGTGTTTGATAGCGTACTCTATGCCTTGATAGTAGCAGGTCTCGAAATGAAGACCGTCGTAGCGTTGCAACGCCCCCCAGTGACGCCCGTATAGCACCGACCGGCTGCGAAAAAGCAAAGCGCCGGCAATACAGACACCAGCATCGTAGGCCAGTACGAGTATGACCTGTTCACCCATCCGATCACCCACTTCCTGAAAGAAACCCGCATTCAGGGTCGGCAAGCTATATCGCTCTTCGAAGGTCTTGCTGTAGAACCTGGCGAACAGACGCCACTCTTGCGTCGTCACTTCCCGGCCATGCAGCAAACGGAATCTGATGCCCCTGCGGAACACTTTCCTGCGTTCATGCCTGATGTTTTTTCTGCGCTTGGATGTCAACTGAGAAAGAAAGTGCTCGAAATCCTCATATCCGGGGTTTTGCCAATGGAATTGAACACCCAGGCGCTCCATCATGCCCATTCCTTTAATCCGCTCCCCCTCTTCCAGGTTGGTGAAGAGCCAGTGTATGGATGAGAGGCCCGACTCCTCGGCCAGTCCTATTGTGGCATCGACCATCAGCTTGCGCATTTCCGCAAGGTTCGCATCCGCATCGATCAGAAGACGCTCACCGGAAGCGGGGGTATAAGGGATCGCACTGATCAGTTTTGGATAGTAGCGTAATCCGCTACGTCGGTAGGCATCCGCCCAGGCATGATCGAATACGAACTCTCCGTATGAGTTGGTCTTGATGTACAGCGGAGACAAGCCGATGATCCGCCCAGCGTCGCGCACGACGAGATGACGAGGCATCCAACCGAATCGGCGGCCGACACAATCATGATGCTCCATCGCCGCATGAAACTCATATTTAAGAAAAGGATTATCGTCAACGACAAGCCGATTCCATTCCCCGGCATTCAATTCGTCGATGCTGCTGTGGAAATCAACCTGCATTGCCTTATCCTCTTAATCCAAAAAGACCTCCACGCGAATACCGTATTTGTCAGGCGGCGCGGCGTACAGGATCCATGCCTGCAAACCTTCCGGCGGGTTGGAGAGGTCGAGAACCCTAAGCGCGAGAAAACGACGCTTTAGGGTATCGTAGATATCGACGATGGTGGACATTTTGCCATAACAGACTGATCTCATCCCCCGGTTGGGTGAACCAGGCTAGCCCGGATGTTTCACACGGGAACGTGATGATCGTGCCGATCTCGTCGCTCAGGGGCGAACTGTACGCTTGCGGTGGCACATGGCTGCGTTGCAACGCCTTGCCCTGCCCCCCCCCGCAAGCGCACACTTCACCCCGTCCAACTGCGCTTTTTAGTGGGTTGAAAGATGCCGGGCCTGGCCTATTCCAGATTGATTTTATTGGTGCCCAGGGCCGGAATCGAACCGGCACGACCCGAAGGTCGAGAGATTTTAAGTCTCTTGCGTCTACCAATTTCGCCACCCGGGCTGTTTAGGTTCGGTTTGATAGTAATCACAACAAGAAGGGAGGCGGGTCCGGAATCGAACCCCACAACTTTCCAAAGAGCCTCCTCTTTGGCGCTCATGTTATCTATTAAGTCCTTGCATCCACCAACTTCGCCATTCCCGCAAGAACGATGCGCCACATCCTACCCAACTCCCTTTTTCCTAACAATGTATCCCGCACTATTCTTCGGGCATTAGCATACAGGTGGGTTAGCCGAATATTTACGAAAAAAGCAACACAAGCCATTGATTTTGGTGGGTCGTGCAGGGATCGAACCTGCGACCACCTGATTAAAAGTCAGATGCTCTACCGACTGAGCTAACGACCCGAAAATGCGAACGCGCAATAATACCCTAGATTCCCCCTTGAGTGAACCCAAAATACGCATCAATAACAACAACGGGTCAACGCGGTTATTCCATCAAATCGATTTCAATACCCTGTTCCTGCATCGCTTCAGCCCTGGCCTGGACAAACCGCTGGAAGTTGGGTTGCTCTCGGTAGCTACCGGAAAGCACATAGTCCATGGCGGCATGGATATGGAAGGTTCTCAGATAGGCTTCCGAACGGAATACCTCCCTATCCCGGGCATCGAAGAACAGCATGCTGGGCGCGTATTGAATACCCAGCTTTTCAGCCCAGTCGGTGGCCTTGATCCGCTCACCGTCCGGGCTGATCAGCTCCTCGGCGGACCAGATATCGACCAGCGCCACATCGAACCCTTGCAGGGTCTCGTGCAGACCTGGTCTGTTGAGTATCTGCTGATGCAGTTCATCACAGGGCGGGCACTGCTTCATCTCCATCAACACCAGCAGAGGTTTACCGCCGTGACGACTGGAACGGCGCAGATCATAAGGCGGTTGAAGATAGCCCGCTTGCCGATGCAGCTTACCGCTTGCAGCGACCGGCCGTATCTGCGCCAGGTAGTCCCTGAAGGAACGTTTTCGCTCCTCTCTTCCCGAGACGTAGTCGAGTGCGGCGGTAAACCGGTGTGGGGCATAATAACCGTTCACCCGTAAAACAGTGCGCCCCTGCTCATCAAGAAAAAGCAGGGTCGGGGTGTACATCACCTTCGTTGCAGCGGCAAACTCCTTTTCGGTGATTACCTCACCCGATAGGCCGTTGACTTCACGATCCCCCCAGATATTAATGGCAACAACCTGAAAGTCCCGCCGGACCTTATCGACAATCTCCCTGACGGCGAAGTTTTCATTCAGCAGTTTGGCGCAATAGGGGCAGCCGTCCTGATGAAAAAAGAGCAACAGCCGCTTGCCCTCATCCGCTGCCTCCCTGACATCTTCCCGAAGGTCGAGAAAGGAGTTTTTAAACCATTCGGGATTCTCATGAAATCCCGGATTGACCCGTCCGCTATCCGGCCCGGCGGCGGTCTCTTCCGCCAGCGTCTGTCCGGTGATAACCGACACCATTGCGAGTAGAGCAACCACTCTTAACATGGCCTTTATCTCATTCAGTAGGGTAGCAGTGGTTTGTTGTTAAGATTCATGGACACCTCCATATAGAAACATAGAGGCATCCGTCTGAAGATTGGTTCAATCAAGCATGGATAAAGCGGCGATTTTTTGTCCTAGTAGGGTTGCATCGGGGACGAAAACGCCGATCATGAACGCCATATTTTTGGCGCACTAGAAATTCATATCTCCTATCTAATTGTTTTTATTGTGTTTTATGTGATTTGGCACGAAAATAGCGTACACCCTAAGGCAAAATTGAGATTAAGTGAGCCATAACAATGACCAGCATCCAAAGCACACAACAGGACTTACCGACGCCTACCACTAGGCCGGCACCCAGCCAGTTAGCACATGCCGCAAGCGACGACGGCACACTTGGCCTGATCATGGAATTGAGCGGCAAGCTTCAGACCACACTTGAACTGGATACACTGATCAAACTGTTCGCGCAAGTGATGCATAGCCAGTTCAGTTACGACAGTCTCGACTATTACTCCAGTGACGGTGATTTGAACTGCTGTTATGGAAAAAGACGGACCAGAAATAAGCTCGACTATGACCTGAAAGTACTGGATAGCGACTTGGGCGTCATCTCGATCACTCGTGGCAGGCGATTCTCAGAAAATGAGGTCGGCCGGATCGAAAACCTGCTCGCCGCCCTGCTCTATCCCCTGCGCAACGCGCTGCTGTACCGAACAGCTATTCAAAGCGCATTCCTTGATTCATTGACCGGCGTAAAAAACCGCACCGCCTTCGATTCCAACTTCGGCCGTGAAATCAAATTCAACCGGCGCAAACAGACTGATCTCTCCTTGATCGTCATGGATATCGATTTCTTCAAGCGGATCAATGACCAATACGGCCATGCCATAGGGGACCAGGTGTTGAAAGCGGTGGCGAACACGGCGGAGCATACCATTCGCAGCAGCGACGCCCTCTACCGCTATGGTGGTGAAGAGTTTGTGGTGGTGCTCAACGGTACGGATATGGGTGGCGCCAACCTGCTGGCCGAACGCATCCGTGAAAATATCGAAAAACTGCATATCAAACCGCTCAAGGATATGACGATCACCCTGAGTTTGGGGGTGACCCTCATGCGCGAGGATGACACTGCCCAGACGCTCTTCAAGCGGGCGGATGCCGCCCTCTATTCAGCCAAGAACAAAGGGCGAAATCAGGTGGTTTCCGACGAGTAACCCCTCTCCCATTCCATCGCTTCCAAGGCGTTGCAACGCAGCCATGCGCCGCCGCAAGCGTGCCATTCACCCCGTAGCGTGGTTCACCCGGCAGGTGAATAGGCAAATCACAGTCAATCGTTTGCCTATCAGTAGTTTAGTATCAGGATGGAGCGGTCAACTGCGGTTTTTAGGATCATTGATCAGCGGTCGGGTGAAATATCCGGGCTAGCGCATGCATGGAGGCAGTGTCGTTCGAGGACGCACTCCCTACACAGCGCGCGAGGCCGGCAGATCGATTTCCCATGCGCTACGATGAGGGCGTGATATTCATTGAAGAGTCGGACATCCCGGCCCAACGCCTGCTCGAACCCTTGCCTCAGCCGTTCATAACCGATATCCGGCTCGATCACCCCCAGGCGACTGAACAGGCGTCTGGTGTAGGCATCGACCACGAATACCGGCCGATTGAAGGCATACAGCAGGATATCGTCGGCGGTCTCCGGCCCAACCCCGTGGACCGACAGCAATCGGCTGCGTAAAAGCCCACTATCCAGCCGCTCCAGCCCCGGATTCCGTTCGAGAAACCGGCACAGGCTGAGTAGGCGTTTCGCCTTGACGTTGAAATACCCGGCAGGACGAATGGCGTCCGCCAGGGCCTGCTGAGACATCGACAGCATCGAGTCTAACGCTAGTCTGCCGTCAGCCTTCAGATTATCGATTGCCTTTTCGACATTGGTCCAGGCGGTGTTTTGGGTCAGCACCGCCCCGACCATTACCTCGAAAGGCGTCTCGGCCGGCCACCAGTGCTGCCGACCATATTGGTCGAGCAACTGACGGTAGATCGTCAGCAGCCGTTTGCTGTCTAGCCCGGATGTTTCACCCGGGAACGCGATGATCGTGCCAAGTTCGTTGTTCAGGGACGGATTTCCGGTTGAGTCAGTAGCCTGAGCTATTGTATTGATGATTGAGGGAATACCGTCCCTGAATGACGAGGTACACTAGGGGACATTCTCAATCAATAAAACCATACTGCCGGATGAAATATTCGGGCTGATCTCACTTGGAACGCTTACCTCTGAAGCGCTTGGCCTTCCCGTGACTCGGGGAGGCTTTTGCCGATGGTTTACGATTCCGTTTCGGTCGTTCACATTTTGTCCGGACATCCGCCTGACGGGTATCTTTGGCGTTTGCTTTGGGCTGCTTTTTTTTTGGACCACTGTCCTGACGGCCGCCACGTCCCGCTTGGGCTTGCTTGACAGGTTTCTTCAGACCCAAGCTCACCAGCAGCTCTTCGATCTCAGCTTCACTGAGATAGCGCCAGCGGCCCACCTTCAGTACGCTGTCCAGAATCACACTCCCGTAACGCACCCGTTTGAGCCGGCTGACCCTGGCGCCGACCGCTTCCCACATGCGCCTGACTTCCCGCTGGCGTCCCTCCATGATCACCACATGATACCAGCGGTTGATGCCTTCTCCACCCGACTCGACAATCTCTTCGAAACGGGCCGGGCCATCTTCCAGTTCGACACCGTGGGTGAGTTGCTTTAGCTGCTCCTCACTCACCTTACCCATCACCCGCACCGCATATTCACGCTCCACCTGACGGCTTGGATGCATCAACCGATTGGCCAGCTCTCCATCGGTGGTTAACAGCAAAAGCCCGGAAGAGTTGATATCCAGACGGCCGACGGGAATCCAGCGTCCGTGTTTAAGCTTCGGCATACGATCGAAGACGGTGCGGCGTCCTTCAGTATCCTTGCGGGTCACCAACTCCCCTTCCGGCTTGTTATAGACCAGCACTTCCCGCTCCGGTGCTTCGAGCAGGCGCTTAGCCACCTGCCGGCCATCCACACGAATCGCATCGCTCGGCCTAACCCGCTGTCCCAGCTTGGCCACCTCGCCGTTGACCTCCACACGACCCTCGGCAATCCAACCCTCGATCCGGCGGCGGGATCCCATGCCCGCATTGGCCAAGACCTTCTGCAGTCGTTCGCCGGTGAGCGGTTTATTCTGATTCATGCGAGGCAGGTTTTGGCTGGCTTTCAGTTTCCGGATCGACCAGTTCCAACTCCCGATTGATGGAGTCGAGATCACGGATCTCCGCCAGGGTGGGCAACTCGTTCAGCCCCTTGAGGTTGAAGTAGTCCAGAAACTCCTTGGTGGTGACGTACAGCGCCGGTTTTCCGGGAACGTCCCGGTGACCCACCACCCTCACCCACTCCCTTTCGGTCAGGGTCTTGACGATGTTGGTGCTGACCGAGACGCCGCGGATATCCTCGATCTCGCCTCGGGTGATCGGTTGCCGGTAGGCGATCAACGCCAGGGTCTCCAACAGCGCCCGGGAATATTTCGGCGGCCGCTCCGCCCAAAGCTTGGATACCCAGGGTGTAAATTCAGCGCGCACCTGGATGCGAAAGCCGCTGCCCACCTCGGCGACCTCAATACCCCGGCCCTGATATGCCTCGCTGAGCATTGCCAATGCCTCTCGGAGTTGCTTCTTCTCCGGTTGCTCCCGTACTTCGAACAGGGCCTGCAATTGATCCAGGGCGAGCGGCCTGCCGGCTGCCAACAGGGCGGCCTCGACAATCTGCTTGAGTCTGTCTTCGTCCGGCATATCAGGATAATTTGGCTTTGACATGGATGGGCGCAAAATCTTCCGCCTGGACCAGTTCCAGGAGCGCCTCTTTAAGCAATTCCAGGATTGCCAGAAAGGTGACCACCAAACCCAGACGGCCTTCGCTGATAACGAACAGGTCGGTGAAGCGGATAAACTCCCCGGCATTGACCCGTTGCAGGACATACGACATCTTTTCGCGTACCGAAAGGGCTTCCTTCTCCACCCGATGGCTGGTGAACATATCGGCGCGGTGCAGGACATCCTGCAGCGCCAGCAGAACCTCGCGCAACACCACATCGGGTTCCCTCGCCTCCACATGGCGATCCACTAATTCGGCATGAACCTGAAAGGTATCACGGGTCATATGCTGCAAACCGTCCAGATCCTCCGCCGCCTGCTTATAACGTTCATACTCCTGCAACCGCCGAATCAACTCCGCACGCGGGTCGTCCCCTTCTTCCTCTTCGGTAACCGGCTTGGGCAGCAGCATACGGGACTTGATCTCCGCCAACATCGCCGCCATCACCAGATATTCAGCGGCCAGCTCCAGACGCAGCTCGTTCATCATCTCGATATATTGGACATACTGGTCGGTAATCTCGGCGATAGGGATATCGAGGATATTCAGATTCTGTCGCCTGATGAGATAGAGTAACAGATCGAGCGGCCCCTCGAAGGCGTCGAGAAAGACCTCCAGGGCATCGGGCGGGATATAGAGATCGGTGGGCGGTGTCGCCAGTGGTTCGCCCAGCACCACGGCAAAGGGCATCTCCTCCTGTTCCGGATGATAGTGCGGACGGCCCTCAGTTTGTTCCATGACCGCCTCGAAATTTCGTCAGCGAAAAGTCAGCAGTCGAATGAGTAGCGAAAAACGCAAAATTCATCACTCAAAACTCCGCAATGACATCGCCTGGCGAACCTCCTGCATCGTCTCCCGGGCAACGTTTCCGGCCTTTTCCGAGCCCTCCTTGACGATCCGCCGCACCAGTTCAGGCTGAGCCTCGAATTCTACAGCACGCTGCTGCATGGGTTTAAGCTCGCTCAGCACAGATTCGATAATCGGCCCCTTGCAGTCCAGGCAGCCGATACCGGCAGAGCGGCACCCCTCTTGTACCCAGGCTTTGACGGCGTCATCGGAATAGACCTGATGGAACTGCCAGACCGGGCACTTTTGCGGATCCCCCGGATCGGTGCGCCTGACCCGGTTGGGATCGGTGGGCATACGCTTGAGCCTGTTCTCCACGTCCGCCGGATTCTCCCGCAGGGCAATGGTGTTTTGATAGGATTTTGACATCTTCCGGCCATCCAGCCCAGGCATCTTCGGGGCATTGGTCAACAGCGGCTGTGGTTCGGTGAGAATCAACCGCCCGCTTCCCTCCAGATAACCGAGCAGGCGCTCACGCTCTTCCACGCTGATATTCTGCTGCACCTCCAACAGCTCCCGACCTGTCTCCAGGGCTTGGTCATCGCCTTGTTCCTGATAGGCGCGCCGCAGTTGATTAAACTGCTTGACCGCCTTCTTGCCCATCTTCTTGCTTGCGCCCTCGGCCCTTTCCTCGAAATCGGGCTCGCGGCCGTAGATGTGGTTGAAACGGCGCGCCACCTCACGGGTCAACTCCACATGGGCCACCTGATCCTCGCCCACCGGCACCTGAGATGCACGGTAGATCAGGATATCTGCGGACTGCAGCAGCGGATAACCGAGAAAGCCATAGGTGGCGAGATCCTTCTCCTTGAGCTTCTCCTGCTGATCCTTATAGCTCGGCACCCGCTCCAGCCAGCCCAGGGGGGTGATCATCGAGAGCAGCAGATGCAACTCGGCATGTTCCGGCACCAGGGACTGGATGAACAGCGTCGCCGACTCACTGTCGACACCGGCCGCCAACCAATCGATCACCATCTCCCAGATACTCGCCGGGATCAGGCTCGGATCGTCATAATGGGTGGTAAGGGCGTGCCAGTCCGCCACGAAAAAGAAGCACTCGTGCCGATGCTGCAGCTCCACCCAGTTTTTCAGGACACCGTGATAGTGACCGAGATGCAGTCGGCCTGTCGGACGCATGCCGGAAAGGACTCGGGATGAGCTGAGAGGCAGGTTCAAGACTAACTCCTTGAGGGACTGAGGATCACAGGGATCAATTGGGTGACGATATCGCTGGCGGGCAGGGCAAGGATGGTCAAACTCACCACAGGCCAGAGGATAACGCCCAATAACCCGGTGGCCAGCAGGATGACCACGATAAACAGCCCGTATGCCTCCAGCCGCGAATAGACCTGGGCCTGCTTGGGCGGGAGCAGGGAACAGACCACCCGACCGCCGTCCAGGGGCGGGATCGGCATCAGATTCAGGGCCATCAGCACCGCGTTGATGAGCACACCGGCGACCCCCATCAGTAAAAGCGGCAGACCGAACCAGTCGAAATGTTCCAGACTCATGGCGCCCACGTAGACCAGAATGGCCCAGATCAACGCCATCAGCAGGTTGGCCCCGGGACCGGCCAATGCCACCAGCCCCATGTCGCGCTTGGGATGATGCAGGTTATTCCAGTTCACCGGCACCGGCTTGGCCCAACCAAACATGAAGCCGGTCATCAGGTAGACACCCAGGGGCACCAGGATGGTGCCGATCGGGTCGATATGCTTGATGGGATTGAGGGTCACCCGCCCCAGCATCTCGGCGGTTTTATCGCCCAGGCGCTTGGCCATCCAGCCGTGTGCCGCCTCATGCACCGTAATCGCAAAGATCATCGGTATCACGAAAATCGCCAGTTTTTGAATCAGACTAAGATCATGCATCGGTGGATTATACCTCGAACAGGGAGTTGTCGCCCTTGCCGGCTCGCACCACCGCCGGCCTATCCTCGGTCATCACCACGACGGTGGTGGGCTCTAAGCCGCAATAGCCTCCATCGATGATCAAATCCACTTGCTGGTCCAACAGATCCCGCATCTCGTAGGGATCGGTGAGTGGCATTTCATCCCCCGGCATAATCAGGGTGGTGCTCATGATCGGCTCCCCCAACGCCTCCAGCAACGCACTGGCGATGGTGTTGTCGGGTACCCGGATACCGATGGTTCTGCGCTTGGGATGCATAAGTCGTCTCGGCACTTGTTTAGTCGCCTTGTGGATGAAGGTGTAGGGTCCCGGGGTGAGGGCTTTCAGCAGCCGGTAATCCCGATTGTCGATCTTGGCGTAATGGGAGATCTCCGTCAGGTCGCGGCATATCAGGGTGAAGTTGTGGGCGTCATCCACCATCCGGATGCGCCGGATACGCTCCATCGCTCCCTTGTCACCGATTTGACACCCCAGGGCATAGCTCGAGTCGGTGGGATAGATGACCAGGCCGCCGGACCGAAGAATGGCGACCGCCTGTTTGATCAGGCGCACCTGGGGGTTGTCCGGATGAATCTGGAAAAACTGCGTCATGGGGAAGTCCTAGTGCACCCTGCGATTTGACTCGCTATCGAAAGGTATTTCCCAGTCCGCCCAGACGGGTCGACATCCGGCCGGCGGCATCGGCAGTCGTCCCAGTTCGATCCAGGGATTCTCCGGGGAGTGGAAATCGGAGCCGGCCGACACCTTCAATCCCAGATCCTGAGCATGCCTGGCCATGCAGAAATAGTCATCGCGGCTGTGGCTGCCCGAGACCACCTCGATCGCTTCGCCATGCTGTTGGATAAAATCCTTAAACAGCCGGCGCAGCTTGGAGCGCGTCATCCTGTAGCGCGCGGGATGCGCCACCACGGCCTCTCCTCCGGCGGCATGTATCCAGCCGACCGCTTGCTCCAGGCTTGCCCAGTTGCCGGGCACATGACCGGGCTTACCGCTCACCAGATAGTGTTTAAAGACCTTGCGCTCATCACTCACCACCCCTCGCGCCACCAGAAAACGGGCGAAATGGGTGCGGCTCACCAGGGCGCCGCTGGAGCGGGCAAGCGCACCCTCGTACGCACCGGTTATGCCGGCCTTCTCGAGTCGATCAGCCATCTCTCTGGCCCGCCAGTCGCGGAATTCCCGCTGCCCGCTCAATCCTTGTTGCAAGGTCCGGTTGTCAGTATCCACATTCAGGCCGACAATATGCACCGTCTGTTTGTTCCAGGTCACCGAAATCTCCACCCCCGGGATCAGCTTAAGACCACACTGCCTGGCGGCCAGCGACGCCTCTTCGATCCCGGCGGTGGTGTCGTGATCGGTGAGGGCCAATACCCGAACCCCCGCACCGGCGGCGCGCAGCACCAGCGCTTGCGGAGCCAGCGTCCCGTCAGAAGCGGTGGAATGGCTGTGGAGGTCGTATGGGCAAAACATGGGGGCGGATTGTACCCATAGTGCTGTCCGACGGATAGGGAAATAACAACACAGGACTACGGGATTCAGTCTCAAGTCCGAGCAGGAATCCGCAAATTTGCGGCTGCGGTTCACATCAAGCACCAGACGCCGTCAGAACAGACTGATACAATCCCCCGCATGAAATTTCTCGCCGACTTTTTCCCCGTCATTCTCTTTTTCGTGGCCTACAAGCTCTACGGTATCTACGCTGCCACTGCGGTGGCCATCGCCTCGTCCGTAATCCAGGTCACTTACGGCCGGCTTCGCAAAGGGCATGTGGAAAAAACGCACCTGATCACACTCGCCATCCTGGTGCTATTCGGCGGACTCACGATCATACTGCAGGACCGCACTTTCATTATGTGGAAACCCTCTGTCATCAACTGGTTATTCGGCGCCGCATTCCTCGCCAGCCAGTTCATCGGCGGTAAAAACCTGGTCCAGCGGATGATGGAGAGCAGTATCGACGTGCCCGATGCCATCTGGCGGAAACTCAACCTCACCTGGAGTCTGTTTTTCATTCTGCTGGGGTTTCTCAACCTCTATGTGGCCAACGACTTTTTCGTGGCGGAGCGACAACTCATGGAACTCACCGGGCTGCAGCAGATCGATTTCGACAACTGCGGCCGGCATTTTCAAGGGAATGAACTGGAGATGTGTAATACTGCGCACTCCCTGGAAGAGAGCTGGGTCAACTTCAAGTTGTTCGGCATGATGGGCCTGACCATGGGCTTTATCGTCCTGCAAGCTTTCTACTTGGCGCGTCACCTGCGCGAAAACGAGCTCAAACGTGAGGAGAGCTGAGTGTTCTACGCGATAATTGCCGAAGATCGGGAAGACAGCTTGGAACAGCGCCTCAAGGTACGCCCGGATCATCTGGCGAGACTCCAGGCGTTACAGTATGAAGGTCGCCTGTTGCTGGCCGGTCCCCATCCGACCATCGATGCCGAGGATCCCGGTCCCGCTGGTTTTTCCGGCAGCCTGATCGTGGCTGAATTCGACACCCTCGAAAGCGCCGAGCGGTGGGCCGGTGACGATCCCTACATCAAGGCCGGCGTATACGCCCAGGTTACCGTTAAACCCTTTAAAAAAGTGCTGCCTGCCTAGTGTGCCTCGTCATAGATACTGTGACATCCAGAGATACACTAAGCCCTACAGCGAATCCGGTTCGATAAACGTTTCAAACACCATTAAGGTACGTTCAACGATGAAAAAAAAGATCATTCTAGCTGCACTGTGCAGCGCAGGCCTGCTGGCAGGTTGTAATGAAACAGCCGACAAAGCAGCCGCTGAAGCCGCCTCGGACGCCGGCCGCTCCGCCACCCTGCCGGCCAAGACGGAGGATGCCTCACCCACCATGGATACCGAGACCCTGTTGACCGTCAACGGCACACCGGTGACCCGCACCATGTACAGCCTCTATTTCCAGGACCGGATGCGCAACGTGCCCGATGCGAAGAACTCGCCGGAATTGCAGATGAGCGTCCTCAATGAACTGTCGAACATCCTTATCGTGGCCCAGGACGCGGAGGAAAAAGGCCTCCATGAACGCACCGATGTCGCCGCCTCCATTGATCTTCTAAAAGCCAAGCTGCTGACCCAGATCGCCATTCAGGAGCATGCCAACGCAAACAAACCGACCGATGAACAACTCCAACAGGTCTACGACACCGAGTACACCGGACAATCGAATACTGAATACAAGGCCAGGCATATCCTGTTGAAGGAGGAAGATCAGGCCAAGTCCATAATCGCAAAGCTTGCTGATGGGGCCGATTTCGCCGAACTCGCCAAACAGCATTCAACCGGCCCCACCGGTAAAAGCGGCGGTGACCTGGGTTGGTTCGACGCGGCTCAGATGGTCAAACCCTTTGGTGACGCCCTGAAGGGCATGGAAAAGGGTAAGTACAGCGCAGCCCCGATACAGACCCAATTCGGCTGGCATGTCATTCTCCTGGAGGATAGCCGGGAGACCGCAGCGCCGACATTGGAGAGTGTACGGAGTAAAATCATGACCGGCCTGCAACAGAAATCCCTGGCGGAATACATGCAGGGACTCAGGGACTCCAGCAACCTGGTCTTCAATGAACAAAATGCCAAGCCTGCCGCTCAGACCGCAGCGGGAGAACCGGCTGCTGAAGCATCGAACGAACAAGCGATGGAAGCGACAGCCACCACAGAAAAGGCATCCGGAGAGCAACCCGCACCAGAGATGCCGGCCGCAGATACGGCGGCGACCGAAAAGTCTGCGGAAGAAATGAAAGCGGCCGGTGAATAGTCTCGACCGGTCACTGTTCATCCGGAAACGTTACAACGCCGCAATAGAACGCTATTCCGCGTCGTTGTGCGCCGTGCAGGGATGCACAAGTGTCGCAAGCACAGGGATGTGCGGGAACGACCCTTGCCCTGCACCGCCACAAGCACACGCCCTTCACGGTGCTCAACTGCGGTTTTTAGGTTAAAGAAGATGGCTGATAATATTGAGTTGATTACGAATGAGGGCAATAGAGGAGTTCTTTCTCAACCATCCGATGCAGACCATCCACAACCTGGTCTGGTTCAAACCCCGGTTTCCCCAACAGGCCGATCATGGTCTGACCGGTGAACTCGGCAGATAACGCTTTCGCCTGCAACAGTATCCGCTGGGCACACCCGTTTCGATGCAAATCCAACCGGCGTCGGCGCAACCGACAACACAACTCGCTTCCCTCACCCTCTATCATGTGCAATTGCGGATTGAGGAGAAACCGACTCGAGATCATCTGATGACGCTGGAGCGGTTTACGGGGCATGTCGGCCTGCCGGGCGGCCACCAGTGTCAGCTTGGGCCGGTATACGAGACGTTCGAGCAGGCGGTATCGGCTGGTTTCATCCAATGCCTGCAAACGACGCAACAATTCCGGATCATCGGTGAGGCCGCTCAATGACCAGTCAGCGGGCTCCAGCCATCGAATAAACCTGAGACCCGCTGATTCGAGTAGCTGCCAAAGACCGTTGATGTCATAACTCCGTTCATGGACATGCAGGCAGCGATCGGCAAACTCCACCGCTTCAACATCGGCGGTCCCCTGCCAGCAAGTACGCTTGAAGAGGGCTTTTTCCGCAACACGGGCAAGGGCTCGCGCCAGCGGCAGCCGCGTCTCGGGGGAGCGGTGCCTGGATTCGACGATCGCCAACGCCTGTAGATAACGATCCAAGGGCTGACGGCCGTAGCATCCATCCACCATCAAGGCGATGACGCCGTGGGGAGCCAGGATCTCACGCAGCTGCCGTAACCCCTGCAACGGGTCGCTCAAGTGATGTATCACGCCATAGGAGAGGATGACGTGGTAGCCGCCACCAGGCATTGTCAGGGTCTGTCGATTGAGGAGGTCCGCTAATGCAAAACGAAGGTTGCCCAGCCCCTTTTCCGCGGCTGCCCCGGCGGCCTCATCAATCGCAACCCGGTTGATGTCGATACCGGTGAATTCGATATCCTTCTGCTCACTCGCTACGCTGAGCAGGTTCACCCCCCGGCCGCAGCCGGCTTCAAGCACCCGCAAGGTGTCCGATTCACCCTGGGGATGCTGCAAGTAGCTGAGCAATAGCCGCGCATGGTAACCGTCACAATCCGCCTGGCTGCCCGGCGGATAGGGATAGGCTTCGTAGAACGCCCGCACTCCGGCGGTGATCTTGTCCAAGACGGATGCCTGCGGGGCCGGTTATTTTCTCTTCTTCGGCGGCAGAAGGTCGGTGATGCTGCCCTCGGCCATCTCAGCGGCAAAGCAGATGGTCTCGTTCAGGGTCGGGTGGGGATGGATGGTCAAGCCGATATCTTCGGCATCAGCCCCCATCTCCAGGGCAAGCACCGTTTCACCGATCAGCTCCCCGGCATTCGGGCCGACGATGCCGGCACCGAGAATGCGCTTGGTCTTTGGATCGAACAGCAATTTGGTCATGCCCTCGTCCCGGCCTATGCCCAGGGCGCGGCCACTGGCCGCCCAGGGGAAGACCCCCTTTTCATACTCGATGCCCTGCGCCTTGGCTACGGTCTCGGTCAGACCCATCCACGCCACTTCCGGATCGGTATAGGCGACGGAAGGGATGGCCATGGGATCGAAACCGGCCGGCAATCCGGCAATCACCTCAGCCGCCACTTTTGCCTCATGAGTCGCCTTGTGGGCCAACATGGGCTGCCCGACCACATCGCCGATGGCATAGATATTCGGCACATTGGTGCGCATCTGCCGGTCCACCGGAATAAAGCCCCGCTCGTCAACGGCCACGCCGGCAGCCTCGGCATTGATCCGCTTACCGTTCGGGGCGCGTCCCACCGCCACCAGCACCCTGTCGTAAGTCTGCGGCTTGTCCGGCGCCTGCCTGCCCTCGAAAGTTACCTTCAAACCGCTTTTCAGGGCCTGGATATCGGTCACCTTGGTGCCCAGCATGATATTGTTATAGCGTTTGCCGATGCGCTTTTGCAGCGGGCGCACCAGATCCGCATCACAACCGGGAATCAGCGCCTCCTGCAGCTCCACTACGTCGATCTGACTGCCCAGGGTAGAGTAAACGGCGCCCATCTCGAGTCCGATAATGCCGCCCCCGATCACCAGCATTCGCTTCGGTATGTCTTCCAGCGCCAAGGCGCCGGTGGAGTCGATCAAACGTGGATCACCGTTCGGAAAACCGGGAATCCGCACCGCGCTGGATCCACAAGCGATGATAGCGTCGTTGAAGGCAATGGAGACGCCGCCCTGCGCCGTATTGACCGCCATCCGGTTGGGTGACTCAAAACGGGCGACGCCATGCACCCATTCCACCTTGCGTTGCTTGGCCAACTGTTTCAAGCCGCCGGTCAGACGCCGCACCACCTTGTCTTTGCCTGCGCGAAGCTTCTCCAGATCGATCTTCGGCGTGCCGAAATCCACCCCCATCCCGGCCAGTTCGGCCGCTTCATTGATCACGTCCGCCGCATGCAGCAGCGCCTTGGAAGGGATACACCCCACATTGAGGCAGACGCCGCCCAGGGCATCGTAACGTTCGATCATGATCACGCGCTTACCCAGATCGGCGGCGCGAAAAGCGGCCGTATATCCCCCGGGGCCGGCGCCGAGAACCACCACGTCGGCCTGCTTGTCGGCAGATCCCTTGACGGCTTCGGAAACCAGCGCCTTGGTGGGTGCGGATCTTTCATCCGCTGCGGCGCCGGAATCCAATTCCAGCTTGAGGATGCCCCCGCCCATGGATATGGCGTCACCGACCTTGACCAGCAACGCCTTCACCGTACCGGCATGGGGCGATGGGATATCCATCGTCGCCTTGTCACTCTCCAGGGTGATGATGGAATCTTCCGCCTCTACCCTGTCCCCTGGGGCGACCAGTATTTCGATGATATCAACCTGTTCAAAATCGCCGATATCGGGAAGGGTAACCTCAACGATGCCGCTCATGCGTGCTCCTCAATCTGTTAACGCCGGAAAAATAACCTGTGTATGGATGAGTATTCCCCGCAAGCCGCACCAGGTTCCGGCGTATTCGGGAGAAGCTGAATGTATCAGGATCTTTGGCGGAGTACTAGGTTGTGCCTGTGCCCTGCACATCACCACTGAGCCAGGCCGTCATGGCGGCGGCCTTCATCGGCTTGGCATAGTAGAAGCCCTGTAGATTGCGGCAACCGATGCCCACCAGAAAATCGGCCTGCTCCTTGCTCTCCACACCTTCCGCCACCAGACCGAGATTCAAACTGTCGGCCATCGCCACGATGGTCTTCACCAATGAGGCGTCATCGATATCGGCAGGCAGGTCGTTGACGAATGAACGATCGATTTTGAGGATATCCACCGGAAACCGCTTCAGATAGCTTAACGATGAATAACCTGTGCCAAAATCATCCACGGAAAGATTGACGCCCAGCGCCTTGAAGCCGGTCAACCAGGTAATCGCCTCATCGGTATCGCGCATCAACAGGCTTTCGGTCATTTCCAGGGTCAGTGTCTCGGGGGAGAGTTCGGTATCCTGTAGCACCTGCCTGAGATAGTCGGCATCCAATCCCAACTCACGCTGTCGACTCGACAGATTCACTGCCATATTCAGATCGAAAAAGCCTGCCTTATGCCATTGGCTGAGCTGTGTACAAGCACCCTTTATCACCCACTTGCCGATCAACCCGATCAGCCCGCAGTCTTCCGCCAGGGGAATGAACAGTTTCGGCGAGACAACGCCTCTGTGCGGATGATTCCAACGCAACAGGGCCTCTATGCTGACAACCCTGTCGAGGATGGCGTCCATCACAGGCTGATAATAGATCTCCAACTCACTGCGCTTGACGGCGAGCCTCAAATCCAATTCCAGTTGTTGGCGTTCAAGCGTCCGTTGCTGCATGGAGGCGGTAAAGAACTGGTAGTTGTTCCGGCCATGCTCCTTGGCCTGATACATCGCCATATCGGCATTTCTCAATAGTGAATCCGCATTCACCGCATCATCGGGAAAGACGGTAATACCGACGCTCGCACCGATGTAGACCTCACGTCCATGCAGGGTGAAAACCCGGATGATGCTATCGATCACCTTCGCGGCTATGTGGGCCACTGCGTCCATATCGGTGACATCCTGCAATAGGATGACAAACTCATCGCCACCGAACCGGGCCACCGTGTCCGACTCCCGAACACACCTCTTGAGACGCGATGCAACCTGTTGCAGCAGTTCATCGCCCATCGCATGGCCGAAGGTATCGTTGACCATCTTGAACTGGTCGAGATCGACGAACAGCAATGCCAGCTTCCAGTTTTCCCGGTTCGCGGAACCGATTGCCTGAGTGAGCCGATCGGACAACAAAGAACGATTCGGCAACCCGGTCAAGGCATCGTAGTTGGCCTGGTAGCGAATCTGTTCTTCATCCTGTTTATGCTTGGTGATATCCGAAAAGACCGCCACATGCTCTTTTGCAATACCGTCCTCACCCGGAATGGCTGTGATCGACAGCCACTCAGGGAAGACACTGCCGTCCTTACGCCGATTCCAGACTTCACCGGTCCAATAACCCTTCTGCTGCACGGAATCCCAGAGCGACTCATAGAACTCACTGTTGTGTCGGCCGGAACTGAGCACGCTTGGCCCACGACCGATCACCTCTTCCGGGGCATAACCGGTAATACGGGTGAACGCCGGATTGACGGTCTTGATCAGATTGTCCGCATTCGTAACCATGATGCCCTCGGCAGTGGTGTCGAAGACCGTTGCGTTCATACGCAACTGATCCTCGGCGCGTTTCTGTGCCGTGACATCTTCCTTGACCGCAATGAAGTGGGTGATCTGTCCCCTCTCGTCGCGCAGCGGGCAGATTGAAGCCGATTCCCAATAGATTGAACCGTCCTTCGTCTGTTATGGAACATGCCGCGCCACTCCTTGCCGGCCAGCAGCATACTCCACATCTCAGTGTACTCCTCCTTGGATTTATCGCCACTCTTCAGGATACGCGGATTCTGTCCGACGGCCTCGGTGGCGGAATAGCCGGAGACTTTCTCGAATTTCGGATTGACATACTCGATGGCGCCATCGGTGTCGGTAATCATCACCGAGGCAGGGCTCTGCTCCAATACCCTTCCCAGTTTGTGCAGATCCGCTTCGGCCTGCTTGGACTCGGTGATATCACTCCTGACGCAGACGATGCCGCCTTCGGTGGTATAATTGTTGCTCGCCAGAAACCAGGCGCCGTTATCGACCTGTTCCAGGTATTGACCGATCGGCATGGCGCCGAAAACCGCTTCCCCCTCCGGACTCAGATTCTGAATTCGATTTCCGGTCACGGACTGCAGGGCGCTTAGATTTGCGCCTTCGAGAATCCGATCCTTGAGCCAAGGATAGAATTCGCTGAATTGCCGGTTATGAAGCACAAGACATCCGTCGGCGTCAAACAGTGCGAAGGCTTCAGACAAATTCTCCACCGCATCGTTCAACCGGCGCCAGGAGCGGTTGACCTCCAGGTGCGCCCTCTGCAGGCTACGCATGAGCTGCCAAAGACCCAGCAGCAAAACGAATACCACTGCCGAGAGAATAACGATCATCCGCTTCTTATTGGCTGTCTCAATGATGCGATTCCGTTCATGCCCGGCGTGGATAGATTCAAAATACTCCAGACTGGGTATGGCCAAATAGCGCTTCTTCAACCCCCCGAGCTCCGTCAGATCGCCAAGATTGGCGTCCACATGAAACAGTACTTTATCCAACACTTCCCGGCTCTCCGGAGAAGTTGGCGCCTTCTGTTCCAGTTGCTCCAATATGGCGTTGATATCTTCCAACTGCGTATCGGTGTGGAAAAGATCGTAGACATAGAGCGAATTAAGCAATTCAAGGATATCCCGGTATGCCTCGGGATCCACCGACTCCAATTCTTGTGCCGCAATGGGGAGGTAGTGAATACCGTTGCGCACCAACGCAGCCTGGAATTTGATCCTCTCAAGGATCTCCAGTTTTTCATTCATGCCGCGCCAATAGGTCTCGACAAGATCAGCCAGGACCTTGTCGCTCAACTTCGGATTACCGTTGATCTTCTCTCTTAATTCCCTCAGACGATTGGTCGTTTGCACCAATGGATCGTACTGAACCAGCAGAAACGAGGTTACCCTGAGCACATCCCGGTCAAGGCGCGCATCCATCTCCTTCAGTTGCAATAGGTGATGCGATAACTCGGCATAGTCCTGCGATTCATCATCCCAGAAGAGGAGCAATAACAGCATAAAGGCGACACTCAGGGAGAGCAACAGCAGGCTACGCTTCGCGCCAAGTGCCTCGAGCATCTTCATGGCTTGAACCTGACGTGTTCTCCGACCAGACTGAAAAGGAATGCAACGATATCCTCTATCCCATCATCAGAAATCTCCCGTCCCAACTGATAGCGCCCCATCACCCGTACGGCATCGTTCAGGGTCTTCGCTGAACCGTCGTGAAAATAGGGGGGATTGACCGCTGCCAGACGCAGGCCGGGTACTTTGAAATAGTGCTTATCCTCGGTCCGTTGCGTGACATTGTATCGCCCGAGGTCTGCGGGTGTGATTTCACCCTGCCGATCCTCGAAATAATCTCCCATCGCCCCCATGAATCCATACATGTTACCGCCTGCGTTGGCGCCCTGGTGACAACTGATGCATCCATAGCTCTTAAACAGGCGGTAACCGCGGAGTTCCTGTTCGTTAAGTACGTCCCGCCCCCGGAGCCAACGATCAAAACGGGAATTCAGCATCACCAGCGAACGCTCGAAGTCGGCAATGGCGATGGTGATATTCTTCCCAGTGACGCCATCTTCGAACAAGGCATAGAAGTCCGCCACCATGGAGGGGTCGTTACCGAGTTTGGAGACCACCTCTCCCCAGTTGGAATTCATCTCAACGGGATTATGCACCGGGCCTGCGGCCTGGGCCTCCAGGGTTGGGGCGCGACCGTCCCAGAATTGTACGAAATTGAAGCGGGTGTTGTATACGGTAGGCGCCTTGATGCCACCGATTGCGCCGCCCACGCCAACGGACTCCGCTTTCCCGTCAGCACCCCCGGCGGAGAGAACATGGCAGCCTCCGCAGCTTAAACTGTTATCCTGCGAGAGGCGTCTATCATGAAACAGGCGGTCGCCCAAGGCCACCAGTTTCGGGTCCAGATCGTGATCCGCCGTCAATGGTTGTATCGGCTCGTTCTTCACCCCGCCAGCCAGTGCATCCGAAGACATAATCAGCAGAAAGAGCAATAGCTTCAAATAGTTATGCATAACAAACAACAGAGAACGACTACCAATAAAACACCTGACCCATGTCCGCGCCGAACACTTGCATAACCTTCAATGCCAAATAGGAAACGATGCCAACTTCAATAGGTTATCGGACAGTCGATGGAAATCTTTATCTAACGGCTTCCGACCGATATCGCCGCTGAATCGAGTCTTCACAGGGCAGCGGGTAAAATCGCCGAAGAGATCTCAGAGCAGTAGACGACGGATATCGCCGAGCAACGATGCAAGAAAAGTGGTGAACCTGACGCCATCCGCCCCATCGATCACCCGGTGATCGTAGGAGAGTGAAAGCGGCAGCATTAAGCGTGGTTGAAACGCCTCGCCATCCCATACCGGTTGCATGCTGCTGCGGGAGACACCCAGGATGGCCACTTCCGGGGCGTTGACAATGGGGGTGAAAGCGGTGCCTCCGATACCCCCCAGACTGGAAATGGAAAAACACCCGCCCTGCAAGTCCGCAGGGGCCAGCTTACCGTCCCGCGCCTTTGCGCTGACGGTCATGAGTTCCCTGGCGAGGTCGAAGATACCTTTTTCATTCACATCACGTATCACCGGCACGACCAATCCGTTCGGCGTATCCACAGCAACGCCGATATGCACGTAGTTACGATTTATCAACGATTCACCATCAGCCGAAAGGGCCGCATTGAAAATGGGCATCTCTTTCAAGGCAGCAGCAACCGCCTGCATCAGAAAAGGCATTAAAGTGAGACGAACATCCTGCTTCAAGGCCGTCTCTTTCTGGGATTTTCGGAATCTCTCCAGTTCCGTAATATCGGCCTCGTCAAACTGGGTGACATGCGGCACCGTCAGCCAGCAGCGATGGAGATGGGCGCCACTGATCTTTTTTATCCGTTTCAGCGGGGTACTCTCGACCTCGCCAAACCGACTGTAATCCACCTCCGGGCCTGGCGGCATCTCAAACGGCGACCCGCTTGTTCTCGTCGCCCCTCCACGACGCAGGGATTGTTTGACGAAAGCGTGTACATCCTCTTTCAACACCCGCTGTTTGGGACCACTCCCCTTGACCAGAGAGAGATCGACGCCCAATTCGCGGGCGAAACGGCGAACACCCGGGCCGGCATGGGGCGCTGCCGAACCGCTGATTGCCAGGATGGCGTCAGGGACGGGTGGAGTGCTGATCTCCTTGTCTCCGGGCCTGCGGGCCGGTGCGGATTCCTGTGCCGCCTCTTCAGTCGCTGAGGGAGCAGGCGCCTGGACCGTCTCCAGTTCTTCAGCCGCGGGGGCAGGCCCCGCGGCAGGCTGTTGCTGT
>JAHXHR010000001.1:0-33719 GCA_025656505.1 Candidatus Thiodiazotropha sp. (ex Epidulcina cf. delphinae) | reverse complement strand
CGGAATCTCCATCGTGGCCTTATCACTCTCCAGGGTCAGCAGAGACTCTTCAATACTGACTTCGTCACCCTCGGAAACAAGGATTTCAATGACCTCGATCGATTCGAAATCTCCAATATCAGGTAACAGCACATCTGTTGTTTTACCCACGTCTCATCCTCTTTGCCGTTTAGGCATCATCTGTTTCATTCAGGCTCATCGGTCTATCCCACACCTTTTGTGTGTCGGCAGACCGTGGCGCCCTACTCATTGTCTATACCGTGCTGGGATTGGGCTTTTCCGGGTCGATCTTATATTTTTTAATCGCCTGGGTGACCACTTCCGGTTTAATCTCTTTCTCATCCACTAGTGCCTTCAATACCGCGACGGCAACATAATAGCGATCGACTTCGAAGAACTTGCGTAACTGACTGCGCATATCGCTACGACCGAAACCATCGGTGCCGAGCACGCTATAGCGAGCTGTAACGAAGGGACGAATCTGCTCCGCATAGCTGCGAATATAGTCCGTAGCCGCCACTACCGGCCCCTTCCGCCCCGTCAACTGTTCGGTGACATAACTGACCTTCGGACTCTCTTCCGGATGGAGGGTATTCCAGCGATCCACATCCACACCGTCACGGTGCAATTCATTGAAGCTGGTGACGCTCCACACATCGGCCGAAACTTTGAAGTCTTTCTCCAGCAGTTCCGCCGCGGCGATCACCTCGCGCAGGATCGCGCCACTGCCCAGCAGTTGTACCCGTAACCTGTGCCTGCCGCCCTTGCGGAAAGGATAGAGGCCGCGCACTATGCCCTGTTCCGCACCTTTGGGCATCGCGGGCTGAAGATAGTTTTCGTTCATCACCGTGATGTAATAGAAAACATTCTCCTGCCGCTGATACATGCGGCGCATGCCATCCTGCACAATCACCGTCAGTTCATAAGCGAAGGCCGGGTCATAAGCGGCACAGTTGGGAATCGTCGATGCGATGATATGGCTGTGTCCGTCCTGATGCTGCAACCCTTCACCCGCCAGGGTGGTGCGCCCTGCGGTGCCCCCGATCAGGAAACCGCGCGCCTGCATGTCTCCCGCCGCCCAGGCCAGATCGCCGATGCGTTGGAAGCCGAACATCGAATAGTAGATATAGAACGGGATCATGCTGACCCCGTGATTGCTGTAGGCGGTGGCGGCTGCGATCCATGACGACATGGCGCCCGCCTCATTGATGCCCTCCTGCAGGATCTGCCCTTTTTTATCCTCGCGGTAGAACATCACCTGATCGGCATCGACCGGCTCATACAACTGTCCCACTGAGGAATAGATACCCAGTTGACGGAACATGCCCTCCATGCCGAAGGTGCGTGCCTCGTCCGGTACAATGGGTACAATCTGCTTACCCAGCTTTTTGTCACGGACCAGCATATTCAACAACCGCACAAAGGCCATGGTGGTCGACTGCTCCCGTTCACCGCTACCCTCCAGCAGGGCCTTGAAACTATCCAGTGAGGGGACTTGCAGGGGATCCACTCTGCTACGGCGCTGCGGCAGAAAGCCACCCAAAGCCTCACGACGCTCATGCATATACTTCATTTCGGGGCTGTCGGCGAGCGGCTTGTAAAACGGGGCCGCACCGATCCGGTCATCGGAAATCGGGATATTGAAACGATCTCGAAACGCCTTCAGCGCCGCCTCTCCCATCTTCTTTTGCGAATGGGTGATATTCTGACCCTCTCCGGCCACCCCCATACCGTACCCCTTGACGGTCTTGGCCAGCACTACCGTCGGCTTCCCTTTGTGGGAGGCCGCTTCGGCATAGGCCGCATAGACTTTGTGCGGATCGTGACCACCCCGGTTCAATCGCCAGATATCCTCATCGGTCATGTTGGCGACCATCTCTTCGAGTTCCGGATACTTGCCGAAGAAATGCTCACGGGTGTAGGCGCCACCCTTTGCCTTATAGGCCTGATAGTCCCCATCGACACACTCTTCCATGCGCTTCAGCAGGATACCGTTTTTATCCCGGGCGAATAGCGGGTCCCAGTATCCTCCCCAGACCACCTTCACCACATGCCAGCCGGCGCCACGGAATACGGCCTCGAGTTCCTGAATGATCTTGCCGTTGCCGCGCACCGGACCGTCCAGACGCTGCAGATTGCAGTTAATGACAAACACCAGATTATCCAGACGCTCGCGCCCGGCCAGGGAGATGGCGCCCAAGGCCTCGGGTTCGTCCATCTCGCCGTCACCGCAAAAGGCCCAGACCTTACGCTGATCGCTGTTCAACACCCCCCGGTCATGCAGGTAGCGCATGAAGCGCGCCTGGTAGATCGCCATCAGCGGCCCCAGCCCCATGGAAACGGTAGGGAACTGCCAGAAGCCGGGCATCAGCCAGGGATGGGGATAGGAAGAGAGGCCGCTGCCGTCGACCTCTTGGCGAAAACTGTAGAGTTGCTCTTCACTGAGCCGTCCTTCAAGGTACGCCCTGGCATAAATCCCCGGTGCAGAGTGTCCTTGAAAGAAGATCAGGTCACCGTCCCGTTCCTTGTCGGGAGCACGGAAAAAATGGTTGAACCCCACATCGAAGAGGGTGGCACTGGAAGCAAAACTGGAGATATGGCCTCCCAGTTCAGTCGAGATCCGATTCGCCTGCACCACCATTGCCATGGCGTTCCATCGGATAAATGACCTGATACGGCGCTCCATGGCCCGATCTCCGGGGAAACGCTGCTGTTTGGTCACCGGTATTGTATTGACATAAGCCGTATTCGCGCTAAAAGGCAGATAAGCCCCGGAACGGCGCGCCTTGTCAACCAGCCGCTCGATAAGAAAGTGGGCGCGATCCACACCTTCATTCTCGAGTACGGCCTCCAGCGCATCCAGCCACTCCTGCGTCTCTTGCGGGTCGATATCAGGTCTGCTCAGCATCATGATTCTCTAGTGCAAACAGCTCTCTCCAGGCACCGCCGGCGACAAACCATGCCGTGCGCCTGATAGAGAACTATTCGGATTGCCAGTAGTTTGGATTAACCGATGTAATATACAGCAAGACGTTTTTCATTTCAGCGTTATCAGACGATTATTTTTTAACTTAATACCCTGTTTTTGCTATTGATTAAGCGGACCATAGAAGCCGGGCGGCAATCCTTGACGCAGCCGATGATGGCGGCGACGAAACGACAAAAGGCGCACCCGGATCACGCCGGATGCGCCTTTTCGATAAGCGAAAAACGGCTCGCTCAGATCTCTTTGCGAGACTCGGAAACCGGCATTTCGAATGGTTTGCGTTCGATGGCCACTCTACGACGCTCTTCCATCTGCCGTATCGCTTCAATGCGGCGTGTCTCCATCTCTTTGATCATCTCATCACGGCGAGCATTGGACTCTTCCATACGTTTTACCATCGCTTCCGGTATCTCAGGCCTGACAGGCGCCATACTGTCGAAACGGGCCTGCATCTGTTCACGTTGCGCTTGCATCCGCTCCTGCATCGCCTTCATCCCGGCTTCCCTGGCGGCGCGAGGATCGGCATTGAATCTCTCGGCATATTCACGCTGTGCGGCGACGGCCTGTTCGAATGCCTTTTGTTGCTGCTCGGCGAATGCCTTACGCTGTTCGACCATGGCAGCCTGTTGCTCCTCAGTCAGTGCCGGTGCGGGTACGGCATAGGGCGCATAACCATAGTAGGGATAGCCATAACCACGGCCATCGCCGCGAGCATGCATGTTGAAAGAGAAGTCAAAATCACCGGCGCCGAAACCGTCACCGAGAAAATCGTCGCCCCAATTGTTACCCCACCACGCATTCGCGGTAGCGGAGACGGTTGCCATAGCGATGGCAACAGCAATGATAGAAATCTTTCTCATCTTGATTACCCGAAAATATTATGTTGTGAAAACCATGCTCATCTGATTTCGCACGTCCCTGTGCAGCGTGTCCTTTTAGCTGCTTTATTTAGCGGGAGCAGCCGGTGCGGCGGGCGCTGCAGGTGCGGGAGGAGCTGCCGGGTAGCCATAAGGAGCCCCATAACCGTAAGGGGCGCCATAGCCGTAGGGAGCGCCGTAGCCATAGGGACCATAGCCATCGTGGCCACGGTAGTTGTTGTTGCCACGGCCATAGCCGGAACCACGAGCACTACCGCTCATGCCGAAACTGAAGTCGCCGAATCCATCACCCCAGCCATCGTTGTTCCAGCCACGGTTACCCCAGCCCGGCCCCCCCCACCATGCGGAAGCCGATGCGGAAGCGACAATCAGAGCAGCGGCAGCAACAGCTTTAACGGTCTTTTTCATTTTTCACTCTCCTCGAGATAGAATGTGGTCGTAATGTTGTCTGAGAAAGCAGAGACTACGTAGCTTTCGTGATATAGAATATTAGCATTTTCTAAAATAGGCAAATTTCTATTTTCAATAATAATTGACTTTGATATAGAGATTAACTAAGAGTCTCCTCGATACCTTCCCCATAGACCGGTCCCCCACCCCATGCAAATCACTTTTACCCGACCTGACGACTGGCACCTTCATCTGCGTGACGACGAAGCGATGGCCTCTGTGGTGACAGCCACTGCCGAGCGCTTTGCCCGCGCCATCGTGATGCCCAACCTGTCCCCGCCCGTCACCACCACTGAGATGGCAATGGCATACCGGCAGCGCATTCTCAATGCCCTGCCGGCCGATAGCGCTTTTACCCCATTGATGACGCTGTATATGACGGATCTTCTCGGTCACGAGGAGATCGTGCGGGCCAGGCAGAGCGGAATCGTACAGGGTATAAAGCTATATCCGGCGGGCGCGACGACCCATTCCGATGCCGGGGTGACCGATATCCGCAAACGCTACCCCGTGCTTGAGACAATGCAGAAAGAGGGGCTTCCATTACTGATTCATGCCGAAGTAGCCGATCCCGAGGTGGATATTTTTGATCGGGAACAGGTCTTCATCGAACGCCACCTGATACCCTTGAAGCGGGATTTTCCGGCACTACCCATGGTTTTCGAGCACATCACCACCAAGGATGCGGTCGAGTTCGTCAGCGATTGCGATGGCCGCATGGGCGCCACCATCACCGTGCAACACCTGATGCACAACAGAAATACCCTGTTGGCAGGTGGTGTTCGTCCTCATTACTACTGCCTGCCGATCCTGAAACGGGGCACTCACCAAGCGGCCTTGATCGAGGCGGCAACCAGTGGCGACCCGCACTTCTTCCTCGGCACAGACAGCGCCCCCCATCCGCAGCACGCCAAGGAGGCTGCCTGCGGATGCGCCGGCTGCTATACCGCCCATGCCGCGATTGAACTCTATGCCGAGGTCTTCGAACAAGCGGGCGCACTGGATAGGTTGGAGGGCTTTGCCAGCCTGTATGGCGCCGATTTTTATGGCTTGCAGAGGAACCGGGGAACCATCACCCTGGAAAAACATAGCTGGGTTGCACCTGAAAGCTACCAATTCGGCCAGGATCGGGTCGTGCCTTTCGGAGCAGGGAAAACGATCGATTGGAGATTAGCCGGCATTTCTCGCCAAGCGGACCGGATAAGCTGAAAATAGTACGCAAAGAGTTTCTCGCTGCAGCAGCCCCCGCAAGGGCGCAACAGCCGGGCGCCCTTTCCTTGGCGATCTCTGCGCCTTTGCGAGAGAGATCGTCTTATTTCCGGACCTACCATTGGCTATGATTCAAGGTTGATCGCTCAACCCGCGCCCATCCCCCTCCTGTATCGGCGGTTCGTCCTCAAACAGGCTCTCGTCGAACAGTTCATCGTCATCCATATGATTCGGACCGTTCTTGATCAGCGAATCCCGTCGCTGCAAATAGAACTCTCTGACAAAGGAGTATCGGTCCACAGCGGCCTCATCCAAGACATCTCCCGCTTCCAAAAGATCGGCGCGAATATCGATGTATTGCAAAGTGGTCAGTGACAAATAAGCGCCTTGCGAGGGATAACTGATAGGATTGATCAGGGTATCACCAAACCGGCCCAGCAGATCTCGCAGTGTTGTAGGTCCCAGAAACGGCATCACAAAGTAGGGAGTGTCTCCCATGCCCCAATAACCCAATGTCTGGCCCATGTCTTCTTTATAGTTGGGAATACCCATATCGGAAGCCACGTCAAACAGTCCGAGCAAACCGATGGTGGAGTTGATGCAGACCCGCCCGATATCGGACAGTGCGCGACCCGGTTTGAGTTGCAGCAGATTATTGGCGGCCGAGGGAACATCCGCCAGGTTATTGAAAAAATTGCTGATCCCCAAATCCAATGCAGAGGGAGTGACAAACCGATAACCTTTGGCCACCGGCTTCCCGACCGCCTGATCAAAATCCCGATTGAATTGATCTACCCCGCGATTGAAAGACTCGAGAGGATCGGAGGGATGATTGCTTTTCACGGTGGCGCATCCCGATAGAACCATTAGAGACAGGGATGTGACGACAATCCTTTTAATCACGGCGATCAGACTCATACATGTATTCCAAGATCACAACCTCGAACCGCTATCATACAGCCTAACCACCCACCGGTAAAATCGGGATCGACAGCTACCCGATTGAAGCTAAAAACCGCAGTTGACCGCTCCATTTTGATACTAAACCATTGATAGAAAAACTATTAACTTCGGTTTGCCTATTCACCGGTCGGGTGAACCACGCTACGGGGCGAATGGCACGCTTGCGGTGGCGCATGGCTGCGTTGCAACGCCTTGGAATAGCATGACGATTCCGCGTTGTTGCGCGCCGTGCAGGGATGCACAAGTGTCGCAAGCACAGGGATATGCAGGAGCGACCCTTGCCCTGCACCCCCGCAAGCGCACACTTCACCCCGTCCAACTGCGGTTTTACTGTGAAAGATACTCTGTGCGTAAGACATAGTTCTCCCTTACCGAATACGGTCTCAAAAAAACAGTGTAATGCTACTCAGGCAGTAATGTAGCCGTACTTATTCAGCATCTTGATCCAACGTGGCGCATTACGCCCTACGCTGAGTGCTTCGTAGTTGACGGTGGTATCCCGGTAATAATCACCAATCGTTAGGTTGAAAGAACACGAGTATTCTTTCAAAGTAATAAAAAAGTCGAAATGAATCGACACTTTCTTTATTCTTTGAGGGATGAGTGACATCACCTACAACAACGCAATCGCACAACGCTTTCGGGGCTTCTTACCCGTAGTCGTCGACGTGGAAACCGGTGGGTTCGATGCAGTACGGGACGCCCTGCTCGAGATTGCCGCCACAACCATTGCCATGGATGATCAAGGCATGCTCTATCCCGCCGAGCGTCTCGCCTTTCATCTAACCCCCTTTGAAGGCGCCAATATCGATCCGAAAGCGCTCGAATTCAACGGCATCGATCCTGACCACCCTTTCCGCCAAGCCCTTCCGGAATCGCAAGCGCTGAATCTACTCTTCCCCCCGATTCGCAAAGCGATCAAGGCGAGCGGATGCAAAAGGGCCATCCTGGTTGGCCATAATGCCTTCTTCGACCTCGGATTCCTCAATGCCGCTGTTGAAAGATGCGGCATTAAGCGCAACCCTTTCCATCCGTTCAGCACCTTCGACACCGTCACCCTTGCCGGTGTCGCCTACGGTCAAACCGTACTTGCCAGAGCAGCGCAGTGCGCAGGCCTGGATTGGGACAGTTCCCAGGCCCATTCGGCGATTTATGACACTGAACAGACGGCGAAGCTTTTTTGCACCGTCATCAACCAATGGCAGCGACTATCCCAGGAAAAACCTTGGGGGAGTACGGGCACGTCCTGACCCTGCATCAAGGCAGGGTAAAACGGATAAAACCGTGGCGCATCCTGATCGGCAATACCGCAGCCGTACACTTAGCCCGGACGTCTCATCCGGGAACGCGATGATCGCGCCGATCTCGTTGTTCAGGGGCCGATATTACCAATGACATCCTTGTCATTCGCCCTTCGGGCCGGCCTCCGGCCGTCGGACACCGCTCCAGACGATGCCCCTGCAATTGAGTCCATAGCCTAATAAGCTATTCATCAAGCCCCATTCATAGCGTGAGAGGGTTCCCATCGGTGCAAAACTCATTGAGCACATATCGTATACAGACAGCAACCTGAATACATACATCTCCATCAATCGATAGGCTGATGTTACCGAGATGCATGTCGCTATTATTACTAGCCGTCCGAAGCACCATAGAAATATAGCATCGTAGACATGCTGAGAATTCAGTAGCCCTCGGCGACTCAATAAAACCGCAGTTGACCGTGGTCAACTGCGGTTTTTGTGGATTTAAGCCTTACACTACGGGGCCTAACAGGGGTTCCTGGGTAGGTTGGAGGATAGTGTCAGTTATTCTGGATAACGATATTGGGAAACTTGGCTGCATAATCCTTTGCCTGAAGCGACAGCTTGGCCGCCGTCTTGCGTGCGATTTCACGATAAATCTGCGAAATACGGTCCTCAGGCTCCGCCACCACGGTCGGCTTGCCGCGATCGGTCTCTTCCCTAATACGAATATCCAGCGGTAATGAACCGAGAAGGTCCACGCTGTACTGGTCCGCCATGGAGGAACCGCCGCCCTGACCAAAGATGTGCTCTTCGTGACCACAGTTGGAACAGATATGGGTACTCATGTTTTCTACGATACCTAACACCGGCACCTCTACCTTTTCAAACATCTTCAAACCTTTGCGGGCATCCAGCAGAGCGATGTCCTGGGGGGTTGTGACAATCACGGCGCCGGAGACCGGCACCTTTTGCGCCAAGGTCAACTGAGTGTCCCCGGTACCCGGAGGCAGATCAACCACCAGATAGTCGAGATCGGCCCAATTGGTATCGTTAAGCAACTGCTCCAGGGCCTGGGTGACCATCGGACCACGCCAGATCATCGGGGTCTCCTCATCAATCAGGAAGCCGATCGACATGGCCTGCAAACCGTAGCTTTCCATAGGCTCCAGGGTCTTGCCGTCTTTCGACTCCGGCCTGCCGTTGATACCAAGCATGCGCGGTTGTGAAGGTCCGTAGATATCGGCATCCAGCACACCGACCTTTGCCCCCTCTTCCACCAGGGCAAGCGCCAGATTGACAGCGGTAGTCGATTTGCCCACACCACCCTTGCCCGAAGCGACTGCGATGATGTTCTTGATATTGTCGATAGGTTTGAGGGCCTTCTGTACCGAGTGCGCAACAACCTTGCTGGTAATAGCCATTTCAACGGAATCCACCCCTGCCAACGCGGCGACCTTTTCCTTCACCGCAGTAGTGATGTCGTCGAAACAACCCTTGGCGGGAAAACCGAGTTCAATGGCGACCTTTACCTTGCCGCCATTGATCTCCACACTTTTGAGAGCCTTGGCGGTTACCAGATCCTTTTCCAGGTGAGGTTCGAGATATCCCTTGATGGCCTCGGTTACGGATTCTTGCGTCAGTTCAGACATCGTCAGTTACTCCTGATGCGGACCGGCTATAAGGGGTCCGTCTTGTTTACTGAAAATAATGGCGATGGATTCTACACGAAAACCGTCCCAATATACCAAGCATTTTACTGGGTTTTGCGGTTTTTTCCACCAAGAAGCACCTCCCTCCCGAAGCTGCTTGCTCACAGTGAGCGGGCGGATATCGCGCCTGCGTTAAATATTCCGCTCTCCTCAGCCCCGGTTTGGGCGTCACGTTCCTGAACACTGAAACCGGAGAGATAGTGACCGATCAGATGTTCGGTGAGTTGCCGAACCGATTGCTGACCTTCACTCCGCAGATCGCTTGTGATCGTCAGGATCGCGATGCCATGAATACCGCACCACAGGGCTCTGGCCGCGAGCGCGATCTCCTCGTTCGAATGCCGTGTCGCCAGCGCCTGGAGTTGATCTCCCACCAAGACGAATAAACGATTCATCTTATCCTGATGAATTTCCAGCGGCAGACCTTCATTTCGGGGCCGGCGCTCAAAAGCCATGCGCCAGCGGTGGGTATGCCGGGTGGCGAAATCAAGATAAGCGAAACCCAAGGCGTACAGACACTCCTGCGGGACAAGGCAATCGTCCAATCCCTCCGCCAGGGTGGTGTAGAGTTGATCCAGGGTTCTGCCGTTCACCCGTTGCACCAGTTCATCCAAATTCTTGAATACGAAGTAGAGACTTCCGACTGTATAGCCCATGGCGGATGCAACCTTCCGCGCCGAAAGACCGGAATAACCCTCTTTCTCAATAATCCCTTCAGCCGCCTCAAGGGCCATAGCCTCGATTTCGGCCTTGTTGTGTTCACCTCTTCTTCCCATGTCCACTCCTTATGTCACGCTGTAAACATCCTGGGGTTTGCACACCGTTCAGCGCCGGCGATCCATCCCCATCCATTGTCGGGAACCAATATCACACCAACCTCGATGCTACACAGCGATCTATCGCACAAGGTTAAAGTATGATCCTAAAAACCGTAGTTGACCGCTCCATTCCCATACTAACCTACTGATAGGCAAACTATTAACTTCGATTTGCCTATTCCCCGGTTATTCAAACTCAGTTTCATCGTTGTGCAGGGCTGTGGCGATCTCGAAGCGCAGCCGCTTATCGATGCCGATGCCTTGCCATCCGGCATCTCCATTCCGGGCTGCCAAAGCGACAGGAAGCCCTTCGCAATTACGGATAACCAGCGTCTCAGTGACGCCATCGCTGACCTGCCCGATGATCTGTCGTCCGTAGGCGTCCTGGTAGTCGGTATCACCCTCCTGATCCCATAGCGCGCTCTGTTCCTTATCCAGGGTAACAATCGCAAGGGGGCGGGCGTCCATTGTTTCGACGAAGGCGTTGAGCTCATCAAGGGTGCGCTGTCTCGACTCATCCTCTTGCTCGGTTTCCTCGCTGTTCTCAGTAAATTTCAGTCGATATTCCGGCATCGGTATCCTCGGCTGGACGCGATACGCAATGCGCGTCGGATTCGGTTATCATGTATCTGTAATCCTATGTCCAAATAAATAGCAATAATATTATGGAACAAAAAATAAACAAGGTTAGAAAGCGCGCCGGCAAAGCGATTCACAGCGCTGTCTCCACGCATGCGATTGAGAAGGCGAAACAGATCCGCGCCCGCTACGGCCCCGTCATCGACTACCCCGCCTTGCTGCAGATGCTCAAGGACAGAAAATGTATTCGCCACCCGGTCGAGATCCGCTTTGTCTCCGATGGCATTGAACCCGGCCTATTCGGCAAAACAGCGCCGGTCTCGGATAACCCGGATGATGGCTATGTGATCTCTCTGCATCAGCACTTTGAGAACCACCCTGAAGTGCTGCCGGCATTGATCCTCTATCAGTCGGTGCTGGTCAACTATGGGGACCTGGCAACCGCAGACGACGCAGAACTCTTCGCTTCCACCGCCCTGGATCTGGACCGGGAGGTCTACTATGCACAGATCGTCGCTCTGACCGACGCCCTCTGGAGCGGCTGACACGAAATAGAGCCCTGATACTATTGCCTATTTCGGCAAGCCGGCGAGCCATTCGGCGATGACGGCCATCTCTGCATCATTGATCAGATGCATCGCGTTTTTCATCGCCACCGCATGGGCATTATTGCGCACACCGCTTTTGATATCCTTCATCTGCGCCAGTATATAGGGGGCGGGCTGCCCCGCGATTTTCGGATACTCCGTCATCACAGGCATCTTGCCTTCCGCACCATGGCAAGCGATACAGGCCCGTTCCTTATACAGCCCTTCGGCATCGAGCGCCTGTTCCGAATGGACCGGCATTGAAGCGGTGATGGCGCCAATGGCTATGATCAGCGACTTGTAAGTCGTCATTGTGTGAATCCTCGATGGTAAGGCCGGACAGATATTGATATAAGGTGCGTGCGCTACCTCTCGCCTATGCCTTGCATGCCTCGTGAATAGCAACGGTTCCGCCTAGCAGCGACCGGCCGGTAACACCGTCGAAACCCAATTCCGAAAGTAGACGGGAAAGCTCGTCCGTTGAATAGAACAGCCGTATGGCATCGACAAAATAGCTGTGGCAGGCCATGGCGTCGGGTCCGGAGCGAATGGCCCAGGAGATCGCCGTGAGACAACCTTTCAGATAGAGGCAGTAAACCTCTTCGACAAGCTTATTGGCTGGTCGCAGCATATCGAAATGATAAAACTTGCCGCCCGGCTTCAGCACCCGATTGATCTCCGAGAAAACATCAATGACCCGCAAGTGCCGCGTCGCGTACTGCAGGGTCACCACATCGAAATGATTGTCAGGAAATGGCAATTGATGCACATCGCAGATGCGGCCCTTGATATCAAAACCCTGTTGCGTGGCCCGCTCCTTGCCGACCCGTTGCATTGCGTCACTGCGATCGACAGCATAGACATCAAGCTCCGGCTGCTTCTTCAGTAACTCGATACCAACGACATTGGTTCCGGCACAGACATCAAGCACCCGCTGGCCCGGTTCAACATCGATGCTGGCTATGAAGCGGCGACGCAGCCCCTTCAGCATTCCCAGGCTGGCGAAATCGTTGGCCTTGTCATAGGCTGCGGCAACATCCGCAAACACTGCATTGATTTTGGACTCCCAGATGGTCTCGAACGCCTCCCGCCTGGTGTCTTCTTTTGTTTGAAAACTCGTCATGGTGCTCCTCCGCACAATACGGTTGCTACAATCATCGGCCCATCCCTTTTTATCTCTTATTGATTCAACGGACTGAACACACACCAGTACAGTCTAGTCTCCTACACTAGCGCCCATGCTCCTCTCCGTGACCACGTTCATGGTCCGCATTGCTCATTCCTTTCGGCAGCATCGGCGCCGGCTCCGGGTTAAGTTGGGCAAACCCTGAATTTCTCCCGCCCTGCTCCACATCGTGCGGATTATGGCATTCGGTGCAGGTCCACCAACGCTTCTTCCCACCTTTCCGCCACATACCGATACGCTTGCCGTGGATGCCGTTACGCCAAGACCGATAGACTTGCCCATGACACTTTCCACACAGCTTCTGCGACTGATTAAAGCTGACTTCATTACCATAATGATCGATCAGCTTGGTTCGGGTGACGGCGTGGTGGCAGTCCAGACACCAAATCGCCCCTTTGCCATGTTTCAGTTGCATCGAGTCCGGTACGATATCCTTATGCATCCTCAGCGGCCGGGCGAGCTTGTTTTCAGGATAGGGAACATACTCACCATTATGACAGGCCATGGCACAAATCGTCAGCAGTTTGTTGCGATCGATTTGCGGCTCACGCGGCTTTACCACCGCCTCTTCATGCGAGTAGTCCGCTTCCACCGGCATATCGCCCATCGGTATGGTCCCGTCGAAGGGATCGCCCCAGAACAGAACGCCCCCCGTGATCGGTGAACACTTCACGTTCATCACGCCGGGTTCGATCTCGTGTTTCCTGACTTGGCTCAGTCCCTTTCTGCTCTCAAAACACGTTTTTTCATCTTTCCGGACTGTATCCCCGGCAGCAGAAGCAACCGACGCAGCCGCCAACAGGCACAAGCTGATAACCGGTCCGAACAGATGATAGATAGTCATTGTTTTTCTCTCCTGAAATCAGTGAAATCCGCGTAATTACCAAGTATTGTGTTCAGATCGTTGCCGGTCTTGTCTGTTCACCCCGAATCGACGGGCTCGCTTTCTCTGTGTAACGAACTTCACTCAGCAGAACGCCGCTCGCGCCTTTGATAAGCACGGTCAGAATGAAAAAACCAATGGCCCAGATACCGCCGACAACCATGAATTCAATGCTGCTCGGCGTGTATTCGGCAAATTCACCAATCGGTGTCGGTGTAACACCCGGCAACATCAGACCCACGCCTTTTTCGATATAGATGCCGATAAAAACCGCGATGCAAATAAAGGGCAGGGCCATCAGGTTCTTTCTGACCTTAGGGATCAGCAATAAAATGAAGCCGCCGATCATCAACACCATAGCGGTCCAAAAGAACGGAACCAGCGAATTCAACCCGTGGTGACCGAACATCAGATATTGAAGCCCCAGGGAGTGCTCGGTGCTGGGATAGAGTTCGGTGACGATCTCCGACAGGGTCAGGAACAAGGCAATGCCGAGACACCAGACAACAATCTGGGATAACACGTGAAAGGCCTCATCGGCAATCTTTAACGGTGTAAACCGACGCACCAGCAGGAAGACGATAATAATCAACGAGGGACCGGCGGCAAAGGCGGTCGTAATGAACTTGATCGGCATCATCGAATGAAACCACATCGGGCGCGCCGGCATGGTATTGATCAAAAAGGCCGTCACCGTATGGATACTCAAGGCCCAGACGATAGCGATATAGACCACTGACAGATAAAATGCCTTATTCAGTTCGGCATCTGAATATTTCTTGTAGAGGAAATAGAAACCACCGACGATATTCAATAGCAGATAGCCGGTGAGCACGAGCACATCCCAGGTCAGCATGGCGTGAGGCCAGTTGAAGATACCGATCACCGGAAAGATATGCCAGAGTCTGTCAGGCCGGCCCATGTGGGCGGTGACGAAGAGCAGACACATAATGACGGCGGCAATCGCCAACATCTCCCCAAGCACCACAATCCGATGCAGCTCACGGTGCTTATACACATAGGCGGGAAAGACCACGGTCACTGCGGCGGCGGCCACACCGACCATAAAGACAAAATTGGCCAGGTAGAATCCCCAACTGACCTGGTCGTTCAGGCCCGTGACGATCATGCCGTCTCTGATTTGGACAAATTCGCCATAACCCCAGAGCATGATAAAAAAAGAGAGGAACAGCATCCAGGCCCAGAACAAAACGCCCCCGGTGAAACCACTGCGCAGAAAATCGATTACGAATTGGATAAAGCGTTTCATGAGACAGCCCCTTATTCCATGAAGTAGAAAAACTTTGGATAGGTATTCAAGTCCGCGCGCAAACGGAACACCTTTTTGCTTGCCAATACCTTGCGAACGTCGCTTTCGGGGTCCAACAGGTTACCCATCTTTCTGGCGCCCACCGGACAGACCTCGACACAGGCGGTCCAACGGCCCTTTCTGGTGCGCTGAACACAGAATGTGCACTTCTCGACCACACCTTTCATGCGCGGACGGTTACCCAGATAATGGGTGTCCGGGTTCATCTCCTGCGCCGGAAGATCAGGCTCCCCCCAGTTGAAACGCCGCGCCCAGTAGGGGCAGGCGCCGATGCACATGCGGCAGCCGATACACCAGTTGTAGTCAATGACGACAATGCCATCGGGATCACGGTAGGTGGTTCGGACCGGACAGACCTTGACGCAGGGAGGTTTCTCGCACTGCATGCACTGCATGGGCAGATAAAAGGCATCTTTTTCCGGAACCAGGTCGGGTTCGTAGTAGTGCTGACCCTCCAGCACAACACCTGCGGGTTTATAGGCATTGCCGCCGACCTGAACGCCATAATCCTCGGGATAGCCCTGCCGGTCCCTGTCCTCTGCCGAGAACTTGCCCTTTTCCATACGCAACACACGAATCCATTCGATCTGCTGATTCTCCCCCCGGGACTGATTGTTTTCGGCAACACAGGCCTTGACGCAACGGCGGCATCCGATGCACTTTTGGATATTGAGCGCATAACCGAACAGAACCCCGTCCATCGCCGGCGCATCATCAACTTCGACCTTTTTTCCGAACTCCTCTGAATAGCGATGCTCTAGTCGCGTGACCGCTTCCTTTTTTTCCTCATCCGTCATCAGGCGATAGTTTTTCTGAAAATGCTCGGCCCAGGAAACGTTGGCCGTCGCCTTAGCCGGTTTGGGATCGGAGAGCAGCATGGCCGTCCCGGAGAGCGATGCCGCCGTGTAACTGCCCGCCTTACGCAGGAAATCACGACGGGAGGTGCCGTTCGGCCCCTTCACTTTGGTCTCTTCTTTTGACATATCTATCCTCTAGTCGATTGGCAATCGAATAAAATGGGACAGCTAAACGGTGGTCGAGACAAGCATGCGGCTGCCACTGGAGCGATCAGCCATTCAGCAAAGCCCCCACTATCGGCCCTGAACAACCAAGCCAGTTCCGCCAACAAGCCTAATCAGACCTGATCGGAGTAGTTGTCGATGAACGCTTGCACCATGTCAGCCTTCTCCCGCTCAGACATCAACACATACTCCCACTCCATCAATTCCTGCTCGCCGGCCAGGTGATCCTTGGCGTATTTGTCTTGCAACTTGGGCTGAGGGGATGAATCAACCACTATTTTCGCCAACCCTGCGGTGCCGGCAACGGAGACGGCGGCAACGGCCGCCCTCTTGAAAAAACCGCGCCTTACCGAACAGACCTTGTCGTCTTCCCGGGCTTGGGCGGCCTGATCAGGAGAAAACCACTGCCGGATCGCAGCTTTCGATCGTTTCAACATACTCAACCCCTCCTCGTGGGCGGTTCCGAAGTCCTTGAACGCATGCTGTCAGAACAATCCGCCTGCCCATCCGGTTTGGATCCCGGGGTTGGCTTGGTTCCATGCTGGGTACTGGCTTGATAACTCAGGCATACCGCGCTCTCGGCCTACTTATAATTTGTTCTGCATCCGTAAATCAGCACACACAACGTGCATTTCGGAGAGCTAATGCAAATAGCATTCCAACATTCCAAATCGATAAGTATCTTATTGTTTTATATTGACCTTTTTGAATTTACCGCTTATTGAATCGTCACTGCCACCTACCCCACCAAACCTGACAAATCGGCAGGTGATTTTGGCTAAAAGTGACTATTTCTATATTTTATATAGGAAATTTTTTCTGCCATTTTGACAAAGACAGGTTAGCCCGGATGTTTCACCCCGTCCCACTGCGGTTTTTAGGATAATGCGTTCCCACATAGAACATGGGAACGAGTTAAATTTGAGCGCCGAAACTTGAGTTGGAAAAATATTGGCGTGCGCACAAAATGACCATGGAGCATCACCGGACGGATAAAGACCTTTTCCGCATCCCCTAACGAGGTCTCGAAAATCAGAATCCCTACCAACCCCACCAGACAGGCGGCAGTGAGACTGACAAATACCCAACTCATGGCGATTCGCCCAACCTTGGGGACGAAACCCGCATCCCTGACCGCCTTGAAACGAGCCAGGATGTGGGGCTGTCCGAAATAGCCCAATCCCCAGGCCATCAGGGAGACAATGGCGATCATCCCCAGTGGCTCTCCACCACTGTCGGTCATGATCCATATCCATCTCTTCTTCGCCGGCGGATCTTGTCTGAATAGGCTTGCTGCATGGCTGCTTCAAAGGCCCGGTTAGATGGATATTCGTAACCGAACACCGGCTGCCAAAGACGCTGATTCTCCATGCATAGATAGAAAAAGACCTTGTCATGCCAAGCCTGCAATGAGCGGTAGGCGAAACTGAACATCTCCTGTTTGATCGTCTGTGGGTAGGAAAGCTTGCCATCGCACTCGACCAGCGGCATCTGCAGGATCTTGCTGTGAAAATCCTTGCGGGATCGCAACTGCTTGATCACGGGCTTGATATAGGTCAGCGTGCCAAACGACACCAGGACGATTTCGTCGGCCGTGAACTCCCGCAGCAAACGTTGAAACAGCAAACCGTAATCCTCCCGCCAATAATCGTAGTGGATCATAGGATGAAAATGAAAACCCACCAATACCCCGCGATCAGCGAGCCGGCGCGCTGATCGCAACCGCTCATCCAGCGACGCGGTCAGGTGCTCTTCGTTTGCGATCAGGGTCGGGGTGTTAAGCGACCAGGTGCAGAGGAGATTCGGCGGCACATTCGTCTTCAGCAGATAACTGATGTTCTTGGATTTTGTCTTGAGTTCGAGGATAACGTTCGGATGGCGCCGGGCGAACTCAAGCAGGGCCTCCAGTATCCCGGCCTGATTACCCCACATCAGGGAGTCGGAGGATTGGCCGGTGCCGATATGGTAGAACCTGTCGGGATCGATCTCGAGCCGGGCCAGCTTTTCGCCAAAGCCACTGTCGAAACGCACCTCATCACCATGATAAAAGGATTGGATACTGCAATAGCTGCAATCGAAACCGCAATTCTCCACCGCATCCAAAGTCAGCAGATTACAGCATCGAGTCTGCGGGGAAGCCACCGGACAAACACCGAGCCCGAGCTTATCTCGCTCAATGGTAAGCCTTTTGATCCGTTGCGGCGAAAAACCCTTTCCGGCAAAGCGTTGAGGATAGTGGTTGGGCGATAATTTGAGCTGCCTCCACTGGGCGCTGATCTGCGCCAAAATGCGCTGACGACGCTGTTTATGGGAAAGCCCGTCCCACTCTTGTACGGGCCAGAGCGTCTCGATGGTCGATTCGCCCCACATCTGCAGATCAAGCGCCATGTCGCCCAACTGGCGCAACTCTTGTGAGGTAAAACGAAAGCGAACCGCCTGCTCGGCAAGGAATTTTAGCGGCTTTGCCGGCAATCGATCCAATCCAGCCTGAAGGATCAACCCCTGGAGCCTCTCGGGATAGGGTAGCTTCATCGTAATCCTATGATATTTTCCAATCGAATAAGCGGCGGATCGAAGCATATCAAACCGCGCCGATCGCATGAGCGTTGTCGGGTAATTTTACACCGGTTGCCGATAGTCCCGCCCCCCCGGATTCTATCCTCATCGACCCGTCAAACATTTTTTAAACAACGATCAATAAAGGCCCGAGGGATAAGGGGTTTACGGAGGATTACAATTTGAATTTTTTGATTCACCGCCATGCCTGTTGAAGGGCATAGGCGACAAGGACACCTGCCGCCATGCCTGATCCGGCAGCTATATCAAGGGCTTTGTTGTCGGGATTCTTTACAAGAACCCCGTTACCGAGGGGCTGGAAAAAATATACGACGAGTCAGCAATGAACAATAACATATTGATTTATATAAAAATATATAACCCATAAAAGTCAGAAGGCATAGTAATTGCCTGATCTGACAATAACGGACTGACCCTGATTAAAGTTGAGTATCCAACCATTTTGGATATTCAAAGACCATCAAGCATTGAAGTGTAAACAGGGGAGGATCGATTTCATGACACCTATTACACACACCCTGACGAAAAGGCTTTGCGCTGCGGGCCTGCTTGCCTGTACGGCCCTGCCCGGCTCTGCCTGGGCATCCTTGGATCCATTCCAATCCTTTACCGGCAACGTCGCAATCTCCACTGACGGATTCGGCAGCCTCTCCAATGCCGGCGTGATATCCGCGTCGGTGCCTCTGGGCTCGACTGTCGTCGCAGCCTATCTGTACAGTTCGACCTATTTTACGCTCGGCACACCAGCCGTCACAGTGGATGGTTCCGCAGTGACATTCGGTCCGCGGGTACCCAACGCCACGGCATGCTGCAGCCTGGCATCGTTCAGGGCGGATGTGACGAGCATCGTTGCGCCCACCATCAACGGCGGCGGTGGCGGCGTGTATAACTTCAATCTTGCCGAAACCGCACTCGGCAATAATACCGATGGTGAAGCGCTGGTAGTCGTTTACGAGAATGCCGCCCTCCCGGAAGCCACCGTGGGAATCCTTGACGGCTTCGCCTCTGTCGTCGGTGACACAACCAGCATCAATTTCGCCGACCCTCTGGATCCGACCGAGGCGGGTTTTTTCGCCGAAATGGCGCTGGGCATCGGTTTCAGTTGCTGTAACCAGAAATCGACGGTTGAAGTCAACGGTCTGTTGATGACCGAAAACGCGGGCAACAAGGATGACGGTGTCAATGGCTCCACCAACGGCAACCTGATCACGGTAGGCGGTTTTGACGATCCGCTCTCCCCGGTAAACCCGACCTATGCACAAGATACGGAACATTATGACCTGAGCAGCTTCATAACCTTGGGTGATACCAGTATCACCGTAGACACCATCAATGCCTCACAGGATGACAATATCTTCCTGGCGTCTTTCTATGTCAGCGGGCAAGCGGGGTTCAATGAACCACCACCGTCAGTCCCTGAGCCGGGCACACTGGTGCTGACCACCCTGGGTCTGTTCGGCATGGTGGCGGCAAATCGGAAAAGGCGCCGTTCATAATCAAATAATAAAATCCAGCCGGCGTTCCTAAGACCACGGACCAGATACTGGTTCGTGGTTTTTTTCTCAACCCGAACCATAGCCGGATTACCGTTTAGCGGCTAACCTACTCTCGCATGAGCATACGCAAACATGTTCGCCCTCTGATATCGATCGGCTTGCTGCTGTATTGCTTGCCGGCGGCCCGTATTTCAGACGCAGTCCCTTTGACGATACAACCGAAAACAAGCGATGAATTTCAGATCACCCCTTTCCTCGCCCAATCGGCGGACTATGATGAAGCAATAGCGCTGCTCAAGCGCAACGCCTACGCAAAAGTCGTAGATCTGGGCAAGCAGTACATACACAACAATCCGCAAGACGCCAAAGCCCATCTGATATTAATCCTCGGCTGGATCGGGCAGGGAAACTATCCGGCGCTGGACAAGCATCTTTCCGAGTTGAACAGGCGGTTGCCGAAGATCGGCGCCACAATCGAAATCAATTTAACAAAATTTTATGCATCAAGAGACAACTATGTGCAGGCGCTGAATTATCTGCCGGAGACGCCACCCGATGATCTCAAATTGGAAGCGCTACACCTAAGGGCTTCCATCTATGCCCATCAAGGTAAAAATGACAAAGCGGCTGCAACTTACCAAAAAATAGTACAACAGGCGCCTGCGGACAAACAGGCATTACTAAAGATTGCCTCCCTGCATTTAGCGGAAAAGAACTACGCCGAATCGGAGATCTATACCCGGCAGCTTGTCGCCACAGCGCCGGATTCAGTGGTTGCCCTGGTATTGCTTGGCACGAATCAGTTGTTACTGAACCAACCGTCACAAGCCGTTACTACCTTTAAAAAGGTGATACAGCTCGAGGCCGACAGCCCTATCGGTCTGCTGAATCTGGGATGCGCCCACCATTCGCTACGGCAATATGACGGCGCGAATAGCGCTTTTGAAAAGCTGGCCTTGACTTATCCGCAAACCCAGGAAGGGCATGCGGGACTTGCACTGGTTTATCTGGCGCGAGGGCGCTATGCGCAAGCGAGGGCAGCGGCCGAAAGGGCTATCGCGCTGAACCCTCGCTACCCTGTGCCTCATTTGGCGATGGCTGCAATTTCACTTTCGCAGCATGACACTGCCGGTGCTACGCTTGCGTACAGGAATGCGGGGGATCTGTATATCGACTTCCAGCGACCCAAATTCGATTTCGCCGCCTATTTGCAACATCAATCGGCGGCTGACGCAATCGCCCTGGCAGCCGGCGTTTTTTTCAGTGAGCAGGGCTACACCGCATTGGCGTTGCGCATCCTAGAGAACGAAGCAAACGATCGACCGGCGCCCTTCCTTGCGATTGCACGCTCACGCATGATGTGGAAGCTCGGCCAAGCGAAACAGGCGCAAGCGATACTGCAAAAGGTATCCGATGCGTTTCCCCGGCTGATCACACCCATCATTGAAAGTGCCGATATCTCATACTTTTCGGGGAATCCTGAAGCGGCATTGAGCGGATACCGGGAAGTTCAGCGACTGGCGCCGGAATTTTCCAAGTTGCATATCAATCTGGGAAACCTGTACAACGCCTTGGGGAAACCAGGCAAGGCTATCGATGAATATCAAGCATACCTTGCATCCAACCCCCCTTCCGCGTATGTACTGAATCAGCTTGCGGCAACGCTCATGGAACGGCAGGGCATGCCTGACAAGGCCCTTGCATTCGCCCTGGATGCACAAAGGATCGACCCGGATTCCGTAAGAATCAAGGACACCCTTGGAGAAATCTATTTTAACCTGGGCAGATTTCAAGACTCTTTGCAGCAATACCAAGAAGTTGCCGCCGCATCGCCGGTGGTTGATCCGAAGACCTATTACCGAATGGGACTGAACCACCTCGCCTTAAAAGACAAGGTCAAGGCCGTGACCTTTATCGAACGCGCCCTGAATACGGGAAAGAATTTCCCGTTGCGCAGTGAAGCAGCGGACCGCCTCACTCAACTGAAGAGCGGCCCTTATTAACCTTTGCGCTTGACGAACTTTTTGAGTCTTTGCCGCTTCCTGATCTGCCGGTCGGTGAGCTTATTCGTCCTGCCTTGATAGGGGTTCCCGCCACTACGGAATTCGATACGGATCGGTGTCCCCTTTAACTTCAGCGCTTTGCGGAAACGGCTTATCAGGTAACGCTTATAACCGTCCGGCACCTGCTCTGTCTGATTGCCGTGAATAATGATCAGCGGTGGGTTCTTACCCCCCTGGTGGGCATAGCGCAGTTTAATGCGCCGTCCATGCACCAACGGGGGTTGATGTTCCTGCACCAGCGCCTCCAGCAACCGGGTAAGCTCCGGAGTGGAGAGATCGCGCATGGCATTGGCATAGACCTGATCGATCAGCCCGAACAGATCCCCAACGCCTGAACCGTGCAGGGCGGAAATGAAATGGTGTTGGGCGAAATTGAGGAAAGGGAGCTTGCGCTCAATGTCTTTCTTGACCCACACCCGTTGATCCTGTGACAGGCCGTCCCACTTGTTGATCACCAGGATGAGCGCTCTGCCGCTCTCCAGCACATGCCCCGCCAGGGTGGCGTCCTGCTCGCCGACGCCCTGCCGGGCATCCACGACCAGGAGCACTACATTGGCCGCTTCGATGGATTGCAGGGTCTTGATGATGCTGAACTTCTCGATCACCTCCCTGACACGCGCCCGACGCCTGACGCCGGCGGTATCGATGAGGGTATAGCGGCTGTCGTTACGGGTGAAAGGGATAGCGATGCTGTCCCGGGTGGTGCCCGGCTGATCGAAGGCGACCACCCGCTCCTCGCCCAACAGGCGATTGACCAGGGTCGATTTGCCTACGTTGGGACGACCGACCACGGCTATCTGAATTCCCTGCTCTTCAGGCGCCGCCTCGGGTTGCTGCGGCGGCAGGGAATCGAGCACCTGATCGATGAGATTGCGCACCCCTCGCCCATGCACCGCCGCGATGGCTTGGGGGTCGCCGAACCCCAAACGATAGAAGTCGCCGGCCGCCAGGTCCGCCTCCATCCCGTCACTCTTGTTGACCGCAAGGGTGACAGGCTTGCCGCTACGGCGAAGCTCCTGGGCGATCATCTCGTCGCCGGCGCTGCACCCCTCTTTGGCGTCGAGCAGAAAGAGGATGTGATCAGCCTCGCCGATGGCCTGCCTGACCTGCTGCTCCATCAATGCATCTATGCCTATTTGATTGCCGCTGATACCGCCGGTATCGACAACGACATAGGGGTGCTTGCCCAGCTTACCCGTGCCGTACTTACGGTCCCGGGTCAATCCCGGCTGATCGGCCACCAGGGCATCACGACTGCGGGTCAGGCAATTGAATAGCGTGGACTTACCCACATTGGGGCGCCCGACCAGGGCGATGACCGGCAACATCTCAATGCGACTCGGCCTCAACCGGATAGGCCTTCAGGGCACTCAGGGTCCCCCCCTCATCCAGTACATAAACAATATCGTCCTTGACCAGGGGCTTGAGACGTATCGCCTCGCTGCCGACTTTGACTCGCGCCAGTTGGCGTCCGTCTTCCTGGGCCAGCCAATGGAGATAGCCTTCGAAATCACCCACCACAAGATAGTCGTCCAGGATGGCGGGCGCGGAGAGTCTGCGCGCATGCAACGCCTTCTGCTGCCACAATGTCGCGCCGTTGGTGGCATCCAGAGACCAGATATGATCTGCATCGTCGCTGACAAAGAGCTGACGCCAGTTGGCATCCAACCCGGCATGGGATGGGATACTGCGCCGCCACAGCACGACACCGCTGGACTCGGAGACAGCCGCTACTTCACCTTGGAAGGCAGTCACATAGACGGTCCCCTCCACCAGTTTGGGATCGGCATCGATATCCACAACCCGCTCCAGTTCGGTTCGACCCTGAGGTGTTGAGATCACCGCCTCCCAAGCCACCAGTCCGGCATCCAGGGAGAGCCCCAGCAGTTTTCCGCCGGCAAAACCCACCAACACCTGGGATCCGCTGATCAGTGGTGAACTGTCACCGCGCAGGGTCAGCACCGGGACACTGCGATCATAGAGCCAGCGTTTTTCACCGGTGTCGGTTGCATAGGCCGCCACACCGCCATCCGTGGTGCGGCAGACCACACGCCCGTCGTTGATGGCCGGACTCGACAGCACTTCGCTGCTGACACGCTTACGCCATCTTTCCGCCCCGTCTTCCGCCCCCAATAGAATCAGCTCCGCCTCCAGGGTGCCCAGTGCAAGTAAACCGTTACCGACCCCTGGACCGCCGCTGAGCGGGCTTTCGGTATCCACCGACCAGCGTTTCTCTCCAGTTTGGGGATCGAGTGCGAAGACCTCGCCGGACGGCTCTGCGATATACAACACACCGTCACTGATCACCGGAGCCAGTTTAAGCAAGGTCTCGCCGGCGCCCTCCAGACTCTTTTCCCAAAGTATCTCGATGCGCAGCCCCTCCTCAAGCCCGACCAGTTCCGCAGGGGGATCTGCATTGTCTTTTCCGCTGAAGACACTACAACCTGCGAGTAATAAAAGGAGGGGCCAGCGCGGAATCAGCCTCATCTCCGCCTCAAGGGGCTGCTATTGCCAGATCGTCGAGCTTCATCTGCAGCAGACTGCGATTGCCGACCTCCAGGGTCATCGCCTGGGTATAGGCCGCCACAGCCGATGCCTTGTCACCCTTGGCTAAGGCGATATCCCCTCGTAATACGGCGAATTCGCCGGCAAATCCTCCTTCACCGGAACCGGCTAGCTCACCGGCGGCGTCAAGTTCCCCCTCATCGAGGAGGATTCTGGCTAGGTTGAGCTGCACGAGCTGTTTCAACGCGGGATGATCGGCTTGCTGATTCGCCCCTTCGAGCCGGGACTTCGCTGCAGCCCGGTCGCCCTCGTCGAGCTTTAATCTCGCCTCCGCCAACGCAGCAAATACGGCATAGCTGCTGCCGTCAAAATTCTCCCTCATCAACTCTGCCTGTTTGACAGCGGAGGCGCTGTCTCGCCGCTCTACCGCCACGACCATCTGGTTGAAGGCGAGGGCGGCTTCTGCGCCGACACGATTCTGGTAGCTGCCCCAGGCCTGCCAGCCGAAAACACCGCCAAGTCCGATGACCAATCCGCCGATCACCGAGGCGCCGTTCTCCTTCCACCAGCGTTTAATGGCCTCAACCTGTTCTTCTTCGGTCTGATATACGCTCATCGCATGTAACCTTTCAAACTCACTGTTTTCTTAACTGAATGCAACCTATTAGGTCGCCGGGTCAATATCATTCGCGCGGACTACCGCTTGTGCAAGCCTGGCTTGCAGGTGCGCTATGCCCAGTTGCTGTTGCTCGCCTTCACCGCGTAGCGGTTTAAAACCGATTTCGTTTCGGGCAAGTTCATCCTCACCCAGAATAAGCGCGTACCGGGCACCGCTTTTATCCGCCTTTTTTAGCTGGTTCTTAAAACCACCGCCCCCACAATGGCAGACGAGGCGCAGTTCGGGCAGCGCATCGCGCAACCGTTCCGCTAGCTGAATGCCTTCACGGGCAGCCGCCTCCCCCATCATCACCAGATAGACATCGGGTCCGCAGAGACGTTCTGTCAGGTCGGTGCTCTCCAACATGGCGATCACTCTTTCCAGGCCGATGGCGAAACCGACCGCTGTGGTTGACTTACCGCCCAACTGCTCGACCAGTCCGTCGTAGCGCCCACCGGCGCATACCGTCCCTTGTGCGCCGAGACTGTCAGTCACCCATTCGAAGACCGTCCGGCTATAGTAGTCCAGGCCTCGCACCAGGTGTGGATTCAGCACATAGCTCACCCCTGCGGCATCGAGTCCCTGACGCAAGCGCTCGAAGTGCTGCAACGATACTTCTCCGAGATGCGCCATGAGGGTGGGAGCATCCTCTACCACCGCGACCATCTGCGGGTTCTTGCTATCCAGAATGCGCAGCGGATTGCTCCCCAGCCTGCGCCGGCTGTCCTCATCCAGTTCGTCGATACGCGCCTGGAAATAGCTCACCAGTTGATCGCGGTAGTGACCTCGCTCCTCTGCGGTACCCAAGGTGTTGAGCTGAAGCTCGAGCCCGTGCAGACCCAGTTCCCGCCAGATCCTGGCGGTGATCAGGATCAGTTCGAGATCGGTATCCGGCCCGGCCAATCCGAACGTCTCGACACCGATCTGGTGGAACTGACGATATCGCCCCTTCTGAGGTCGCTCGTGGCGAAACATCGGACCCTGATACCACAGCCGTTGGGTCTGGTTGAAGATCAAACCGTTTTCCAAACCGGCGCGCACGCAACCTGCGGTACCCTCGGGGCGCAGGGTGAGGCTGTCACCATTGCGACCGGCAAAGGTATACATCTCCTTCTCGACGATATCCGTCACCTCGCCGATGGAGCGCTTGAACAGCTCGGTCATTTCCACCACGGGCATACGGATTTCGGCATAACCGTAGCGACTGAGTACTGAACGAACCCGATCTTCCAGGAACTGCCAGAGAGGGGTCTGCTGCGGCAGGATATCTTTCATCCCGCGTATGGCTTGGATCTGCTTCGTCATCGGTTTTATGGAATCGGGCGTGAAACTAGGCCGGTTTGGATAAAGCGGTGAAGAGTACCACGGAACCTTAGGCTTGAGCTACAACCGGGCAGGATCCAAGGTAAAGCGCGCCACCTTGCCACGTATGAACGGCTGAAGGTCGAAGGGTTGGCCGTCGACCGTCAATCTAACGGCAGGGGCATTGCCCAATACCACGTTAAACGGCCCCAACCGGCTACTCAAGGTGCGCTGTATCCCTGATCGCATCTCACCGATGATGCGCACCTTGCCGTCCCGGTCCCGGACATCTGTCCAGCAAGCGTCGGTAAACTCGAACACCAGTAGTTTCGAGACGGGCGCCACGACCTCTTCGGTGACCGCTTCCCGTGGTTGGGCGGTCTCGATGACTGGGGCAGGCGCCTCGATTTCAAGCGGCGCTTGAAAACGTTCTTCAGGAATTGGCGACTCGACCTCGGCCGTTACCGCCGGCTCCTCTATCTCGCTGTCCATCGCCTGTGGCGCTTCCTCCACCGGCGTGGAGAAGATCACCGCTTCCTCTTCGGCAAGCGGGGTCAAGTCAAGCTGACCGGCAGGGCTATCCTGGGGCAGCTGCGGAAATTGACTCCCTGCCGGGGCGGGCGCCGGCTCTTCCAGTTCCACACGGGTCTGCCACCAAAAAAACAGCATCAGCACCAACAACAGCAAGATACCCCAAGTCACCAGACGCATGACACCATGGCCGCTATGCAGCCCTTTGCTCAACTTTCCGTCCTGACTCTTGGAGATGGGCTTCTCATCCGTGCTGGGTAACAGACGCTGATAGGCCTCGATCACGGCATCTTCATTAACCCCCAGCAGGCGGGAATAGTTGCGCAAGTAACCTTGAACAAAGACCGGTTTCGGCAGCTTTTCGTAATTATCCGACTCCAGGGCCTCGATCATCGCCTGACTGAGGTGCAGTTGGGTCGCCATCTCGGTCTGCTCCAACCCCTGGCGCTTTCTCGCCTTGCGTAACTGTGAACCAGGCCCCTCGGTGGAACCGGTGGAGGGTTGATTCTCATCTTTGCTTGAGACATTCATTGCCGTCTTTCTGCTTCGTAGAGCATTTGGATCTCAGGGGCATCCGGGAACTCCCTGAGCAGCCTGCCTTTGTATTCAGCCGCTTTGCGCCGATCCTCCAATCGTTTCTCGATCTGCACACCAAGCCAAAGGGATGCGGCAGAGGGTTGAAGCTCACTGTGATAACGTTCCAGATAGGCGCGGGCGGACAGATCCTTTTGCTGTTGCAAAGAGCATTCCGCCATTTGAAACAACGCCGTGGGATATTGCGGATTGGCGGTAAGGGCTTGTCGGTAGAAGTCCTCCGCCTCGGCCCTTTCCCCGGCGCGTTCGACACACAACCCCGCGTTCGTCATGGCCACCCAAGGGGTCGGATAGAGCGGGTTGGACAGCGCCTGCTGAAACTCCTGAGCCGCCGCTTCAAACCTGCCTCGCCGGCAATAGTAACTACCGCGCGCATTGCGGATGTAAGGATCACGGCCGTCAAGCTCTACCGCCCGGTCATAATGCACTCCGGCCAAATCGCTCTCCCCCAACTGCTCGTAAAGGATGGCGATGACATTGTGGGCCTCAGGAAAATCATCATCCACGGCAATCGCCTTTTTCAGCTTTTGCATGGCCACGGCCGATTGGCCGTCGCGCATATAGGCCATTCCCATCTCGACATAGATCTTCGCCGGACTGGTACGCTTTTCCCGTCCCAGGTTGCCGGTAGCATCGGTCATTTTTTCCTGTGACGCACAGCCGATAAGAAGCAGCGAAAGCAGCAAAGCGCCGAAGAGTCGATAACCACCGATTGAATTCATGTGATACCCAGCTTGAGATTGTCCGGTCTCTCCAAGCGCAATTCTCTGCTACTGCGATCCCTGACCTTACCGACCAGTTGGCCACAGGCGGCATCGATATCATCGCCCCGAGTCTTGCGCGTGGTGGCGATAAGCCCCGAGCGCTTAAGCCGCTGACGAAATGCCTCGACCCGATCTGCGGGCGATGCCTGATAGGAGGCGCCGGGAAAGGGATTGAAAGGGATCAGGTTGACCTTGGAAGGCGTCCCTTCGAGCAGACGAATCAATGCCTTGGCATGCTGTAGACTATCGTTGACGCCATCGAGCATGACATATTCCCAAGTCACTTTACGCCGTTTATCTCCCCTGACAAATTCACGACAGGCGGGAATCAGCGCTTCCAGGGGGTATTTCCGGTTGATCGGCACCAGTTTGTCCCGTAAGGCATTATCCGGCGCATGCAGTGACACCGCCAGGCTGACGTCGCTCAGCTCACGCAGTCTGTTGAGCGCCGGTACTATCCCCGCTGTGCTGACGGTAACCCGGTATTTGGAGACCATGTAAGCCAGATCGTCCTGCATGATGTTCATCGCTGTCACCACGGCATCGATATTAGCCAGCGGTTCACCCATCCCCATCATCACGATATTGCTCGGTGCAGCACCGAGTTCACGGCTGGCGATCCATACCTGGCCGATGATCTCCGCCACACTGAGGTTGCGATTGAAACCCTGCCGGGCGGTGGAACAAAAAGCGCAATCGAGAGCGCATCCCACTTGGGAGGAGACGCAGATGGTGTTCCGGCTATCGTCCGGTATGCAGACCGTCTCAATACGCTGGCCGTCCTGCAACTCGATGACCCACTTGCGGGCGCCGTCCCGTGCGGGTTGTTCGAATGCCGTATTCGGCACAGCGATTTCCGCCACTTGCTGCAATCGCTCACGCAGACGCTTGGAGATGTCGGTCATGGCGACAAAGTCCCTGACGCCGTGTTTGTGAATCCATTTGAAGACATTGCGCCCATGGAATGCCTTGAAGCCCAATCCGAGGACGAGCGCCTCCATTCCTTTCAGATCGAGGTCCAGAAGGTTTGTTTTAATCGTTTCTTTAACCAAGACAGGTATTTCGCAATACTTAACCGTGGACACAGGAGAAGAAAAAACACATAAAATAACAAGGCGTTAGTTTAGCCCCGCCAAGGCTGGCCGGCAATTGTGCTAACCTGAAAGATGATTGGATGACATTCAGCCGTAGTGTGCCGACCCACGGCAAGGCATCGTAACGCCACTGTAGCACTCCTCGGGTTAGTAAACACGAATACCCGCCGATTCATAGCAATCGCTTGACCAAGTTCACATCCGGCAACTGTTCCACTTTCGACAACAGCCGGCTGAGTTGTTCCATATTCCGAACCTCGACGGTAAAACGCATACTGGCTGAGTCGGTCTTGCGATCGCTGTTGGTATTGACGCCGATGACGTCGATATCGTCATTGGTAAGGATGGAAGAGATATCCCTCAACAACCCCTTTCGATCGCCGGCGACCACCAGAAAATCCACCGCATATTGCGTATCGGGCAGTCCATCGCTCCAATGCACGTTGACCAGGCGTTCTCCCTCCTCCTCCTGCAGGGCGCGAATATTCGGGCAATCTCGCCGATGCACGGTGACTCCCCGACCCCGGGTGACAAAACCGATGATCGGATCATAGGGAACCGGTTTGCAGCACCGCGCCAAGCCGGTCATCAGGTCATCGACGCCGGCCACCACCACTTCGCCCTTGACCGCCTCCTGCTTGCGGGGCATCGTCGGGACGGGCTTCGTGCGCCTCCCAGGCTTCTCCCTGCCGCCAAGGCCCGCCACCTGGATCGGCGACAGATCGCCCCTGCCGATCGCCGCATAAACATCCTCGGCATGCTGCAGATTGTGTTTCGCCGCCGCCGCACTCAAATCCGGCTTTTCGCTTATCGATAGTCGGATCATTTCACGCTCAAGGGCAGCGCGCCCCAACTCTACATGATGCCCATAATCGAGATGCTTGAACCACTGTTTGACCCGGTTGCGGGCCCTGGAGCTATGCAGATAACCCAGATGCGGGTTGATCCAGTCCCGACTGGGAGTCCCGCTCTTGGCTGTCAGGATCTCGACGGTTTCGCCACTGCGCAGGGAACGGTTCAACTGCACGATATGGCCGTCCACCCGGGCTCCCCGACACTGATGACCGATGTCCGTATGGATGGTATAGGCAAAATCGAGCGGGGTCGAGCCCTTGGGCAGTTCGACCACCTTACCCACAGGCGTCAGGACATAGATGCGGGTTGCCTCCATCTCCGTATCCAACCCATCCAACAGATCAGCACCCTCTTCACCCTCCCCCTTCCTCTGCAACCACTGACGCATTTTCACGATACGCCGTTCGAAATCGCTATCCTGCTTGGCATTCTCTTTGTAGCGCCAATGGGCGGCCACGCCCAACTCCGCATGGTGGTGCATATCGGGGGTGCGAATCTGGATCTCCAGGGTCTTCTCCTCCGGGCCGATCACAGCGGTGTGGATCGATTGATAGAGATTGACCTTGGGGGTGGCGATATAGTCGTCGAACTCGCCGGGAATGTGTTTCCAGAGCCCATGCACCACACCGAGCGCGGCATAGCACTGAGCGATATCAGGCACCAACACCCGCACCGCCCGGAGATCGAAAATCTGTTCGATATCCACCGCTTTACGTTGCATTTTTCGCCATATGCTATAGATGTGCTTCGGCCGTCCGCTGATTCCGGCATTGACGCCCGCAGCAAGAAACTTCTCCCGCAGCAGGTCGATGACCTCTCTGATGAACGCCTCCCGATCGGCCCGTCGACCGTCGAGCTGACCGGCGATACGCTTGTATTCGTCGGGGCGGAGGAAACGCAACACCAGGTCTTCCAGCTCCCACTTCACTTGCCAGATACCCAACCGGTTGGCAAGAGGGGCGTAGATTTCCCGGGTCTCCTTGGCCAGACGGTGTCTCAACTCCTGGGGAAGTCCACGCGCAGAGCGCATCAGGTGGAGCTGCTCCGCCACCACGACCAATACCACCCGCACATCCTCTGCGATCCCCAGCAGCAGACGGCGCAAATTCTCCGCATGTTCCTCCTCATCCTCCAGTGAGACCTCGGATGAGAGATCGGTCAACAGGCCGATACGCGCCAGATCGTCCACCATATGCGCGGTATTCTCTCCAAGCCTTTTCCTGAGCGTCTTGATACCGATCGATGATGCCTTGAGCACCCCCTGTAACATGGCCGCCGCCAAGGTCTCCCTGTCCATGCGCAGACCGACCAGGACCTCGGCCACGGAGAGGGCATGCCTCAATTGGGTTTCACCGCTCGAGATGCGTCTCTCGGGATTCGCCGCCAGGGCAAGATCGGCAGCCTTGCGCAAGAACAGGCGGTCCTGCTCGTCGAACTCGACCGGCAGCATTGCCAGCCAGTGCGTTACTACGGCCGCATCGGCGCTATCCCCTTCGGGCAGACTGCTGGTGGTGGTTACCATGCTCTTTTCTTCGCTACCGGCATCAATCGAGTACGTGACTTACCAACCCGTCCGCCAGCTTCGGCTCGAACCAGGTCGACTTGGGCGGCATCACCTCCCCGGCATCCGCAACCGCCATCAGGTCTTCCATAGCGGTGGGGAAAAGAGAAAAGGCCACCGCCATCTCTCCCGAATCGACCCGTTGCTGCAAACCCGAGAGGCCTCGGATACCGCCGACGAAATCGATTCGGCCGTCGCGGCGTGGATCGGAAATACCGAGTATAGGTTCGATCAGATTATCCGCCAATAGACTCACATCCAGCCTGGCTACCGGATCATCGCTTGGAATACGCGCCGGGTCGAGACGCAGACGGTACCAGCGTCGATCCAGATACATGCCGAATTCCGCCGTCTCACCCGGTTTGACGGGTTGCTGACTGGATTCGACCAGAAAGGACTCTTTCACACGTACGAGAAAGGCCGCTGTATCGAGTCCGTTCAGATCCTTGACCACCCGGTTGTAATCGAGGATCTGCATTTGATTGTGCGGAAAGATGACGCTCAGAAAATAGTTATACGACTCCTCACCGGTATGGTCTGGGTTGGCGGCTTTGCGCGACGCGCCCACCCGTGAACCCGCGGCGGAGCGATGGTGACCGTCGGCCACATAGAGTGCGCCCATGGACTCGAACTCCCGAGTCAAGCGTGCCACCAGGGTGTCATCATCCAAGATCCAAATCCGGTGGCGCACACCATCCCCGGCAGTGACATCCATATTGGGACGGGACTGCGAAGCCTGACTCAACAGGGTATCGACAGCGGCCGTGCTGGGGTAGACCAGGAACACCGGTCCGGTCTGGGCATTCAGTACATCGATCTGGCGGACCCGGTCGTCCTCCTTGGCCGGGCGGGTGAATTCATGCTTCTTGATGCGGTTATTGTCATAGGCATCAACAGAAGCGGCTGCCACCAGACCTGTCTGTGTGTGGGAGCCCATGGTCAGTCGGTAGACGTAGTAGCAGGGCTTGGCATCGCGCACCAAGATCCCATCCTGTTGCATTTTATGCAGATTTTCAGCCGCCTTGGCATACACCTGCGGCGCATAGGGGTCGGCGCCCTCGGGGAGGTCTATCTCAGGCCTGGAAATATGCAGAAAACTCCAGGGACGCCCTTGAGCCATCTCACGCGCCTCCGCCTCGTTCATCACGTCATAGGGCGGTGCGGCAACATCTGCGGCCCGCCCCTCGGCGGGTCGCAATCCGGGAAATGCTCTGATCAACGACATCGGTGATTCCTCTGGGAGTGGGTAGTCGGTTTGCGGTGTCAATTCGACTAAAGGTGGGGATTGTTTCAAAAGAGCGACAACGGAATCAAGCCGGTCAACGAATCCATGTCAGAAAAAGCCTACCCCAAAACGGGAACAAACCTACATACTATCCGAGGTTGTTCACCTAGACTTAAACACGTCGCATATAGGGATGTCAGGGAGACACGAAATGAACAGGGACGTCCACGGACCGAAACCTTTTGCCAACCAATCAGTGCGACATAAGATCCCGGCGTCCAAGGAACGAGCGCCGGGGTTTTTTCCCTCGAAATACCAGCTCAAGTTTCGGAGTTCAAATTCAACTCGTTTCCGTGTTCTATGTTGTGAACAGGGCGCAGGGTGCCGCCCCTGCCGCACCATGCCGGGTTGCGCTCCTGTTTGCTATGAGGGGGTTTTTCACTTTGCGCCCCCTTGACCAATACCTTGGGTTCCAGGACTTCAAGTTACGGTGCGGCAGAGCCTCACCCTACGAAGCTCGTAGAATATGGGAACAGGACGAACGCCGAAACTTGAGATACTAGGGGGCGTTCTCAATTAAGCCAAATAACAGTGGCTACCAAACTGAGCATGGCTTGATAAGTAATGGCTAAACGCTCATATCGGGT